>NZ_CP024627.1:3003140-3304711 GCF_024449095.1 Vibrio coralliilyticus
CTTGAAGCTAAGATGGAGACCCTAGGTAATCAATTAGCGGAAGCAGAAACGCAATTATCTGATAACTCACTGTATGAAGCGGAAAATAAAGCTAAACTTAATCAGGTATTAACCGCTCAGAGTCAGGCTAAAGCAGAGCTGGAAGAGGTCGAAATGGAATGGATGGCACTGCAGGAGGAGCTGGAGCAGATGGAACAGGAGTTTAACGGTTAATGAGCTCAAAGCACGTATCAGTTTCGCTAACCCTAGAACGCTTATGGCAGTTCAGCCTGCAATATTACAGTGTTCGAGAAGTGAAAGATGCGTGCCTCAATTTACAAAACCAGTTCAAAGGCAATGTAAACCTGCTGTTGCTGCTGAAATGGCTTGATGAGCAGCAGGCTGCCTTTCTCGATGAAGACTGGCACAAAGTCGAAGAGTGTCTAGGTCGTTCAGAAACCCTGTTACACAGCTATCGAGACCTACGTCGTAAACTCAAATCCCACGTCCCAGACACCCTCTACAGAGAATCCTTGCAATTCGAATTGCAACTTGAAAAGCAACAACAGTCTGATCTGGTCGATTGCATCAACAGTATAGAACTTCAGACTAACCAAGCTGAACCGCTGACGTTGAGATATTGTCGTCAGCTTGGCGGAGAACATTTGCACGATGTTTTTGCCCATTCCATCGATGACCTTACCCACTGATAGGCGTTCTTATGACTCAATTTATTGCTGCCAAAGGATTAGCCAATCCGCATCTGCAAACTCTGGCACCACGTTTCATTCGTAAGAAAGCACTGTTTGAACCGCTTTGGCAGACCCTGAATACTCCGGATGGTGATTTTCTCGATCTAGCTTGGAGTGAAGACTGGCAAACTGAGCAAGCTAAGAAAAAACCTGTTTTTGTCTTGTTTCATGGGCTAGAAGGCTGCTTTTACAGCCCTTATGCCAATGGCCTGATGCACGCATTTTCTCAACATGGCTGGCTGTCTGTGATGATGCATTTTCGCGGCTGCAGCGGCAAACCGAACCACCGTGCGCGAGCCTATCATTCGGGGGAAGTAGAAGACGCACGCTTGTTCCTTGAGCAGCTAAATCAACAACTACCAAATCAAACCAAAGTCGCGGTAGGGATTTCTCTTGGTGGCAACATGCTGGCTAACTATCTGGCGCAATACAATCAAGAGCCACTACTTTCTGCGGCGACCATCGTCTCGGCACCACTCGATCTATCGGCCTGTTCAGAGCGCATCGAGAAAGGATTCTCCAAGGTGTATAAAACGTACCTGCTCTCATCTTTGAAGAAAAATGCTCTGCGTAAACATCACCTAATTAAAGGCGAGCTCAATGTCTCTTACCAAAGCATAAAGCGAGTCACCAAACTGTTTGAATTTGATGATTTGATTACCGCTCCTTTACATGGCTTTAAAGACGCACAGGATTACTATCAGAGGTGCTCCGGTATTCATCGACTCAAAGACATTCGCATACCGACACAAATCATTCATGCCAAAGACGACCCTTTTATGACAGATGCCGTTATACCAAAATTCGTTTTACCAGATAACATTGACTACCGCTTGTTCGAACAAGGTGGTCATGTGGGCTTTTTAACCGGCAGCGCACTCAAACCGAGGTTCTGGCTAGAAGAAGCGTTACCAGCCTACTACCAAAGTCTGGTGGTTTCTGGATAATAGCCGTCAACTTTTCGAGCATAAAAGACAGAGGTATTTATGATCGTTCCATGGCAACAAATTGACCCAGACACACTGGACAACCTGATTCGTGAATTCGTCCTGCGTGAAGGCACAGACTACGGCGAACTAGAAATTTCCCTGCAAGACAAAATCGATCAAATCAAAAACCAGCTCGAAGCAGGTGAAGCTGTTGTGGTTTTTTCTGAGCTTCACGAGACCGTCGACATTCAGCTCAAACAAAAGTTTTCTTTTTAAAACACAGCATACAGTCTCTTCCCATTAAAGCGTGTTATAGTGGCATGCAACAAGGGACAGTTATTTACAGACAAGGTTTGTCATGTCAGCAAAACATCCGATTATTGCCGTCACTGGTTCATCTGGTGCGGGCACCACAACGACATCTGAAGCGTTCCGCAAAATGTTCAACATGATGAACGTCAAGCCCGCTTGGGTAGAAGGTGATAGTTTTCACCGCTTTACGCGCCCAGAGATGGATGTCGAAATTCGCAAAGCCCGTGAACAGGGGCGACACATCAGCTACTTTGGCCCACAGGCGAACGACTTCCCAGCACTCGCTGAGTTTTTCCGTAAATACGGAAATGAAGGAACAGGTCAGGTACGCCGTTATCTGCACACCTTTGATGAAGCCGTACCGTACAATCAGATGCCGGGTACCTTTACGCCATGGCAAGAACTGCCTGAGAACTCTGATGTATTGTTTTATGAAGGCTTGCACGGTGGCGTCGTTGATGGCGATGTTAACGTCGCTCAGCACGTCGACTTTCTGATTGGCATGGTCCCCATTGTTAACTTGGAATGGATCCAAAAGTTCGTTCGAGATACCCGAGATCGTGGCCACTCTCGAGAGGCCGTGATGGACTCTATTGTCCGTTCAATGGACGACTACCTAAACTACATTACTCCCCAGTTCTCGCGCACTCATATTAACTTCCAGCGTGTTCCAACCGTCGATACTTCTAACCCATTAAATGCCAAAGGTATACCAAGCTTAGATGAAAGCTTTGTCGTGATTCGTCTTCGTGGTATTAAAAACGTCGACTTCCCTTACCTACTGGCGATGATTGACGGCTCATTTATGTCACGTCATAACACGCTCGTGGTGCCTGGGGGCAAAATGAGTTTCGCGGTCGAGCTAATTGTGCGCCCTATTTTGCAACAACTGATCGAAACCGGAAAAATTGGTTAACAACCACCGGATAAGCACGATTACTTTTCATACCGTGATCATGTGCACATTTTTGCGTACAAAATCGTAAGGTGTACCCGATTAAAATCAAGAAATCGATTTCAAAAAAAGATACTATTTGAAACCGAAACAAAGATGGCTTGCAGCATTTGAAAAGTGCTCTTATCCTAGTAGGTCTTGATTCAAGGCTTAGCTAAAACATGGAAAGCAGCAAGCGTACCCTGCAGAGGAAGTGAGATATTATGGTTCTAGGTAAACCTCAAACCGATCCAACATTAGAGTGGTTCCTTTCACACTGTCATATTCATAAGTACCCATCAAAAAGCACGCTGATCCACGCGGGCGAAAAAGCAGAAACTCTTTACTACATTGTTAAAGGTTCTGTGGCAGTACTTATCAAAGACGAAGAAGGTAAGGAAATGATCCTTTCTTACCTAAACCAAGGCGACTTTATCGGTGAACTTGGTTTATTCGAAGAAGACCAAGAGCGTACGGCATGGGTTCGTGCCAAATCTCCTTGTGAAGTAGCAGAAATTTCATTCAAGAAATTCCGTCAGCTAATCCAAGTTAACCCTGACATCCTGATGCGTCTGTCCGCACAAATGGCAAGCCGTCTACAGGTCACTAGTCAGAAAGTGGGTGACTTGGCATTCCTAGACGTAACCGGCCGCATCGCACAAACCCTGCTTAATCTGGCGAAACAGCCAGATGCAATGACACACCCAGACGGTATGCAGATCAAGATCACTCGTCAGGAAATCGGTCAGATTGTTGGCTGTTCTCGTGAGACAGTAGGTCGTATCTTGAAGATGCTAGAAGAGCAGAACTTAATTTCTGCCCACGGTAAGACAATTGTTGTTTACGGTACTCGTTAATTACCGCGGCATAAAAGATTGAACAAACCACCAATGGCAACATTGGTGGTTTTTTTTGACCAAAAACAACCTTGCTTAACATTTCTTGATTACATATAAAAACTTCCATCTTAGTCTAAGACCTTCATTTAGTTATTCTTTATTCTTATCCGCAGAGTTTCGCTTTGAGGTTAAGCCCTTATGCCCAACATTGATCGAACCATAGTCATTAAGTTACTGATTTGCTTTGGTTTGCCAATTGCCGTGTTGTTTATGCCAATTGATGCCATCCCCATTGATGATCTGACTTTAATTCAACATCGTTTACTGGCTATCTTTCTGCTCGCCGCCCTATTATGGGTACTGGAGCCTGTTCCCGTTTTCGCCACTTCGATTTTGATCATCGCACTTGAATTGGTCATGATTTCAGACAAAGGTCTGCATCTCTTTCGCACTCCTCCAGCAGGACATGATCTGGGAGAGTTGATGAAATACACCGATATCTTCAGCGCCTTCTCCTCACCCATTATTATTCTATTTATGGGTGGGTTTGCGCTAGCCATCGCTGCATCAAAATACGAACTCGATAACAACCTTGCTCGAGTTTTGCTGCGCCCTTTCGGCCACCAGCCAAAATTTATTATGCTCGGCTTAATGTTGATTACTGCAGTGTTCTCAATGTTTATGTCTAATACCGCAACAACAGTGATGATGCTGGCACTGCTTGGCCCGATTGTCGCCTCAGCCCCCAAAGGCGATTTAGGGATAAAAGCACTGGTTTTGTGTATTCCCATTGCCGCTAATACAGGGGGATTGCCACTCCGATCGGAACCCCACCTAACGCCATCGCTCTACAATACTTAACGGGTGAAAACAGCATCGACTTTCTCAGCTGGATGATGATGGGTTTGCCTTTTGTGATAGTCCAGCTCACCTTTGCTTGGTTCCTACTTCAAAAACTGTTCCCTTCTTCACATCAAACTATGACACTGAAGCTCGACGGCCAGTTTCAGCGTAGCTGGCGTGCCATGGTAGTCTATGTCACCTTCGCGGCTACCATATTGTTATGGATGACGACAAAGCTGCATGGAATGAACACCTACGTGGTATCCATTATCCCTCTCGCGGTCTTCACATTGACAGGTATCATGGGCAAAGCAGAGCTCAAACAGATCAACTGGGATGTGTTGTGGTTAGTCGCTGGGGGCATTGCAATAGGAATTGGCCTAGATAAAACCGGATTGGCCGCTGCGCTGGCACACGCGATTGATTACGAGGCCTTGTCCCCAGTTGCGGTGGTCCTCACCCTGTCTATGGTGTGTTGGTTAATGGCGAACTTCATGTCCAACACCGCAACGGCCAACTTATTGATGCCGATCGCTGCAGCGATTGGGGCATCGATGGACAGCCTAGCTTCAGTCGGAGGATTGCAAGGCTTACTGGTCGTGGTAGCTTTCTCAGCATCACTTGGCATGATATTGCCCGTTTCTACTCCCCCTAACTCCCTCGCCTACTCAACTGGGCTTATCGAAAGTAAAGACATGGCAAAAACAGGGGTCATTATCGGTCTCGTTGGTTTAGCGATTGTCTATATGGCAGCTCTATTTTTAACCTAGATATTAGGTTGTGGCTTCTTGTTTCATTAATGGGCAAGAAGTCACAATTCAGTCAAAAGGTCCCTCTTCATCGATATTCCACTTCCTGAATATCCATATAGATCAAATCTATATTTTAATAACTTCTATAACATCAGCCTGTTAAACCAATATTCATAGCTATTTCAGCAGTTCCTACGTGAACTTCCGCACTAACAGGGTGTAACCACTAATTCAAACTCACACACCCTGATTTTCGATAGGTTGTCTAAGTATTAAGGAAGGGCAATGAGAAACACAATTAAATTAAAGATTCAGATCGCCATCGCGATCATTATTGCAATTGTCTCAGGAGTCCAGGCATGGATCTCTGTCAGTCAATTAAAACAAGAAACCACTTCCGCACTGAATAGTGAAATGGCTAACGTCAGCCATGCCACCTCTCGTTATATCAGTGACTGGCTCTCCATCCGAAGCGATATGATGCTGGCAAATGAAGTGAGCATTCTCAACACTGACAATGCCGATAGAGAGATGCTTATCACTAAACGAGCCGGAGGGTTCTTATCAGTCTATGCTGGTTTTGATGATGGTTCTATCGCTTATGGAGATAAAAGCGAGGATTGGCCTGCAGATTACGATCCTCGCACCCGACCTTGGTATAAAGATGCCATGGCAACCAATGGACTGATCGTCACCGAGCCCTATCAAGACTTCGATGGCAGTATCGTGGTCAGCTTTGCTAAAGCATTTAGCGGCAGTAAAAATGGCGTCTTAGCCGCAGATTTGACCGTGACGAATATCATCGAAGAAGTGCTCAATGTCAGCTTAGACAACGAAGGGTTTTCGTTTTTGGTTGATGGTAATAACAACATTGTCGCTTACCAAGATGAGAAGCTGAGCCAGCAACCTCTGACTGAGCTCAATCCAGTCTTATCAGCCGATAAAGTTCATCAACTGGTCAATACCTCTTTCATTTCCACTATCAGCTGGCCACAACAAGGCGATAAGCTGATCTTTGCGACTAATGTACCCAATACCGATTGGTCACTAGGCATTGTGGTAGATAAAGACATGGCGTACGCCTCGGTAGCCGAACAAATTCAATTCACCGCGATCGCATCGATTTTCCTCTACATTGTGATTGCTTCAATCAGCACTTATGTAATTACTCGCTTACTTCAGCCTCTACAAACCTTATCAGCAGCACTTTCACAGCTCTCTCAGGGTGAAGGGGATTTAACTCAACGAATAGACATTCGCCGTATGGATGAAATCGGAGAACTGGCGCAGCACGTCAATCAGTTCCTCAGTCAAATGCAATCTATGCTCAGCGGTATCATTCATCACAGTAGAGATCTGGCCGTCCAAGCTGAACAAGCGAACCTACTAGCACAACAATCTTCCCAGCAAGTCGAAGCACAGCAAAATGATGTTAATCAAATAGCGACTGCGATTCATGAAATGTCAGCAACAGCGGCTGAAGTAGCCAGTCACGCTGAGTTGACCGCGAACGCTTCTCAAGGTTCAGCATCCGCGTGTGAAGACGGCCAGCAAGTGATCGAAAAAAACCGTCAAGCTATTGTTGAGCTAGCCGATCAGGTGACCGCAGCCTCTGGGGTGATCTCAGAACTGGAGAGCAACACACAGAGCATCAATCAAATTCTCTCTACCATTCGCGAAATTGCAGAGCAAACCAATTTACTGGCCCTTAATGCTGCGATCGAAGCTGCTCGTGCGGGTGAGCAAGGCCGTGGTTTTGCCGTCGTAGCGGACGAAGTCAGAGTGTTGAGCCAACGCACACATGGCTCAACCGAAGAGATCCGCAATATGATTGAAACACTACAGAACAATACCAAGCTCGCCGTCAACAGTATGGAAAGCAGCACGGCACTAGCAGGGACTAGTGTGGATTACGCTCAACAAGCATATCAGAGCCTGAATACCATCACCTCTGCGATTACAGAAATTAACGATATGGCGCTTCAGATAGCCAGTGCTGCGGAAGAGCAACGTGCCGTCAGCGAAGACATCAGTCGCAATACTCAAGGTATTAAAGATGCGTCAGATATTCTGTCTGAACAGGCGATGCGCAGTAGTGATAGTGCGACTAACATGTTTAACTCAGCCAACACGGTACGCACTGAGGTAGAACGCTTTAAAGTTTAAGCTTTGTTTCCAACGCTATTTCATGCATATTGTCAGCCTATTGATTTCTTTGTTCACAGGACGAACAGCTTATGGGATTCGAATGGCTGGCACTGGCTGCAGCTTTTCTCTGGGCGGTAGCCAGTTTACTCTCTGTTGGACCTGCACAGCACCTTGGTACCTTTGCGTACAGTCGCTGGCGCATGGGATGCACCTCTGTCATTCTCGCTTCAATGGCATTATTTACAGGCGGCTGGGCAACGGTTGAAACCAGCGCCATTTCAGCCATGGCCTTATCTGGTTTGATCGGCATTTTTGTTGGCGACACAGCTCTGTTCGCTTGCTTAAATCGGATGGGGCCTCGCCAAGCTGGCTTGCTGTTTTCTTGCCATGCTGTGTTTTCCGCCATACTGGGCTACTTCCTGTTTAGCGAAACCATGACCAGCATTGAGCTTATAGGTTCAGCTTTGGTTTTCTCTGGCGTTCTCACTGCTATCTTTTTTGGCCGTAAAGGGCAGAGCACTAATCACTTGGAGTCGGTGAAAGGCAGTATCTGGTTTGGTATCTCCTTAGGACTGGTTGCGGCGCTGTGTCAGGCACTTGGTGGCATTATCGCTAAACCCGTAATGCAGACTGCTATCGACCCCGTGGCAGCATCAGCTATACGTATGATGACAGCCTTTGCTGCACACTGCCTGTTTTTCTTAAGTGGTGCTAAGCTCGCGAAAGCAACACTACCCATGAATCTTCGCTTATTCGCCATCACCGCTCTCAACGGCTTTCTCGCGATGGCTGTTGGTATGACGCTTATCCTCTATGCACTTCAAGAAGGGAATGTCGGTATGGTTGCCCTACTTTCTTCTACCACGCCGATCATGTTGCTGCCTATACTTTGGATTTATACCAAAAAACGCCCCAATCGATTTGCATGGCTAGGCGCGATTTTGGCGGTGGTAGGAACTGGGCTGTTAGTCAGTTAACCGCTATTAGAACAATAGTTAATACCTGCTTTATCTTTCCTCTGTATGAGTGAAAATGAAGTCAACGAGACAGGAAATCTCCCCCTATTCAGTCGTTACGCTCAATATAAGGTGAAATATAACAACGATATTTAGCCAACAATATTTGATCTTAGCCTACAGTTTTGGGTAAAAAGTGTAGTAAAATTACGCTAATTTTGTTTCTAAAGTTACTTTGAATTTGACGAGGACATCACTATGTCAGCTAAGAAGCCATTGGCTCTGGTTATTCTTGACGGTTACGGTCACCGTGAAGAGACAGCAAGCAACGCAATCGCAAATGCGAAAACGCCCGTGATCGACGGCCTGCTTGCCAACAATCCACACACTCTCATCTCAGCATCAGGCCTAGATGTGGGTCTGCCTGACGGCCAGATGGGTAACTCTGAAGTCGGCCACACGAACATTGGTGCAGGCCGAGTGGTCTATCAGGATCTGACTCGTATTACTAAATCCATCGCCGATGGTGAGTTTGCTGAGACACCAGCACTTGTCGAAGCGATTGACTCGGCGGTTAAAGCAGGTAAAGCCGTTCACCTAATGGGCCTGATGTCTCCAGGTGGCGTCCACTCTCACGAAGATCACATCTATGCCGCAGTTGAAATGGCAGCAGCACGTGGCGCAGAAAAGATTTACCTACACTGCTTCCTTGACGGTCGTGACACACCACCACGTAGCGCAGCAAACTCACTGCAACGTTTCCAAGATCTCTTTGCGACATTAGGTAAAGGCCGTATCGCCTCTTTAGTGGGCCGTTATTATGCAATGGATCGTGACAACAACTGGGATCGCGTTCAAGTTGCTTACGATCTTCTCACTCAAGCCAAAGCTGAGTTCAGAGCAGAAACGGCAGTTGCAGGCCTAGAAGCCGCGTACGCGCGTGAAGAAAACGACGAGTTCGTTAAAGCGACAGCAATCCAAGCAGAAGGCCAAGAAGATGCCATCATGCAAGATGGCGATGCGGTTATCTTCATGAACTACCGTGCTGACCGTGCACGTCAAATCACTCGTGCATTCGTTCCTGCATTTGACGGCTTCGAGCGTGCTGCATTCCCAGCCATCAACTTCGTGATGCTGACTCAATACGCTGCTGATATCCCTCTAGCTATCGCCTTCCCACCTGCATCTCTAGAAAACACTTACGGTGAGTGGCTATCTAAACAAGGTCAAACTCAGCTACGTATCTCTGAAACAGAGAAATACGCGCACGTGACTTTCTTCTTCAACGGTGGAGTTGAAAGTGAATTTGAAGGCGAGGAGCGTCAACTTGTAGCGTCACCAAAAGTGGCCACATACGACCTTCAACCAGAGATGAGCTCCCCTGAGTTGACAGAGAAAATGGTTGCGGCGATCAAGTCGGGTAAATACGATGCCATCATCTGTAACTACCCAAATGCCGACATGGTTGGCCACACCGGTGTCTATGAAGCGGCAGAGAAAGCCATCGAAGCACTCGACGAAAGCGTTGGTAAGGTAGTGGAAGCCATCAAGGAAGTGGGTGGTCAGCTCCTTATCACAGCAGACCACGGTAACGCCGAAATGATGGTAGACCCAGAAACAGGCGGTACTCACACGGCACACACCAATCTGCCAGTACCACTAATTTATGTCGGTGAAAAAGCAGTGGAATTCAAAGAAGGCGGAAAACTGTCCGATCTTGCGCCAACCATGCTATCTCTGGCTGGCCTAGAAATTCCAGCAGAAATGTCAGGTGAAGTTCTAGTCAAATAGGCACGCTTGACGGCGACATCGCTTATATCGAAAAGCTCAGGTGAATACCTGAGCTTTTTTATTTCCTCATTAACAAGTTTTGACATTACTCTTTCTTCGAAGGAATGTGTTTGGGTATACTGACTTTCTCTCAAAGACTTAGGACTGATTCTTCGATGGCAACACAGCAACAAGGACGACTGATCGCCACCTCTACGCTCTCAGCATGGGTATTGATTGTTGCCTCAACCCTAGCCTTTCCTAGTTGGTCTGCCTCCCCCAATGAATTAAAAGGGGTCAGTAGTGAGATATCTCGTCAAAAGCAGGCATTAAGTTCTCAGCAAAAGAAACTCGACTCCCTGCAGAAATCACTCAAGGCGCAAGAACTGAGTATTGTCCGTTTAGAGAAAGAGATTAAAGAGGCCAAAGAGGCCCTGAATAAAACCAACCACAGTATTGCCACGTTAGAAAAGCGCATTACTTCACTTCGACAGCAGAAACAGCAACAAAGCGAAAAGCTCGCTGAGCTATTGCAGACCTATTACGTCACTCAACGAGCGAAATCATCCGCGAGCCTTCTTAATCAAGGAGTGGAAGAGGACAGGATCAGCCAATATTTCCAGCACTTGGCGAAACAACGTACCATTACGATTGAAAAGCTGGAAACAACCGTAGAACAGCTTTCAGAAAGTGAAAATCAACTCAAGCTTGAACAGCAACAAATCACTAAGCTCCTCGCTCAACAGAACCAAAAGCGTCAACAATTGAGTAAAGAACAATCGAAACGTAAAGGTACCGTTACCAGCATTAAGAAAAGCATTTCCAGTGATAAGGTTTACCTGACTGAGCTACAGCGCAATGAAACACGCTTAAAGGCGGAAATAGCCAAGGCAGCCAAAGCCGCCAAGCTCAATGCCGTTCCTATGGATGGCTTAGCCAAACGCAAAGGTCGATTACCTTGGCCACTGAAAGGTAAAGTTTTACACAATTATGGCTCACGTCAGACAGGCCAGATCAACTGGAAAGGTATGGTCATTGATGCCAATTACGGCCAATCAGTGAAAGCCGTGTATTCGGGCACCGTTGTTTTTTCTGATTATTTAAGGGGCTATGGTTTGGTAATCCTGCTCGATCACGGTAAAGGCGATATGACCTTATACGGTTTTAATCAGAGCCTGTTGAAAAAAGAAGGGGATAAAGTCGCCGCAGGTGAAACCATTGCACTCGCAGGCGATACTGGTGGTCAACCTCAAGCTTCCCTGTACTTCGAAATCCGTAGAAACAGCAAAACACAAAATCCGAAGCGCTGGCTAACAAGGTAATCTCGTTACCTCATTAGCCGACTAGTATTTAAGCGTAATATGCTTCCACTGTCGCAATAAAGACGCCAACCTGCGCCCTATCGAGTGAATTAATTCCAGCTGCGGCAGCGCGTCCTCCGCCTGTTGCAAACTGTGAACAAATATCACCTGCTCCTTGCTTATTATTCAGCGGTGCCCGTAGTGAGACGGTATAACTCCCATCCGCATTTTCTGAAAGTACAGCATGTGCACAGTCCGGAGATTGGTTCGCCAACCAGTTACCATAAACACCACTGATACGTCGTGAAGAAGCTTGATTAGGCAGCTCAAACACTGCCAATACATCACTTTGATGAGAAGCTTCAATAGCGAGAGCCTTATCCAGATCACTTTGATACGCTGATGTAAGAGTGTGATAAGCCGAGTTTGGATCAGCAATAACTGCAAAAGGATCATTATAGGCCAAAAGGTGCTCAAACAGCAGAGCGGGGTCAAAATGTAAATCCGCCAACTCTGCCCCATAGCCATTGTAGTTAATGAGTATCCCCAGCTCTTTCAACTGTTCTTTCTGTTCATCGGTAAGGCCTGCTCTGTCAGCCAACTCATCCGCTTTTGCAATCAAGTTATCACCGTACGCGGCAGTAATAGCCCATAAGTGAAAACGACCTTGCAGCAGCTCATCCACAATCAAAGCGGTGCATGTATTGGCGTCTAAACAAATATGAGCATCAAGGTTTGAATGCTGTGGAATATCACCTGACTTGTGGTGATCGGCATAAAATACCTGAGCACCTGTGGCAAGAATCGCTTCTAAGCTCGCTTTATTTTTCTCCATCGAGATATCCAATACGGTCAGCGAGTCATCCGCTTGGCACTGGAGAGAAGTTAACAGTGCGATGTCACGTTTCACACCCGTAATCAATGTCGATTCTTTAGGTTCGGCTAAGCGAAGCTGAAGGAGAGAAATGATGCCATCCGCATCACCGTTGAACACATCGTAGTGCATAAACAAAACCCCTTAAAATATCTTTAGACACTTTAAGGGGTTAGAGAAAACTTCACAATCGCGTTTAGTTATGGCTAAGCATGAATGGCTTTAACACCATCTTCCAATAACTGCAGTTGTTCTAGCCCCTGCTCCGTCGCTTTCGGCTTGACGACCGCTATCATCTGCAGCATACCTTGATGAATGACCTGCTCGGTGATCTGAGTTTTTGGCGACATCGCCGCTTGGTAACCTAGCCAACTACATGCGATAAGATGTAGTGTTGTGACCAGTGACTTCATTTCGCTGTCTTCGACAGACACCAGCTCCAAATCAACAAATGCGCGCATAATGTTGATCAAGTTAGTCTGCAACTTTTCTTGCACCTGAATGTAATCGTCATGTAGCTGCTCATCACGTTGAAGAATCTCAGGCAGGTTGGCGTAGAAAAAGCGGTATTTCCACATCAAGTTGAAAATTGAATCAAGGTAGTGCTTAAGCAATACCAAGCTCTCTTGCTGACCATGAATAGGAGAGAACCTTTCCAATAACTCATTCGAATAGAGGGTAAAGATTTCGCGGACGATTTCTTGTTTGTTGCGGAAGTGGTAGTAAAGGTTGCCCGGACTTATGTCTATATGTGCAGCAATGTGGTTGGTGGTGATATTACGCTCACCATGTTCATTAAAGAGATCCAATGCGGCAAGCACTATTTTGTCGCGTGTCTTCATTCGTTTTCCGTACCCTCTTCCATTAATATCATCAGTATAACTGAGTATATTAACCAATAACAAAAAAGCGCCTGATTAGACCAGGCGCTTTCATTGGTTTCTTAGTTATTTGTGGTATGGCTTAGATAACTCATGAACCGCTTCAACAAATACTCCCGCATTTTCAGGCGGCACATCAAGGTGAATACCATGGCCAAGGTTAAATACATGACCTGTACCGGCATCACCATAGCCTTCTAGGATGGTCGCAACCTCCTCACGAATACGTTCTGGTGAAGCGTAAAGCATCGATGGATCCATATTGCCTTGCAGCGCCACTTTATCACCTACACGCTTAACGGCATCTTGAATGTTGATCGTCCAGTCCAAACCAACAGCATCACAGCCAGTTGCCGCAATTTGCTCTAGCCACATGCCACCGTTCTTAGTAAACAGAGTCACAGGGACACGGCGACCATCGTTCTCACGAATCAAGCCATCAACGATTTTGTGCATGTATTGTAAGGAGAACAGGTTGTAATCACGTGGCGTTAAAACACCACCCCATGTATCAAAGACCATCACAGATTGTGCACCTGCCTTGATTTGCGCATTTAGGTACTCAATCACACTGTCTGCAAGCTTATCCAACAACAAGTGTAGTGTTTGTGGTTCTGCGTACATCATCTTTTTGATCTTAGTGAATGCTTTAGAGCTGCTACCTTCAACCATATAAGTTGCCAGAGTCCACGGACTACCAGAGAAACCAATCAGTGGAACATCACCATTGAGATCTTTACGAATCTGGCGCACAGCATTCATTACATATTTCAGCTCACCTTCCGGGTCAGGAATACCAATCTTTTCAACGTCAGCTTTACAAGTGATAGGCTTATCGAAAACCGGACCTTCACCTGCTGCAAAACGAAGCTCAAGTCCCATCGCATCAGGGATAGTTAAGATATCCGAAAACAGAATAGCAGCATCTAGAGGGAAACGACGAAGTGGTTGTAGCGTGACCTCTGACGCAAGTTCTGCGTTCTTACACAAAGACATGAAGTCGCCCGCTTCAGCACGGGTCGCTTTATACTCCGGTAGGTAACGCCCTGCCTGACGCATCATCCATACTGGCGTGTAATCTACAGGCTGCTTTAAAAGCGCACGTAGATAGCGATCATTTTTTAATTCAGTCATTCCGTCTTTCCAACTATTCGGCTTCTATTTAGGGGCGCTATTCTAACACTGTTTTCCATACAAAAGCGGTGTGCTTTGCAACCTAGATCAAGTTATTAACTTTTAAATCAGTGCTTAATTTGCACCCAAACTACAAGAGTGTTAAAAATTTGTGTGCTAGCGAAAACAACAATTATAACCTGAGTACTCGCGACTCAGCATCTCATAACGACATCTTACTTACCCCCTCCTCTCGGAGGGTTTTTTTTTATCTATCAAATCAAAATATTGCTTCATTGCATTTCATTGATTGTCCGTTCGATCAATGCTCTCGCAATCGTGCCTTGCGGAGCAACAGGAGGCATATTCTGCGCAGTGAACCACTGGGCATCACTCAGTTCGCTATAATCAGGTTTTAACTCCCCGCCTTGATAATCTGCCAAAAAGCCCATCATTAAACTGGAAGGGAATGCCCAAGGCTGACTGCCAAAATAACGAATGTTTGTCACATCAATACCTGTCTCTTCTTTGACCTCACGAGCTACACACTGCTCAAGCGTTTCCCCCACTTCCACAAACCCTGCAATGACGGTGTACATACCGTTACGATGACGCGGGTGCTGGGCCAATAGAATTTGCTCACCATGACGAACGGCAACAATGATGCACGGAAAAATTCTCGGGTAATGTAAAGTACGACAATCACCACACTGCATAGCAACTTGATTGTGGTTGAGGTGGTTACGACCACCGCAAATTGGGCAAAAGCGCAGGGTCTGTGTCATGTGGCTATATTGCACCGCCTTGCTGATCAACAAAAACAGCGGCTCAGCCAATCCCAAACATTCTCTTAATGAAGTCAATGGCAACGTCTGCTCGACATCATGTGCGTTGAGCCACATAACTGGCAACCCATTGTAATCACCTATCTTTATCGCATTTTCCTCCGGTAGTGCAAATGCCTGGGCTGAACCACAAGGTAACGCATGCTCCTCCAGCCAAACCTCACTACCTGATACAACGCACCAGTAAGCATTGCTCGTACGGTTTGTGTCACTGTTCTTAAACATTCCCCTTCCTCTCTGCTTGCAGTTCATCCATTTTACTGGCAATCTAATTTCATACCAGAGTTTGTAGTGGAACAATTTTCTGGCTATAAATTCTAGTAAGGACAAGAGGTTAAACTCTAGAATGGCTTTGCACCGCAAAGCGTAATGATCACCGGAACTGTGATCCGATCATGAGGGCATGGTCATGCTAAATAAATTCAAACGAACGCAAGACCAGTGGGGTGGCTCCAGTGAAGTCATCGATCATTGGTTAGAGACTCGACAGGCACTGATTGTCGAATATTGTCGATTGGGCTCACTTCAGCCAGCGAATGGACACGCTAACGTTGTTGAACTTCCTTCCCCGAAACAAATCCGCTCTTTTTGTGACCATGTGGTTGATTACATTTCAGAAGGTCATTTCAAAATTTACGACATGGTAATGGAGAAATGGCAGGCCACTGGCTTTAAATCAAATAACGAGATCGATGCTACTTACGCAAAAATTGTGTTAACCACAGAGCCTTTGCTTGAGTTTAACGATAAATATGTCAACGTAAGTGCCGATGATGAACTCCCCGATTTTGAGGTGGATATGTCAAAGGTTGGCGAACTACTCGAAGTGCGTTTTGAAGTCGAAGACCACCTAATACAGCTTATTGCTGATAGCTTGGCCATTCCTCCAGGCGCTTAGCCGACACGAGAAAATGTAAAGGCTGATGTGAGAATATCAGCCTTTTTGCTATTCATAATGACCAACACTCTTGGCTATACCAGACACACTCATCATGTATCTCTTTATCCTCCAAAGGGAAATGAACCTTCTATAGCATATTATTTTTGACTTTAATCAAAAGATCTGCCAAAAAAAATACCTGAATGAAAATCCGTATCAATGCATAAAATTCCTTATTTTATTTCCACACAAGTAAATACTGTCTAAATAACTTACTCTTACCTATCACGAAAGAATAGAAATCCGTTTTATTTAAACAATTACCCTAGCTATTCATCGCCATTTAAAATCCAATTAAATAACACTGAATATTTTTGTGAAGATCAACAAAGTTAGATTCCCTATCAATAATTAAACTAACAACTAAGAGCTGTGATTAAGAAGCTCAAATTAATTATCACCATTCCAATAACTTAGTCTTTGTAAGTTTTATTTTATAACTCTAGTCGCGGATTCACTTTTATTTGTTATTCAGCAAGTAAAAGTAAGGAGAACACCATGACCACCCAAACTGTACCTACTGAAGAAAAAAAAGGCGGCTTCTTTGCCAACTTTAAATTCCCTTCCGCTTATACAATTCTGTTTATCCTCATTGCACTGGTTGCGATGCTGACTTGGATCGTACCTGCTGGCCAGTATCAGCGAACAATGAATGAAGATTTAGGGCGAGAAGTGCCTGTCACAGGCACTTACCAAGCTGTTGAAGGCAACCCTCAAGGTGTCATTGACGTACTACTAGCACCGATTGACGGCTTCTATGACCACAATAGCTACGAAGCCGCCGCAATTGATGTTTCTCTGTTTATCCTTGTCATTGGTGGCTTCCTAGGGCTAGTGACAAAAACGGGTGCCATCGATGCTGGGATTGAACGCGTAACGCAGCGTCTTCAAGGCCGAGAAGAGATGATGATTCCCATCCTAATGGCGCTGTTTGCTGCCGGGGGAACCGTCTACGGCATGGCCGAAGAATCCTTGCCATTCTACACCCTGTTAGTGCCAGTGATGATGGCTGCGCGCTTCGACCCATTGGTTGCCGCAGCGACCGTATTGCTCGGCGCTGGTATTGGCGTATTGGGATCCACCATCAACCCGTTTGCCACTGTGATTGCCGCCAACGCTTCTGGCATTCCGTTTACGGATGGCATCATGCTGCGCGCCTTAATGCTGGTGATCGGCTGGGTCATTTGTGTTGCCTACGTGATGCGCTATGCCCGTATGGTGCGTGAAGACCAGAGCAAATCAATTGTTTACGATAAATACGAAGAGAACAAAGCGCATTTTCTTGGTAATCAAACTGGCGAATCTCTTGAGTTCACCACCACACGTAAAGTCATTTTAACCATCTTCGGCGGCTCATTCGGCGTGATGATCTACGGTGTTTCTGTGGCTGGCTGGTGGATGGCAGAAATCTCAGCGATGTTCTTAGCGGCAACGATTTTAGTCGGACTCGTGGCACGTATGAGCGAAGAAGAGTTTACTAACAGCTTTATTGATGGTGCTCGTGACCTACTCGGCGTAGCGCTGATCATTGGTATTGCACGCGGGATTGTAGTGGTTATGGACCGCGGCATGATCACTGATACCATCTTGTACTCAGCAGAACAGATGGTGACCGGACTATCGTCGGTCGTATTCATTAATGTCATGTTCTTCCTTGAGATTTTGTTATCGTTCCTTGTGCCTTCAACCTCTGGCCTAGCGGTACTGACCATGCCAATTATGGCCCCACTCGCAGACTTTGCTGGTGTCGGACGCGACCTAGTCATCACGGCTTACCAGTCGGCTTCTGGTTTAGTAAACCTCATCACTCCCACTTCGGCAGTCGTTATGGGCGGCCTTGCCATTGCCCGAGTGCCTTATGTGCGCTGGGTGAAATGGGTGGCACCACTGTTGGCCATTCTGACGTTATTCTGTGTTGTAATGATAAGCATTGGTGCACTTATCTAGCCTGCTCTTTTCCTTACACTCGCTCACAGGATGTAAGCCCCCAAAGCCGCCTTAGTGCGGCTTTTCTTTACACTCTTCACCGAAAAATTAGAAAAGTTATTTCTAGCTATAACTTTTATTTATCCAATAGTTCCATTCTTAAATACTTCAGAAAATTTAATATGTGATCTGGGTTAAACTTATTATCATTTTTTTGTTATCAATCTATATTCTAAATCCTTAAAAGCAATTATCTAGAAAGTTAAAATGCATAATTCCAATCTAGTTAAAGATATTTAAGTTATTTTAATTTGAATATTATTCCTTCTCACCAATATGTATCAACCACTCAGAATAATTTTATGCATAAACTTTCCTTTCTAATGATTAAATAGGGCATTCACATCCAAATAACAACTGCATAGATATTGTTAAAACCCTTGAAAACACTGGCTTTAGGCATAAAAAATGAACTGTGACTGACCTCTAAGATTCCTCCTCAGACAAGCGTAATATGAATTACAGAAACAAAATAAGTGAATAAATAAATTCGCTCTTCTATTCCCTACAAATTAAATATTAGTTTTCAAGTTTTAAACTAATTAAAAATATAAGAGAGATACGATCATGAGTAAGTTATACGTAGGTTCTGAAATCGGTCAATTACGTCGTGTTCTAGTTCATCGTCCAAGACGAGCACTGACTCATCTGACACCTTCCAACTGCCACGATCTGCTATTCGATGACGTCCTTGCTGTTGAGCGTGCAGGTAAAGAACACGATGTGTTCACTCAAACTCTGCGCGACCAAGGTGTGGAAGTCTTACTTCTGACGGACTTGCTTGCAGATACGCTGGCGGTAGCAGAAGCTAAAGAGTGGCTGCTCAGCCGTCAAGTGTCGGATTACCGTTTGGGCAAAACCTTTGCTAATGATGTTCGCTGCTACCTAAGTGACTTACCGAATATAGAACTAGCTAAGATCCTTACCGGCGGCCTTTCTTACGCAGAGATGCCGATGAAATCTTCATCAATGATGCAAGGACTTCATGCGCCAACTGATTTCATCATTGAACCATTACCTAACCACCTATTTACCCGCGATACCTCTTGCTGGGTCTATGGCGGTGTTTCTATCAACCCAATGGCCAAACCTGCTCGTCAACGTGAAACCAACCATGTTCGTGCAATCTACCGCTGGCATCCAAGCTTTGCTGGTCAGGATTTCATTAAGTACTTCGGTGATGAAGAGAAGCTCTACGACAACTCGACCATTGAAGGCGGCGATGTGTTAGTCATTGGTAAAGGTGCCGTGCTGATTGGTATGTCAGAGCGCACAACCGCTCAAGGTGTTGAACACCTTGCTGCTGGCTTGTTCAAACATGGTCAAGCGAAACAAGTGATTGCAATGGAGCTGCCAAAACATCGCTCTTGCATGCACTTAGACACCGTCATGACTCATATGCGTGAAGACACCTTCTCTGTTTACCCAGAAGTCATGCGCAAAGATGTCAAGTGCTGGAGCCTGACTGGCGATGCGTCTGGCGCAGTGAATGTCAAAGAAGAAGGTTACTTTGTGACGGCTATCGAGAAAGCACTCGGCATCGACCAACTCAATCTTATCACCACTGGCGGCGACAACTTCAACGCGGAACGTGAGCAGTGGAACGATGCTAACAACGTTCTCACCGTTAAGCCTGGTGTCGTGATCGGATACGAAGGCAACACCTACACCAATGAGAAGTACGACAAAGCGGGCATCACAGTATTGCCAATTCCGGGCGATGAGCTGGGTCGTGGCCGCGGCGGTGCACGCTGCATGAGCTGCCCAATCGAACGTGATGGTATTTAAGTAACGGATAAGTTGGCGAGAGCGACTTAGCTTTCGCCCTCAGCAGAGAGATAAAAGCAATGACAAAACAAACTGTAGTTGTCGCACTTGGCGGAAACGCCCTACTTCGCCGCGGTGAACCATTGGAAGCCGAAGTACAACGTCAGAACATCGAAATTGCCGTCAAAACCATTTCGGAAATTGCTCAGGAATACAACGTCGTACTGGTACACGGTAATGGCCCACAAGTTGGCTTACTGGCGTTACAAGGCTTGGAGTACAAGAAGGTAGCACCCTACCCACTCGATGTTCTGGGCAGTGAAACACAAGGCATGATTGGTTACATGCTGATGCAAGAGTTCAAAAACCAAATGCCAAACGTCAATGCCACTTGCATGTTAACGCAAATGACAGTGGACCCCAATGATCCGGCATTCGCAGACCCAACTAAACCCATCGGCCCGATTTATGAAGAAGCCGAGGCTCGGGAACTGGCTGAGAAATACCACTGGACGATCAAACCTGACGGCCAGCACTTCCGCCGCGTTGTACCTAGCCCGCAACCAACAGGAATTATCGAGCACGAAGCGATCACCAAGCTCATCGACGAAGGCCACTTAGTGATTTGTACTGGCGGTGGTGGCATTCCGGTCAAACACGAAAACGGCAAGCTGGTCGGTGTTGAAGCCGTGATTGATAAGGACATGTCTGCCGCTTTCCTTGCTAAACAGCTAAATGCTGACGCCCTGCTCATCCTCACTGACGCGGATGCGGTTTATCTCGATTGGGGCAAACCAACTCAACATGCGCTGCGCAGCACTAACCCAACTGAATTGGCGCAGTACCAATTTGATGCTGGCTCAATGGGGCCAAAAATTGAAGCATCATGCGAGTTCGTCAAACAAGGTGGCAAAGTGGTCGGGATCGGCTCACTGGAAGATGGTTTACGCATTCTTCAGGGCACGGCAGGCACCAATATCACCAAAGGCTAATTACCAGCTGTCCTGACTTTAGTCAGGGCTGAGATGAAACAAACAATCACTCAAATTCATTACTGCACTTTCTTACCTCTTTCCCTGCAACGAGAAAGTGCACATCGATAAGAAGGAAAACATCATGGCTTTCAACCTACGCAACCGTAACTTCCTAAAATTATTAGACTTTACTCCGCGTGAAATTCAACACATGTTGGACCTATCCGTGGAGTTGAAAAAAGCGAAATACAACGGCTATGAGCAACCTCGTCTCAAAGGCAAAAACATCGCTCTGATATTCGAGAAAACGTCGACTCGTACCCGTTGTGCCTTTGAAGTTGCGGCTTTTGACCAAGGCGCTCAAGTTTCTTACTTAGGCCCAACAGGCTCTCAGATTGGTCACAAAGAATCGATGAAAGATACCGCTCGTGTTTTAGGCCGTATGTACGATGGCATCGAGTACCGCGGATTTGGTCAGGAAATTGTCGAAGAGCTGGGCGCTTACGCGGGTGTACCGGTATGGAATGGCCTGACTGATGAGTTCCACCCGACGCAAATTCTCGCTGACTTCCTGACTATGATGGAACATGGCCGTGGCAAACAGCTACACGAAATGAAGTTTGCCTACCTAGGCGATGCGCGCAACAACATGGGCAACTCCCTGATGGTTGGCGCCGCTAAAATGGGCATGGATATTCGTCTCGTCGCACCTAAGCAGTTCTGGCCAGAAGAAGCCCTTGTCGCGCAGTGCCGTGAGATCGCTGAAACAACCGGTGCGAAAATTACCCTGACTGAAGATGTTCAAGAAGGCGTTCAAGGTTGTGACTACCTCTACACGGATGTGTGGGTATCGATGGGTGAAGCAAAAGAAGCATGGGCAGAGCGTATCAACCTCATGCTGCCTTACCAAGTCAACATGGAAATGATTAAAGCCACAGGCAATCCTCACGTGAAATTCATGCACTGCCTACCTGCCTTCCACGGCGAAGATACCACGGTAGGTAAACAGCTTGCTGAAGAATACCCAATGCTTAAAAACGGCTGTGAGGTGACCGATGAAGTGGTTGAATCTGACTACTCTATTGTGTTCGACGAAGCTGAAAACCGTATGCACACCATCAAAGCGGTGATGGTAGCTACACTAGGTGACTAATATCATCGATTAAAAGTAATCATACTCAAATTAGACTGAGTATTGTTTGCAGGGAAATGCGGGCGGCGTTCATCATGTATCAAAAACATGCTGAATAAAGCCCGCATTTTTTTTCACACTTAAGGACTAATCATCGCTCTCAATGCAAGACAGCACAAGCACTGCAAACGTGTCGCTAAAATGGGCGAAATACGCATAAAAATCCAATTCATGAATACTTTACGCAAACGCTTGCGTTGGCTTTTTTTGTCCGTATAATCCTCCGCAATTTGTCTTCGGAGGATCAAAATGAACCTGTCAGCAACCACTCAATGTTGGCTTAACTTATGCCCTGACTCAGGGACATGCGTGGTTTCATTTTTTTCTATCGATCCTTTTCAAGCCTCCTATTTAGGAGGCTTTTTTTTGTCTGAAATTTACATCAATCCATGGATTAGCAATCCACAAGGGTTGGACAAACTCACCCATTGAGACGAGGAAACACTGCTATGGCGCATTCGTTATTTAACAAGCACATTATCTCCATTCCTGAGCTCAGCCGCAGCGAGCTAGAGCTTATCGTCGACACCGCGGCTAGACTCAAAGCCGAGCCAAACCCGACACTGCTTAAAAACAAAGTGGTGGCCAGCTGCTTCTTTGAACCTTCCACTCGCACCAGGTTGTCATTTGAAACGGCTGTGCAGCGTCTTGGCGGCACAATTATTGGCTTCGATAATGGTGGCAACACGTCACTGGCGAAAAAGGGTGAGACACTGGCCGACTCAGTTCAGGTAATATCTTCTTATGTGGATGCCTTTGTGATGCGTCACCCACAAGAAGGCGCAGCGCGTTTGGCGTCCGAATTTTCCAATGGCGTACCTGTGGTCAACGGCGGTGATGGCGCGAATCAGCATCCAACCCAGACTCTGCTGGACTTGTTTTCTATCTACGAAACCCAAGGCACACTCGACAACCTCAATGTCGCGTTTGTGGGTGACCTTAAATACGGTCGTACTGTCCACTCTCTGACTCAGGCACTGGCTAAGTTCAATAACGTGCGTTTCTTCTTTATCGCACCTGAAGCATTGGCGATGCCTGATTACATCTGTGAAGAACTCGAAGAAGCAGGCATCAAATTCAGCATGCACAACAACATCGAAGATGTCGTACCGGAACTTGATGTCCTGTATATGACACGCGTACAGAAAGAACGCTTTGATGAGTCCGAATACGCCCACATTAAGTCAGCGTTTATTCTCACCGCCGACACGCTGAAAGAGGCGCGTGAGAACCTGAAAGTTCTTCACCCATTACCACGCGTCGATGAGATCACAACAGACGTCGATAGAACACCACACGCTTACTACTTTGAACAGGCAGAAAACGGTGTCTATGCGCGTGAAGCCTTACTTGCCCTTGTTCTTAGTGAAACCCTTTAATTGCAGGAGAATTATCATGGTGAAAGAAACTCAACTACAAGTAGAAGCCATTCGTAACGGCAGCGTGATTGACCATATTCCTGCGAACGTTGGCATTAAAGTGCTCAAACTTTTTAAAATGCACAAGACCAATCAACGCATTACTATTGGTCTCAACTTACCCTCTTCGGCGCTCGGTGAAAAAGACCTCATCAAGATTGAAAATGTCTATTTGACCAAAGAGCAGGCCAACCAATTGGCTTTGTATGCGCCGAAAGCGACCGTGAACCAGATCGAAGAATATCAGGTGGTCAACAAACTGACTTTAGCGCTCCCAGAACATATTCAGAGCGTCTTTGAGTGCCCGAACAGCAATTGCATCTCACACGGTGAACCGGTCGAAAGCCAATTCAAAGTGCAACAGAAACAGCATCAGGTTCAGCTCAAATGCCATTACTGTGAAAAAGTATTCTCACGTGAAATCATGGCAGAAGCGCGTTAATCCGCTCTGCCTGTCACTCTTATAAAACAACCGTGGATATTTATTCCCACCCAGGAATAAATATCCACTTTCAACAGAATTATTCACCAATAAAATCGCAAATTAATAGTCTTTGATTGGTGATCCCTTTCAAAAAGCCACACTTTATTTGGTGGTAAGATATCTACGAATCAAACCTTTAAGTCACCACAGAAGTGACCGCTCAATATCTGAAGACGCTACTAGGGAATGAAGTGTCGAAGGTCGCAAGGACGAATTATCTCTACGTCATGTTTTAAAGGAGTTCGCATGAGTGAAACTCTAAATCCAACTTCAGTCGATTACACTGAAGACAAAACTCTGACTGCAGCCTGTAAACGCCTGCTTCAACAACAGAGCTTTACTACTCAGAATGAGTTGCGCGAAGCTCTGGTTGCTATCGGCTTTGAAGGCATCAGCCAATCAACGGTCTCGCGTCTGCTGTCTCAGCTTGGGGTCGTCAAAGTCCAGAATGCCTGTGGTAAAAAGGTGTATTGCATTACCGTTGAAACCGCTCCTGTGCGTGTTGAGTCATCGATTTCCTCGCAGATAGAATTTATTACTCATAATCAGGCGATGGTAGTGGTCAAAACTCACCCGGGCAGCGCTCAGCTCGTCGCACGATTGGTCGATATCGACCCACACACTGAAATCCTAGGTACCGTTGGGGGTAACGACACCGTCTTGGTGATCCCGAAAGATACTGAGCATATTGATGCCTGTGAGCGAGTGGTTCGCGCTCGACTGGGGGTGGCTTAAGCTTTTCTGACACCCTCTCGGCTTAAGTCAGGCATCGACCTGACTTAAGCGTCTGAATTGACGATATTTGTCGGAGTATGAAACTTATTCCCCCTTTCCCCTGTCTGATTGAGTTAAAATGATCAAAACTAAACTCAAGTGACTTTTCTATGCGTGCCGTCTTTTCACTGATTTTATTATGTCTGACTGTAGCTTCTGCCCCTGCTATGGCGCTTTTCGAGCAGTCTAACCCTGCACCAAGCTTCGGAAATCAGAGCAATACTTTTGTCCCTGTCGATCAAGCTTTCCCGTTTAACGCCTATCAGCAAGGCGATAAGGTTTTCCTCGACTGGCAAGTCAAACAAGATTACTACCTCTACCAGCACCGTTTATCGGTCAGTGGTGAAAATATCACGGTTGGCGAGCTCAAAATGGAAGACGGCCAACCCTACCAAGACGAGTTTTTCGGTGAGGTCAACATCTATACCACGCCTCTGTTTGTCGAAGTGCCTTTAGCCGATTATCAGGATGGTGCACGTCTGATTGTCCAGTATCAGGGCTGTGCAAAAGCTGGCTTTTGCTACCCGCCAGAGACCCGCGTGGTTGACTTAACCCGTTTCCAATCCAGCACTAGTGACAACTTGGCGCCATCAAGCAGCACAAGTTCCGTACCAACAGACACTCCAGCCAAGCCATCACAGCCGCTTTCTCAGGAATCGAGCCTAGCATCTAGCCTAAGTGATAACTGGTGGACACCCTTACTGTTTTTAGCGCTGGGTGTTGGCCTTGCGTTTACGCCATGCGTGCTGCCGATGTATCCGATTTTAACCAGTATTGTGCTTGGCAGCGGCAAACTGAGCCACGGCCGAGCATTAGGCTTAGCGTTTATTTACGTTCAAGGGATGGCTCTCACATACACCTTATTAGGATTGGTTGTCGCCTCTGCAGGTATGCAGTTTCAGGCCGCTATGCAACACCCTTATGTCCTGATTGGTTTGAGCGTCATGTTTGTTGCCCTTGCGCTGTCGATGTTTGGTGCCTACACCATTCAGCTGCCAAGTGCAGTACAGACGTGGCTGAATAACCTGAGTAACAAACAACAAGGTGGCAGCTCACTGGGCGTGTTTGCGATGGGGGCGATTTCTGGATTGGTTTGTTCCCCTTGCACCACAGCGCCACTTTCAGGCGCACTGCTCTACGTCGCACAAAGCGGTGACTTACTCACGGGCGGCGTCGCACTGTACGCTCTCGCTTTAGGTATGGGCATTCCACTGATGCTGGTTGCGGTATTTGGCAACAAACTGCTGCCAAAAGCCGGTAACTGGATGGACAGAGTAAAAACCCTGTTTGGCTTTATTCTGCTTGCTGCGCCAATCTTCTTACTTGAACGTATCCTGCCAGAAACTTGGGCGACAGGATTGTGGTCCGCTCTTGGTCTAGCCGCTTTTGGCTGGCTATACCATGTTAAAAACTCACTGCCATTTGGCGGCTGGAAACAAAGTGCGGTCGGTATCATTGCGGTTCTTGGCTTATTTGTCTCAGCGCAACCCGCACTCAACTATTGGTTTGGTGGTCATACAGAACAAGCGCAGCCTAGTATTCAATTTACACGCATTAGCACTGTGGATGACCTCAACAGCCAGTTGGAGCAAGCTAAGCTGGCAGGCAAGCCTGTGATGCTCGACTTCTATGCTGACTGGTGTGTGGCGTGTAAAGAGTTCGAAAAGTACACCTTCCACCAGCCTGATGTAGAAGCAAAGCTACGTAATTTTGTGCTGTTACAGGCCGATGTCACCAAAAACTTGCCGCAAGATATCGCATTGCTGAAAGAGATGAATGTACTTGGCCTGCCAACCATAGAGTTCTGGGATGCCAGCGGTCAACATGTCTCCAACGCCAGAGTCACCGGATTTATGCAGGCAGAGCCGTTTTTGCAACATATCAATGCCAATAGCTTATAGCCAACTTAAGCTTCACTTTACGCCAGTCATCAGACTGGCGTTTTTGTCTGTTGTTTATATATATGCAATTTGGTGATAAAACCCGATACAGTTCAGACTTTTAGGGTATGAATATTGTCCATACTCTCAAAGGTGACAATAATTCCATTAAGCAAACTTTCAAAAGCAGTTAACGTCATGGACTCGACTTACACCATTATCATCGCCGACGATCACCCCTTATTTCGTAATGCACTGTTTCAGTCTGTGCACATGGCGGTTAGTGGTGCCAATTTATTGGAAGCGGATTCCCTTGAAGCCCTTTTGGCCGTTCTTGCCAAGGAAGACGAGCCCGATCTTCTGCTGCTTGATCTAAAAATGCCCGGCGCTAATGGAATGTCTGGATTGATTCAGCTACGAGCAGAGTACCCGGACATGCCAATTGTGGTCGTATCGGCCAGTGAAGAGCCTTCCGTCGTCACTCAGGTCAAAAGCCATGGCGCGTTTGGTTTTATCCCTAAGTCGAGTGACATGCGCGAATTGGTCAGCGCATTGAATCAGGTCTTGAATGGCGAGCCTTTCTTTCCAGAAGGTTCCATCACTAACAACGCGGCTTGCAATGACTTAGCAGAGAAAATTGCCACTTTAACGCCACAACAATACAAAGTACTCGGAATGCTATCTGATGGTTTGCTAAACAAGCAGATTGCTTATGAGTTAAATGTATCTGAAGCCACGATAAAAGCCCATATGACCGCGATCTTTAGAAAGTTAGGTGTTAAAAACCGTACTCAGGCTGTAATTTTACTTCAGCAGCTAGAATCTGAAGCTTAATTTTCATCCTATCTCGATCATTTCTCTGCTAAGATAGTCAAGTCGGTCATCTGATCGACTTATTCATCCCTCTGTTTCACTAACTCTGGGAGTCACATCATTGCTTAGCGTATTGATCACTCAATTTGTCGTTCTCTGGGCCGTCATCGATCCGATTGGTTCCGTTCCGGTCTATTTATCTCAAACTCAACACCTCACAGCCAAACAACGTCGTTTAGTGGCGCTTAAAGCGGTAGGTATCTCAACAGGCGTACTTCTGTTCTTCCTTATGGCCGGTCAACTATTACTGGAAGCTATGCAGATTCCTCTGCCTGCATTTCAAGCAGCAGGTGGCTTAGTACTCTTACTGTTCGCTCTAACAATGATTTTTGGTGAATCTAAACCTGAACAGGAAACTAAGCTTTCTGAAGAAGTCAGCCACTCCGACCTAGCTGACTTAGCCGTCTACCCACTTGCGATCCCTTCGATTGCCTCTCCTGGTGCAATGATGGCAATCGTAATGCTGACTGACAATCATCGTTATTCTTTGGTCGACCAAGGCATCACCGCAGCGGTGATGGTGAGTGTTCTGTTGATCACCTTACTCTTGCTACTTGGCGCGACACATATCCAGAAATGGATTGGCAATGTCGGCGCTGCGATCATCAGCCGAGTCATGGGGTTGATCCTTGCCGCAGTGGCTTTGAACAACCTGCTTCTAGGCATCAAAGATTTCTACCTAGGTTGAATTATTTTATAAAGTCATCAACAAATCATTAGACCTTTGGCTAATTTAACACAAGATTAACATCACAAAAATCTATCACTTAAATACTAAGCGCCTTATTTATAGGCGCTTTTTGTTTTTCCCTACGCGACTAAAGTTGAAAAGAGTTCTTGCCAGCACCTTGCTAAGGTAGAAAGTGAAACATTTTATTAACAACACCAATCGTAAGGAGGCGGCAATGGCGTTTGAAAGTCAGGAACGAGCCAAAGCCTACTGGGACAAAAACGTAAAACTGATGATCAGCTTGATGGTGATCTGGTTTGTCGTTTCTTTTGGCTGCGGCATTTTATTTGTCGACGTACTTAACCAATTTCAGATAGGTGGCTACAAACTGGGCTTCTGGTTTGCACAACAAGGTTCCATCTATACCTTTTTAGGCATTATTTTCTACTATGCGTGGAAAATGCGCCAAATCGATCGCGAATTTAATGTGGACGAGTAAGGAGCAGTTCAGATGGATTTGAAAACAATCACTTACCTCGTTGTCGGTGCCACTTTTGTCCTTTATATCGGTATCGCTATTTGGGCACGTGCGGGGTCAACCAAAGAGTTCTATGTCGCGGGTGGTGGGGTTAACCCGATTGCCAACGGCATGGCAACCGCTGCGGACTGGATGTCAGCAGCTTCCTTCATTTCAATGGCAGGCCTTATCGCCTTCATGGGTTACGGTGGTTCCGTATTCCTGATGGGCTGGACAGGCGGCTATGTACTACTCGCTTTGCTTTTAGCACCTTACCTACGTAAATTTGGCAAGTTCACAGTACCTGAGTTCGTTGGTGAGCGTTTCTACTCCAATGCGGCACGTATTGTTGCGGTTGTGTGTCTGATTATCGCGTCAGTGACTTACGTAATCGGTCAGATGAAAGGGGTGGGTGTTGCCTTCGGTCGATTCCTTGAAGTAGATTACTCAACAGGTCTACTGATCGGTATGTGTATTGTATTCATGTACGCGGTAATGGGCGGCATGAAAGGCATTACCTACACGCAGATTGCTCAGTACTGTGTACTTATTCTGGCGTACACCATTCCTGCTATCTTTATCTCGCTACAGCTAACAGGAAACCCAATTCCACAAATGGGCCTAGGTAGTACCATGGCTGGAACGGACGTCTATCTGCTCGATCGGCTTGATCAGGTGGTGACTGAGCTCGGATTTAGCGAGTACACGACTCAGGTGCGCGGCGATACCTTGAACATGTTTGTTTACACCATGTCTCTGATGATTGGTACTGCGGGTCTACCGCACGTTATCATCCG
This sequence comes from Vibrio coralliilyticus, assembly GCF_024449095.1. Taxonomy (NCBI): domain Bacteria; kingdom Pseudomonadati; phylum Pseudomonadota; class Gammaproteobacteria; order Vibrionales; family Vibrionaceae; genus Vibrio; species Vibrio coralinecrosis. The sequence goes on from NZ_CP024627.1 coordinate 3,032,641, forward strand.
TTTCTTCACAGTACCGAAAGTACGTGATGCACGCACTTCAGCAGGCTGGGCGCTCGTCTTTATCGCGATTCTGTACACCACTGCACCTGCGGTATCTGCAATGGCACGTCTAAACCTAATGGATACAGTTAACCCAGCTCCAGGTCAGAACCTTGCTTACGATGAGCGCCCTGACTGGTTCAAAAACTGGGAAAAAACTGGCCTACTTGGCTTTGATGACAAGAACGGCGATGGCAACATCCAGTACACCTCAAATGCGGAAACCAACGAGCTGAAAGTCGACCGTGACATCATGGTTCTGGCGAACCCAGAAATAGCCAAGCTACCTAACTGGGTTATTGCACTGGTTGCTGCGGGTGGTTTAGCCGCCGCTCTGTCTACCGCAGCAGGTCTGCTACTCGCGATATCGTCAGCAATATCTCATGACTTAATCAAAGGTGTGATAAATCCGAACATCTCTGAGAAGAAAGAGTTACTGGCCAGTCGGATATCCATGGCAGTCGCGATTGCTGTCGCCGGTTATCTGGGGCTCAATCCGCCTGGCTTTGCCGCAGGTACGGTGGCACTGGCCTTCGGTCTGGCCGCCTCGTCCATCTTCCCTGCCTTGATGATGGGTATTTTCAGTAAGAACATCAACAAGGAAGGCGCGATTGCCGGCATGATTGCAGGTATCACGATCACTCTATTCTACGTATTCCAACACAAAGGCATCCTGTTCATCGCTGACTGGAAATACCTAGAAAGCTGGGGCAGCAACTGGTTCCTAGGTATCGAACCGAATGCCTTCGGTGCTATCGGTGCGCTATTCAACTTCCTAGTGGCATTCGCAGTATCGAAAGTCACGGCAGAAACACCACAAGAAGTGAAAGATTTGGTCGAACACGTTCGTGTTCCAGCAGGCGCTGGAGATGCGGTAGATCACTAATCTACACTTAATGACTAAAGCCCCTCACGGGACGACCCGTCCGGGGCTTTTTTATTGCTCTTAATTCAGTTACCGTAGTTTCGAAATGTTGTCGCAAGGAAGCCAAGATGTTCAAAAATAAGCACTTTATTGTCGCTCTTTTGATTGCACCGATTCTGTCCATTATTGCCTATTTCGGCACTGATATAGCAGTCAGCGAAAAACCCCATGCCGCCAAAGAAGGCCAGAGCTACAAACTGGTCAGCAAATCAAACTGTCGCTACACCAGTGGTTTGTGCGATATGGAAAATGGAGACTTTAAGGTCAAGTTCCGCTCAGAAAAGCTCACCGATGAAAATCTTGAATTGTCACTTCATTCAGCCCATGCTCTCGAAGGCGTTAAGCTTTCTTTGGTCGACAGCCAAGAGCAGAATGCGCAACCAATCAATATGGAGCCAGCCGATCAAGCAGGGCAAAATTGGTATATTACGTTACCTAAACCCACATCAGCAGACAGCTGGTTGAGAGTGGCGATTCAATCTGACGGCACGCTATATTATGGGGAAACACAAACCGCATTTGTAAAATACGAAACAATGTTTACAGAATAGAGAGTCGCGAGACGATGATCAGGGTTGATGTCATGGCATCATCCCTGATTCTAGCCTTTTTTCTTATTCATGTTCTATTTAGGCTCTACACCATACTGGTTATTGCCTTGGTTTCCCTTGAGGAAACCGCACTCCACAAGAATCCAAACACCACACACTAAGGCCGCTAAAGAACTCACGGCTTGTAATGTGGTTGGTTGCGTCATCTGAGCCGGGTCTCCTGCTGGGACTGTCATGCGGCCAATGATTAATGGCACATTCAGTAATAACCACCAACTGGATTTGCCTCTGTCATGCCAGCGTTTGGCAGTAATAGCGAGATCTGGGAGCAAGACTACAATCAAAAATAACGGCAACAGCAAATGCGCCATACTTGGCAACAACGCATTCACTCCGGCAGCAAAGCCAACAATTAACACGTAATATATGATATTCCATATCCAGTAGGTTTTGCGCCCTACTCGACCTTGAAACGAAAGCAGCAACTCTTTCATTGACATGATGACTTACCTAAACCGCCAAAACTATTAATTGACCACTTTTTGAAAACATTCTTTATCCATATCCCGGATATTGACTGTCAAACTATGCACATGGCTTGCTTGATCTTGCAGAACTCCCATCAGCTGACGTGATAGCTCACGCTTTTGCTCCGCCGTTCGTCCACCAAGTAAATCAAAGCTGATATGTATGAAGTCGACATTATCACCAGCCTCTCCCACTAGCCAATGATGACATCGCAAAGCTCGAGACTTCACCGAAGAGGCATCGAACAACCCACTGTGAAGGGCGACCTGATGTAGATCTTCCAATAATCCCTGTACGTTAACTCGTTCATCAACAGAGTTAGAGTATTCCATCACTAGATTTGGCATAGCTGTCCTCAAATGTAAGAGAGTTTCAAATAATCATTAAAAATACTCAGACACTATTACCAATTTCCGCTGCTGTTTCCGAGCGTAAAACCAGCATAATGCTTTATGGATCACTCAGTACAGCAAAGCTTATACCAATTATGAGTTGTCACAGCGGCATCCAATCATCCAGAACCGAACAAGACATGATACTAGTCATGATTTGGTTGGTGTAATCTGTTATATTCCTACGAAGATTTTTTACATTAATGAACTTACATTAAATACAAAGGGAGATATTCCTATGCGTCGTCCTGTAGTGATGGGTAACTGGAAACTTAACGGCAGTAAAGCAATGGTAAAAGAGTTGCTAACTGGCCTGAACGCAGAACTTGAAGGTGTGGAAGGTGTTGACGTAGCAGTAGCTCCACCAGCGCTTTACATCGATCTAGCTGAACGTGTTATCGCTGAAGGCGGTAACAAGATCATCCTAGGTGCTCAAAACACTGACCTAAACAACAGCGGTGCATTCACTGGCGATATGTCTCCAGAAATGCTGAAGGATTTCGGTGCTTCTCACATCATCATCGGCCACTCTGAGCGTCGTGAATACCACAACGAATCTGACGAGTTCATCGCGAAGAAATTTGCTTTCCTAAAAGAGAACGGCCTGAAGCCAGTTTTCTGTATTGGTGAATCTGAAGCTCAAAACGAAGCGGGCGAAACTGAAGCAGTTTGTGCACGTCAAATCAACGCAGTAATCGACGCATACGGTGTTGAAGCGCTAAACGACGCGATCATCGCATACGAGCCAATCTGGGCTATCGGTACTGGTAAAGCAGCAACAGCTGAAGATGCACAGCGCATCCACGCTTCTATCCGCGCTCTAATCGCAGAAAAAGACGCTGCAGTGGCTGAGCAAGTAATAATTCAATACGGTGGTTCTGTTAAGCCAGAGAACGCTGAAGCATACTTCTCACAACCAGACATCGACGGTGCTCTAGTGGGCGGTGCATCTCTAGATGCGAAGAGCTTCGCAGCCATCGCGAAAGCGGCAGCAGCAGCTAAAGCGTAATTTTCCTTTAGGAAATCGCTTATTGAGGTCAGCGCAAGCTGGCCTTTTTTGTGTCTCACACATCAATCAAGTATCCTACAGCTTTTCTCCCCTAAGAGTCGCTGTACCGAATGCAGGATAAACATGGCCTTTTAACTGGCCCCATCCCTCTCGTGCTTCGTCAGATGACCATTCCGATGACTTTCGGCATGGTAGCCATTCTGATGTTCAACTTGGTGGATACCTTCTTTATTTCTCTTTTGGGGACAGAAGCGCTAGCCGCCATCAGCTACACTTTCCCAGTCACATTCGCTGTTAACTGTATCACTATGGGAATAGGAATGGGATTATCGACCAATATCGGCCGCTTGCTGGGCCAAGGTCAGTCTATTATCGCGGCACGATTTTCTTCTCATGGATTATTGTTAGCCGTGTTACTTGTCGCCCTCGCCTCCACACTTGGGCTGTTTACCATCGAACCACTCTTCCTTTTTCTTGGTGCACAGCAAACCCTACTGCCTTTAATTCATCAGTATATGGATATCTGGTATCTGACCATCCCTCTTCTGGTCGTTCCTATGGCAGGAAACAGTGCGATTCGAGCCACAGGTGACACTAAGACGCCAGCTAAAATCATGATGCTAGCGGGTCTAATTAATGGTGTGCTCGACCCCTTACTCATCTTTGGTTATGGTCCATTCCCCGAGTTAGGCATTCAGGGAGCGGCCATTGCCAGTGCGATGAGCTGGTTTGGCGCGTTAATCGGATCCCTATATGTACTGATAAAAAGAGAGAAACTCCTAGCGTGGCCATGTTTTAAAACCCTTGGGGTAGATTGGCAGCAAATTTTAAAAATAGGCACACCTGCCGCTTTATCGAATGCAATGAATCCACTCTCAGGCGCTATCCTAATGATGTTGCTTTCCCGTCATGGCACCGCTGCAGTGGCCGCTTACGGTGCAGCTCAACGAGTGGAGTCCATTCTCATCATAGTATTGATGTCATTAACCTCAACCTTAACCCCATTCATCGCTCAAAACGTTGGCGCAAATAACCCTCAACGTAGTTTTGCCGGGTTATTCCTCAGCATGCGTTTCTCACTGCTATTCCAGTTCGGCATTTTTATTATGATGGTTCCACTGAGCATCCCACTGGCAGCACTTTTTTCTCAAGAGCAAGCGGTGAGTGATCTGCTATGGCACTATTTGCTAGTTGTGCCATTCAGTTACGGGTTTCAGGGAATCGTAATGATGCTGGTGTCCGGGCTAAACGCACTCCATGAGCCGCTCAAAGCATTCCAATGGAGCTTTATGCGTCTATTCATCTTTACCTTACCTTGCGCTTGGCTCGGTAGTCATTGGTATGACATAGAAGGGCTATTTGCGGGCATCGCAGTGGGAAACATTCTCGGAGGCATTCTGGGGTATCTTTATGCTCTTAAGCTTAGGCGTCAATATTTAGCTCAAGCTATATAGCAAAACACCGACGGGACAGTCGGTGTTTTTGGATTCTGTTATTCGTCTGCATTGAGTTCATCGTCTTCGGTATCTAGGTCCACATCAAGCGGCTCTTGCGACAAAATCACTCCTGTATTGTCTGCATATAGATAATCTTCGGGCAAGAAAGTGACTCCGCCAAAGTTCACCGCGACGTCCACTTCTCCAATTGCTTGGGAAGTTGCTCCAGCCGGAATTGAAGCTAGGGCTTGAATTCCGATGCTCATATCTTCCAGTTCATCGACTTCACGTACACATCCGTAGACGATTAAGCCCTCCCACTCATTTTCTTCAGCCAGTGAAGCTAGCTCAGCATCAATTAATGCACGGCGCAATGAGCCACCACCATCAATGAGTAATATGCGGCCTAAACCATCCTGTTCGAGGACTTCTCGAATCAGACCGTTGTCTTCAAAACACTTCACCGTCGTGATCTGTCCAGCAAACGAGGCACTGCCACCAAAGTTGCTAAACATTGGTTCAACTACATCCACTTGTTCTGAGTAAATGTCGCATAAAGCCGATGTATTGTATTCCATCGTGTTCCTTCCCATACGGTTCGTCATCTCCATCGAGTATATAGACACATTAAGTCATTGCAATGACAAGGCTCAATTAACTGACCAGAGTTTGAGCTATAACCACACCCGCAAACAATAAGTTAGTCACCAGAGAGCATTTCACAACCACTGGCATCATAGGGGCTATCTGAGCAGGCTTCTTCGCTTGCCATACCGCTCGGCCATGTTTGTAAATCACCAGTACACTCAATAAAAAGGGCAAACTCAACCAGACAGGTACAGGCTGAACGATAAGGTAACCAATAAATGCAACCAGAGCACCAACCAACAACGCGCTGTGATAATGCTTAGCATTTTTCTGACCGAGACGAACCGCGACTGTACGCTTACCGCACTCTTGGTCATTTTCTATGTCTCGCATGTTGTTGATGTTCAAAACGGCAACAGCAAGTAAACCACAGCCGACTGCTGGTAAGATTAACAAAGGCGCGACAATTCCAGTGTGAAGGAAGAAAGTCCCTGCCACACCGAGCAGACCAAAGAAAATAAATACCGATACATCACCAAGTCCTACATAGCCGTAAGGTTTATTCCCCACCGTGTACGCGATAGCAGCAACAATTGCCAGCACACCTAAGCCAATAAAAGCCAGAATACTCTGTAAACTATCGAGCGCATAAAAGACCAGAGACAGTCCAGCCACCATGGTTAGGACGATATTAATCACAATAGCGTGCTTCATATCCGTCTGTGTCACTGCCCCCGACTGAATAGCGCGCATTGGCCCAAGTCGATTGTCGTTGTCGGTGCCTTTAACGGCATCACCATAGTCATTGGCTAAATTGGACAAGATTTGCAATAACGTTGCTGTCACAAACGCCAACACAGTAATCATTAAAGAAAACTGATGGGTGGAATACGCGAGAACACTACCTGTTAAAATGGACACCAGAGCCAATGGCAGCGTTTTAGGGCGAGCGGCATCTAGCCAAATACGTAAAGACTGTTTCATGCTTACCAGTTTAGTCCCTGTGTACATGGCAGGAATTGTGGCACATCAAAGTTAGCTCAGAAACAAAAAAGGCCACCGAAGTGACCTTTTTCAAATTATTCAGTAAACCAAACTTACTTCACTCGACCAACGTACTCACCAGTACGCGTATCTACCTTGATCACTTCACCGATAGCGATGAACAATGGAACACGAACCACAGCACCTGTTGTCAGTGTTGCTGGCTTACCGCCAGTTCCTTGAGTATCACCTTTCAGGCCAGGATCGGTTTCTGTCACTTCTAACTCAACGAAGTTTGGTGGCGTCACTACGATTGGGTTACCATTCCATAGTGTCAGCATACAAGTATCGTTTTCAACCAACCATTTCGCATTTTCACCCACCGCTTTCGTGTCAGCAGCGATTTGTTCGAATGTTTCATTGTTCATGAAGTGGTAGAATTCACCGTCGTTGTACAGGTAGTCAAGATCGATATCCATTACGTCTGCCACTTCAACTGTGTCGCCAGACTTAAATGTCTTCTCTAAAACTTTACCTGAAAGCAGTTTACGGATTTTAACACGGTTGAATGCCTGACCTTTGCCTGGTTTTACATACTCGTTTTCGAGAATGACACAAGGCTCATTATCAAGCATAATTTTAAGACCGCCTTTGAATTCATTCGTGCTAACAGTAGCCATTTTTTCCTCTTACCATTCTTCGAGTTAAATTTAATGCCGCACATCATAACCCGAAAAGTCGATTCTGTTGAGCAAAACTGGCTCAAACAGCTGTCGAATGGGATCTCTGATCCTGAAAAACTGCTTGAGCAGTTGGAAATCGATCCCTCTCCATGGCGAAGTGGTTTCGACGCTCGCAAGTTGTTCGCCCAGCGTGTACCGCAAAGTTTTATTGACCGAATGGAAAAAGGCAATCCGTGGGATCCTTTATTGCGTCAGGTTTTGCCTCTCTCAGAAGAGTTTGAGGTACACCCCGGCTACTCAACCGATCCCTTGGAAGAGCAAGATAACCAAGTTCCCGGATTACTGCATAAATACCGCAATCGCGCTTTGATGATCGTTAAAGGAGGCTGCGCAATCAACTGTCGATACTGCTTCCGTCGCCACTTTCCATATAACGAGAATAAAGGCAGTAAATCCGTCTGGTTGCAGAGCCTAGATTATGTACGCCAGCACCCTGAACTGAATGAAATCATTCTTTCAGGTGGGGATCCTCTGATGGCAAAGGATGAAGAGCTGCAATGGTTGGTTGATCAGATCGCGGATATTCCACACATTAAACGGTTGAGAATTCACTCTCGTCTGCCCGTTGTGATTCCAGATCGAATCACGCCTACGTTGATCGAGCTGTTAGCAGCAACCCGTTTGCAAGTGATTATGGTTACTCACATCAATCACGCCAATGAAATCAATCAGCAACTAAGAGATGCCTTAAGTACACTACGATGTTCAGGTGTTACCCTACTTAATCAAGGAGTGATGCTCAAAGGCGTCAATGACAGCGTTGATGTACAAGTGGAGCTCAGCGAAGCATTATTTGATGCAGGTGTACTGCCCTACTACATTCATGTATTAGATAAAGTACAAGGCGCAGCCCACTTTTTCATTTCAGATCAGCAAGCGAAGCAAATTATGGCGGGTGTGATTGAGCGAGTGTCTGGCTATCTGGTTCCTAAGTTAACGCGCGAAATCGGTGGCCGAGCCAGCAAAACCCCTCTGGATCTCCATTTAGAATAAAAATAGTCATGAAAAGCAAACAAGGTTTCACTCTAATCGAACTGGTTATCGTCATTGTGGTATTGGGTATTCTGGCCATCACGGCCCTGCCTCGCCTACTTAATTTGCAATCCAATGCACGCATATCCGCTTTACAAGGGCTAAAAGGAGCCATGCAAGGGGCGAATGAACAAGTTATTGGAATTGCCTCGGCGCAGAACCTGAACGCGCTCTCCAACGCAACCTTGACTCTAGAGGGTGACAGCGTCGATATAGGTTATGGCTATCCAAAAGCCGATAATGCTAATGCTTGGTCTCAGCTTTTGGACACAACGACTGAAGATGCCACCTTCGGCGCGGATGGTGCTGATTGGTACTTCAGCAATACCGATCCCAATGATGGTATCATTCTCTACATGCCCGCAGACCGACGCCAAAGCACGCAAAATTGCTACCTGCAATACCGTGAAGCCACTTCAGCTGCGGAGCCTAACTTTGTTTTGACCACGACGGGTTGTTAAATTCGCTTTACCCTCAAGATAAATATCTTTTGTTCGCCTAAACCAAGTATGCTCGGCATACTCCGCAGTTTAGGAGAGCACTATGAATATAACACCCGATCCTTTACTGCATCTTGGCCCATTTAGCTGGGCTGCACTGCTATGCTGCGCGATCAACGGTATTTTGATTGGCGTTGAACGTCAAACGCGTGGCAAGCCTGTTGGTATCCGAACATCCATCTTAATCATCGCTGGAACTTACTTATTTATGTCTATGGCGGTTTCTCTTTCCCCCAACACTTTAGATCAAGCTAGGGTGCTAGGGCAGATCATTACTGGAGTCGGCTTTCTCGGTGCAGGGGTGATGATGACACAAGATGGCAAAATACATGGTGTCACTTCAGCTGCGGTGATATGGGTACTCGCAGCATTAGGGATGATGATTGGTCTGGGTTACTGGCACCAATCGGTCATCATTACTTTGCTCACACTGATGGTTCTTTTGGGTGTCGATAAGGCGGAAAATCGTATTCAAGCTTTGAGGCGTGGTGTCCACCAAAAGAGACAACAGCGTAAAGCCTCTGCCATGGATAACCAACTGCACTCAAACGAGATATAAAAAAGCCACCCATCGATTGGGTGGCTGGTTTGATTCATCGCGGCTTAGAATAACTCTTCAGCCACTTTGTATAGGTCTTCACGAACAGGGCGTTTCATATTCTCAATCGCGTCGATGATGTCGTGATGAACCAGTTGCTCTTTCTGGATACCGACACAACGACCACCATGGCCATCCATAAGAAGGTGAACCGCGTAGTTACCCATGCGAGAAGCGAGAACGCGGTCAAATGCCGTTGGTCGACCACCGCGTTGAATGTGGCCAAGAACAGTAGCACGAGTTTCACGACCAGTGGCCGTTTCAATCTCTTTCGCCAGCTCGTTAGCGTCCATCATTAGCTCAGTAAGGGCAATAATCGCATGCTTCTTACCTTTCTTGATGCCATCCTGAATGTTGTTAATCAGTTTCTCTTTATCCAAGCCTGTTTCAGGAGTGATGATGTACTCACAGCCACCTGCAATCGCCGACATCAGAGTTAAGTCACCACAGTGGCGTCCCATGATTTCAACAATTGAAATGCGCTGGTGGGAAGAAGAAGTATCACGCAAACGGTCAATAGCATCGATTACTGTGTTCAAAGCCGTCAAATAGCCGATCGTGTAATCAGTACCTGCAATGTCGTTATCGATAGTCCCTGGCAGACCAACACATGGGTAACCCATTTCGGTTAACTTCTTTGCGCCCATGTAAGAACCGTCACCACCGACCACAACCAGTGCTTCGATGCCGTGCTTCTTAAGGTTCTCAATCGCCTTCTCACGAACAGCCACTTCTTTGAATTCAGGAAAACGTGCTGAACCTAAGAAAGTACCACCTTTGTTGATCACATCAGATACGCTTGAACGATCAAGCTTCTCGATACGGTCTTCATAAAGGCCTAAGTATCCGTCGTAAACGCCGTACACTTCTAAACCTTCCGATAGCGCTGTACGTACCACACCGCGAACGGCTGCGTTCATACCTGGTGCGTCACCGCCACTTGTCAAAACACCGATCTTCTTAATCATGCTCACCCTCGATTTTTTGGGAATCTTATTTCAATTTTTACGTCAGCAATTTACAACCGAATTACTGACAAGATTCTTATAGCTGTGCAGTATGTTACCTTGACGCACAAGGAATACTACTGTTATTTAAACTAAATTATGTAACTTTTCTACTTATGTAAGAGTATTACAGTTTTACTCTTTTTCTGATTTGATACACATCAGAATACCAACGGATTGTGCCCTCGATGAAAAGATAGTCAATAAGGCACATTTTGTCGCTTCAGACCTGTGGCTTACCATCCGCCGCTACCAATCTTGGGCTTTTTGCTCTTTCTCCGGCCCAAAAACAACCGAATACGGGTCTTGGTGGATCAATACATCGGCATGCGGGAAGCGTTCCAATAACCGATTTTCTACTGAGTCAGAAATGCGATGCGCTTCAAGCAGCGGGATCTGATCTTCAAGCTCAAGGTGTAACTGAATAAAACGCGTTGGGCCCGACATACGTGTTCGTAATTGGTGCACCCCTAAAACTCCATCGACTGATAAGCAGCACGCCTTGATTTCTTCCAACTCTTCATCCGGCAACTTACGATCCAGCAGAGTCTGAATCGCTTCTCGTACCATCTGCACAGCACTATATAAAATGTATAAACCAATCCCGACGGCAAACACCGCATCCGCTTGAGTAATGCCAAACCAACTTAAGCCCAGCGCTAACATAATTGCAGCATTCATGTATAAATCAGATTGATAGTGCAAAGAGTCCGCAGCAATGGCCTGACTGCCCGTTTGTTTAACCACGTATTTTTGGAACTGAACAAGAGCAAAGGTAATCACAATGGCAAATAAACTCACGTATACCCCATATTCGGGAGATTGCAGTTCATGAGGGCGGAAAAAGCGCTCTACACCATTGAGGATCAAGAAGACCGCAGAGCCAGAAATAAACATCGCCTGAGCCAACGCCGCCAAGGACTCAGCTTTACCATGACCAAAGGTATGCTCTCTGTCAGCGGGTTGCAGTGAATATCTGACGACAAAAAGGTTGACCAGAGATGCGGCAATATCGAGCATAGAGTCAATCAATGAGGCGAGTAAACTGACTGAGCCCGTCACCCACCATGCTGCCAACTTAACCATCAGCAGTAACGTTGCAACAATCGTCGCTGTCCAAGCAGCCAGTGTTACTAAACGTGCATATTCGTGTTTCATAGAGTAAAGCGTTTGAAAAACATTACCTTAAGTATAACTCGCAAATTATTGAATAAAAATGATACACAAAAGGCGGCCAATCGGCCGCCTTAATAAATCACATCGGTTTAACTATCGCTTAAGCGCTCTTGCATCTTATTGAAGCGCTTCTCAGCACGCTCTTTTTGCAGTTCAACATATTTGTTTTTCTGCTCTGGCGTCAGGATGCTCAACATCTGATGTTGTTTTTCCAACATTTTTACTTTACGTGCAGTCTGCTGCTCAACCATTTGTTTGGCTAACTCATTCGCAGCCGTTTTATCGAACGTATCCGCGAGTACCAAGGCTTGAAGTTTTTCTTTATTGGCTTGCATTTCAGCATGTCGAGTTTCAAAGTTTTGTTTAAACTCTGCTTTCATTTCGGTTTTAGACGTTTCACGCAGCACTTTCATCTGTTCTTTCTGCGCGTCCGTTAAATCAAGCTGACGCATAATGCCACGATCAAAACCAAACTCACCGTGGTGGCCTTTTTTATGATCTTTGCCACCAAAAGCGAATGCACTTGCCGTGCCCAGAGTCAAAGGAAGAATCACCGCCGCTAATATCAATTTCTTTGCCGTTTTCATAATCGTACCTTTCGTATCCAGAGTGAGGAATCAAGCTGCCTTGACAGCGCTTGAGTGTAGAATACGAACTGCAACGTAAAGTGGTGTCTAGAGAGCGTAAAGAATCGTAAAGAGCAAATTTTTGGCTAAAGCTCTTGACGAATAATCAGTAGTATTAGTGTAACGGGTAATATTGAAGAGATGCATTCCATGGCAAATATCCTATTAATTGATGATGACACCGAGCTAACCAGCTTACTCAAAGAGGTGCTGACGTTCGAAGGTTATAGTGTATCTGAGGCTAACGACGGAGAAGCTGGACTTGAGGCGGTTAATGACAGCATCGATTTAATACTGCTCGATGTCATGATGCCCAAACTCAACGGTATGGAAACCCTTAAACGCCTACGTGAACACTGGGAAACCCCTGTATTAATGCTGACCGCTAAAGGGGAGGAAATAGATAGGGTTATTGGATTAGAGTTAGGGGCCGACGATTACCTACCTAAACCCTTCAGTGATCGCGAACTGCTAGCGCGTATTCGTGCTATTTTGCGCCGCACACAGGCCAAAATCGGCACGAAAAACAGCGACTGTATCCACTATCAAGACATCAAAATTTATCCGGGTAAACAGGAAGCGTATTGCCAGGAGCAGTATCTTGAACTCACCACAACAGAGTTTGCCCTATTGAGCCACTTCGTTCAGCATCCTGGAGAAACCTTAACCAAAGAGACTCTCAGTTTGGATGTTCTGGGGAAACGACTCGCTGCTTTTGATCGTGCGATTGATATGCATGTCTCTAACCTCAGGAAAAAGCTGCCAGAGCGTGAAGATGGTAAGTCACGTATCAAAACTTTGCGCGGGCGCGGCTATTTGTTGGTAGAGGAAGATTAATGCGTCTGCCCAAAATCACCAGCCTCTACGGGCGCATCTTTGCTATCTTCTGGTTCACCATGTTTCTGGTGCTGATCGCTGTTTTGTCTCTACCTCATCTAGATCCACGTAAATCAAGAGATATCCCTGCTGATCATTACCAAAAACTGTTGGCCACTAAGCAGAAGATTGAACAAAGCTTTGCTGACGAAACGGATCTACGGCGTATTATTTTTCAGTTAGAAGGCCCCAAGCGATCACCACGAGATCCTCGTCCTCGCTTTGTCCTGACCGATCTTGAAGGCAATATCCTCACGACCCGGGATCGCAAGGACTTCAAGCTCAAAGCGGTACAAAATTTTATTACCGGCATCGAAGATCCAGATAAGCCGAAACAAAGGCTCTATGGGCACTATATGGTGGCAGGACCATTGCCAATCACACTGGCGCAGAAGGATCTTCTGTTGTACATCGGCGTCAAATGGAATCAACCCTCTCCTTTCCTAATTCGACTGTTTGATAAACCCTTCCAATTGCTGTTTGCTGTAATGCTGGTGAGTACCCCTTTGCTCCTGTGGCTTGCCTGGGCGCTCAGTCAACCGGCCAGAAAACTGGAGCGAGCCGCTAAGCGCGTAGCAAAAGGAGAGTTTTTTGTTGATCCACAATTAGAAAAAGGCACCTCAGAGTTTCGCCAAGCTGGCAAAAGTTTTAACCAGATGGTCGAAGCCGTAAATCAAATGATTTCAGGTCAACAGCGCTTGCTGTCTGATATCTCACATGAGCTTCGCTCACCCTTAACCCGCTTACGGATGGCCACAGCCCTTGCCTCACGAAAACAGGGAGAAAGCCCAGAGCTCACTCGCATAGATACAGAAGCGCAACGGCTAGAGCAAATGATCGGTGAATTGCTGGAGCTATCCCGTATGCAAGTCGATAGTCACGTCGAGCGCGAACAACAACCCATTGTGAGTCTTTGGGAGGCGATTCTTTCCGATGCGCAATTTGAAGCGGAACAAATGGAAAAGTCACTGAGCTATAATGACATCCCTGATCGCATGATTTCGGGCAACCCGAAATTGCTGATGAGCGCTGTCGATAATATTGTTCGTAACGCTATCTACTACGGTAAGGATATTATTCAAGTATCACTCGACGTTCATTCAGACCAGCTCACTATCTCTGTGGATGATAATGGGGAAGGTGTGCCGGAGCAAGAGCTTGAAGCCATCTTCCGTCCTTTCTACCGCGTCTCTACAGCACGTGATCGTCACAGCGGTGGCACTGGATTAGGGTTAGCCATTACCGAAAATGCCATCCGCCAGCATAGTGGTACCATTCGCGCTTTACGTAGCGAGCTTGGTGGCCTGAAAGTAGAAATTCTCCTACCGCTGATACCAAAGCAATAACCTTACAAAAACACAGTTGATAATGGATCTCATTATCATTTAAAGTAAATCCTTCAATGACGGAGGATTTACTATGTCTCACACTTTCCCTGACCTGCCTTACGCTTACGATTCACTAGAGCCGTATATCGACGCTAAAACCATGGAAGTCCATTACAGTAAGCATCACAGAACATACTTCGATAAATTTATTGCTGCAGTCAAAGGTACCGAACTGGAAAATGCCTCACTGAAAGATATCTTTGCCAATATTTCCCAGTACTCTCCAGCCATTCGCAACAACGGTGGAGGTTACTACAATCATATTCTTTATTGGCACTGCATGACACCAGGTGCACTCGGCGAACCTGAAGGCGACTTGGCAAAAGCGATTAATGCTACTTTTGGAAGTTTTGAGCAATTTAAGGCTCTGTTCGCCGATGCGGCCATCAATACCTTCGGTTCTGGTTTTGCGTGGTTAGTCGTCAAAGAAGGTCAGCTGCACATCACTTCCACAAGTAATCAAGACAATCCATTGATGGATGTGGCGGGCGTTCAAGGTGAGCCTATTCTGGCGCTGGATGTATGGGAGCATGCTTACTACATCAGTTACCAAAACCGTCGCCCTGAATACATTGATGCTTGGTGGAATGTCGTCAACTGGGATGCCGTCAGTGAAAACTATGCAGTAGCTCTAGCGCAAAACGCATAGCAAAAACTCACCATTTCAGGCTTGGCGGCATTTTAAAGCCGCCTTATACTGCTGAGTTTCCAAGCAGATGATAAGAAATTAACACTATGTTCGATATCGCCCTTTATGAGCCTGAAATTGCCCCAAATACAGGAAACATTATTCGCCTGTGTGCTAACTGTGGTGCAAACCTGCATTTAATTGAGCCATTAGGGTTTGATTTAGAAGAGAAAAAAGTCCGCCGCGCTGGTCTCGACTACCATGACTTAGCACGTGTCACTCGGCATAAGAACTATCAAGCGTTTGTTGAATACCTAGAAAAAGAGCGCGAAAGCTTCCGTATTTTTGCCTGTACGACAAAAACAACTGGTCATCACGTTGATGCTCATTTCCAGAGAGGTGACGTGTTACTGTTTGGCCCAGAAACCCGCGGCCTGCCAGCAGAGCTTATTGAGAGTATGCCAATGGAACAGCGCATTCGCATCCCAATGATGCCTGATGCTCGCAGCCTCAATTTATCTAACGCAGTCGCCATTATCGCTTTTGAAGCATGGCGACAAATGGGCTTTGAAGGTGCTCAATAGCATCATAAACTGGATATAAAAAAACGGACTCAAATGAGTCCGTTTTTTATATTTATCGAAAGCAGATAGGTCTATGGGCGAGCCACAAAACCTACCGCTTCGTATGCTTTCTTCAGTGTCTCAGCGGCGCGTGCAGACGCTTTCTCAGCACCCTGCTTCATCACCTGATCCATGTATGCGCGATCTGTACGGATACGGTGGTATTCAGCTTGAATAGGCTCAAGCATAGCAACAATTGCTTCACCAACATCTTTCTTAAATGGACCGTACATCTCAACGCCATGGTACTTAACTTCAATCTCTTCAAAGCTCTTACCTGTCGCTGCCGAGTAAAGGCCCATTAGGTTAGAAATACCGGCTTTGTTATCCCAGTCATGAGCAATACGCGGTGGCGTTTCTGCATCTGTCTGAGCTTTGTTAATCTTCTTGATGATTGACTTAGGCTCTTCAAGCAGAGTGATCACGTTCTTACGGTTATCATCCGACTTAGACATCTTCTTAGTCGCATCTTGCAAGCTCATCACTCGCGCATTCACTGTTGGAATATACGGCTCCGGCACTTGGAAGATTGGCTGCTCTGGTGAGTAGATGTTGTTGAAGCGGTTAGCGATATCACGTGCTAATTCAAGGTGCTGCTTCTGGTCACTACCTACTGGTACTTGATGCGCACCGTAGAGAAGGATATCTGCTGCCATCAACACTGGGTAGTCAAACAAGCCCACGTTCACATCACCAAATTGGCTAGATGAGTCTTTCGAATAACGCGCAGACTTGTCTTTAAACTGAGTCATTCGACCCAGTTCACCCATCTGGGTGTAACAGTTAAGAAGCCAACCAAGTTGAGCATGCTCTGGTACATGTGACTGAACAAATAGCGTGCTCTTTTGCGGATCAACACCAACTGCAAGACAAATTGCTAGTGCGTCTAGAGTCGCTTCGTGCAACGCTTTCGGATCTTGGCGAACCGTAATTGCGTGAAGGTCGACAACACAGTATTGGCAATCGTAATCATCTTGCATCTGCTGCCATTGACGTAGAGCACCCAAGTAGTTACCGATACTTAGTTCACCTGATGGTTGAACACCACTCAATACGATGGGTTTGCTCATGGGAATAGTTCCTTTGACTTCTTATGCTAAATAATGAAAAAACCGCGTGGTTTCTCTCCACACGGTTTACTCAGTGTACTCATTAACGAGTATTTTAAAAGATCTTTTGTCGCTATTAAGCTGAAACCATTAAGAGTTCTGCTAAATCTGCGATGGTATCTGCGACATAATCCGGTTGAGAGGCAGAAATAGGCTCACCGTGGTTGTAGCCATAGGTCAAACCAAACGAATGACAGCCTGCGTTTTTCGCCGCTTTGATATCGTTACTTGAATCACCCACCATTAGCATTTCTTGTGGCTGGCAGCCATGTTTCTCAAGCAGCCAATTTAGTGCCATTGGGTTAGGCTTTTTCTCGGGGAACGTATCACCACCAATCACATCAACAAAGTACTTATCAATACCGTGCTTCGCCAGAACCTCAGGGACAAACTTCGATGGCTTGTTGGTCACTAGCGCCATGGTAAAGTCCGCTTCGTGCAGCTCCGCCAAGGTTTCTTTTACCGCGGGGTAAAGGTGGCTAAGCTTGTGTCCACTTTGCTCGTAGTAGTCATCAAACAGAATACGCGCTTTAGCATGCAATTCTGGGTCTAAATCTGGTGAAACCGTTAGGCTGCGACTCAGCGAACGACCAATAAGAACATCAGCGCCGTTACCAACATAGTCACGCACTTGCTCTTCTGTCACCGCAGGGTAGCCTAATGCTTGTACGGCTTGGTCAGCAGCAACCGCCAAATCAGGCACGCTATCAAGTAGCGTACCGTCTAAATCGAATGCGATTAATTTAATATTGCTCATTGAATTAGTTAACCTTAGCCAGTTCAGCGCGCATTTCATCGATCACTTGTTTGTAGTCTGGCTGGTTGAAGATAGCCGAACCTGCGACGAACATATCTGCGCCTGCTTCTGCGATCTCTTTGATGTTTTCAACCTTAACACCGCCATCAATTTCCAAACGAATATCGCGACCAGATTGATCAATCATTTTGCGTACAGCGCGTAGCTTATCGAGTGTTTTAGGAATGAAAGATTGACCGCCAAAGCCTGGGTTTACTGACATCAGAAGAATCATATCTACTTTATCAATGATGTACTCAAGGTGAGATAGCGGTGTCGCTGGGTTGAGTACCACACCCGCTTTACAACCATGCTCTTTGATAAGCTGAAGTGTGCGATCAACGTGCTCAGAGGCTTCGATATGGAAAGTGATCATAGACGCACCTGCTTTAGCGAAGTCAGGAATAATGCGATCGACTGGCTTCACCATTAGGTGTACATCGATTGGTGCAGTAATACCGTAGTCACGCAGTGCCTGACAGATAGGCGCACCAAAGGTTAGGTTAGGTACGTAGTGGTTATCCATTACGTCAAAGTGAACCACATCGGCACCCGCTGCGAGAACTTTTTCTACGTCTTCGCCTAAGCGAGCCATATCTGCAGATAGAATCGATGGAGCGATAAGGAAATCTTTCATACCTGACCTCTAAAATGAATTGAGCAAAACGACTGAATATAAGTTGAACGCAATTCTACCTAAGCTAAAGGTCAGAAGATAGATGAGAGAAGAGAAATGTCGTTAACGGTTGTCTTGTGGCTTAAACAACGCCAATAGTTCATCTACTTTGTTGCGCCCAGCGCCATTGCGGCTGATCGTACGCTTAACCTTGACGACATTGAGTTCTGCCCCGTGGTATAGCCGGCGTGTTAACGTCGTATCATGGTTAGAAATCAACACTGGAATATTACGCTCTTTAGCGGCTTTTTCTGCCACATCCGCCAATGCGGCCTGGTCATCCAAAGTAAAGCCGTTGCCCGCATAAGAGGTAAAGTTGGCTGTATTAGAAAGTGGAGCGTAGGGTGGATCGCAATACACTACACTGCCCTTGCGAGCACGTTTGAACGTGTCGGTGTAGCTCTCGCACACAAATGTCGCTTTCTTCGCTTTTTGGGCAAAGAACTCCAGCTCAGCCTGAGGAAAATAAGGCTTTTTATACGAACCGAACGGGACGTTAAAACCGCCTTTCTTGTTGTAACGGCATAAGCCATTAAAACCAAAACGGTTCATGTAAAGGAACGCCAGCGAGCGATACATCACGTCATCGGTGCCATTAAACTCTGCTCGAATAGACAAGTAGGCATCTTTGCGATTGTTTTCAGGGACAAACCATCGTCTGGCCTCTGAAATATAATCGTCTGGCTTTTCTTTAAGTAAATTATAGAGATTAATCAGATCAGGATTAATGTCAGCAAGCAGATACTGCTCATAGTCAGTATTGAGAAATACAGAACCAGCACCAACGAACGGCTCTACCAGCTTACGACCTTCAGGCAAGTATCGCTGGATATCTTCGACAAGTCCGTATTTTCCACCCGCCCATTTCAGGAAGGCACGCTGCTTCTTCATCAACTGCTCTATCTATCAACCACAAATTAAGGCTGCGGAATGTAACATATTTTCCCGCTAAGCTCAGCGTTATTTCACTCGATCAATTTCACGGTGAACCTGACTGAGCGATTTTGCCCAAGGGTCTAGTCGTTGCAAGTCTTCAGGCAATGCATCTACTGCATCCCTTGCCACCTGAATGGTTGGATAGTTTTGATATGTGACGATGAACCACTCGATATCATTGCGCACCGTTGGATAGATATACACATTGTCAGATAATTTATATTTATCGAGAAAAGCTTGCACATCTTCCAGTGATTGTACGGCGGCCAGCTGTAGCGTATAGCTACGGGGAGAAAAGCGCTTTAGTTCCTCTTTGGTAAAAGAGAACGTAATGACTGTCTTTTCTGGTTGAGGGGAATTCTCTGTTTGAGCAATCGGCTCGGCTTCCACAGCACTTGGAGTCGCTGATTGTTCTGATTGAGGAATAGACTGCTCAACCACTTGTTCTATAGCGGTGGTATCTGCGGTTTCAGGCTTACCCTCGAGCAGAGCATCTACCACCTCAGAAGTAATCACGACACGCTGATGATCACTTTCTGGATTACCCACGCTCGACGTTTGCTCTGTTACCGCCGGCGGTAGAGATTCAGAATCATCTTCCGCAGAAGCAAGCATAGGATCGGTGCTCATCGACTCCTCTTCCATCGAGTTATTCAGCTCCGTTTCAGGCTCAGGGTCTTTAGCTAAAGTAGGGATGACGGTCTGCTCAATAGCATCAACCATTTGCTGTGCTTTATCATCCGGCGAGGGTTGACTCATCATCCACCAGTACCCACCACCAATCAATAACAGTAAGGTCACCACCAATAATGCGATGTTAATTGGTGAGCCAATAATTGAGCGGATAATAATCCTTTTTTCCACTTTATGATCCCCTAAAGCCATAATCTCACCCGGTCGACGGGCCACAGTTCGGTACGCATTACGTACGCGTTTTTCTCTTTCATCTTCGACAAAACGAATCACTAAGTGTTCAAAAAATCGATCGGCTTCATCCTGACTTAGTGGTTCGATCTCCAGATCAATTGGCTTGTGATCCTGCCCATAACTGAGCCGAGTCAGTAATACATCCAAACTATTCGACTGGGCAAACAACACCACATTAATTGTCCAAGCAGGGTTTTCCTGCGCTTCCAAAATCAGCATCCACAATTCAGATACAAATGTCTCCTGTAGAAGATGGGCGTCATCCACAACAATCACCGCATCGCAGCTTTCCCCCTGCATCTGGCGGGCAAAACTCTCAGCTAGAGGATCTGCAGGATTGAACATTGAGTCAGAAAAGAGCTGAGACAGAATCATAGTACGGCGCTGCTGATCATCCTGACTTGGATGACACATCAGGAGTGATTGGTTTTTATCTGACACCCACGCTTCTAAATAACGCTGGGCAAGCCAAGACTTACCAGCCCCTGATGCACCGCCAACAGTGACTAAGTTTGAACCGAAGTTAGTCAGCAATTGCATACGTTCAAGCAATTCAACTTGAGAAGCTAACTCCAACACACGGGATTCATGCGTCAAACTCATTTAACCATCCTAATGACAGCCTACTGTCTAAAGAAAAGAACTTAGATATCGCGACAAAAATCGATCGCTTGCTTAATAACCGATTCAGGCACACCTTTCACTACTTCAGCGCTACCGATACTGGTCGGTAACACTAATCGCAGTTCACCAGCGAGAACTTTTTTATCGCGCATCATGTGTTTCATGAAGTCGTCAAAGGTCATAGTTTCTGGTGTATGCACAGGTAATTGTGCTCTCTTCAGTATAGAGAGAATTCTCTCTACTTGCTGCTCCGTGATAAGCCCTTGAAGCTCGGCAGTTTTTGCTGCCATCACAGTGCCTGAAGAAACGGCTTCACCGTGTAGCCATTTACCATAACCTAACTCAGCTTCGATCGCATGACCAAATGTATGACCTAGATTCAGCAATGCACGAATGCCTGACTCTTTTTCATCCAAAGCCACCACTTCTGCTTTGATTTGACAGCAACGAGCTATCGCATAAGTCAAAGCTTGCTCATCCAGTGCGTAGAGTTTATCGAGGTTTTCTTCTAGCCAGACAAAGAAATCCTGATCGTAAATGATGCCATATTTGATCACCTCAGCAATCCCCGCCGCAAACTCTCTTGGTGGCAGCGTTGCGAGGCAATCGGTGTCGATAATCACCGATTTAGGCTGATAAAAAGCCCCTATCATGTTCTTACCCAGCTTGTGGTTCACAGCAGTTTTACCACCGACTGAGGAGTCCACCTGAGACAATAGCGTGGTTGGGATCTGAATAAAGTCGACACCACGTTGGTAGCATGCAGCAGAAAAGCCAACGAGATCACCAATCACACCGCCGCCAAGTGCTATCACGACGACATCACGTGCAAAGTTGCCTTCAAGAAGGTAACTCATCACAGTATTAAAAGTATCCAGCGATTTGTACTGTTCGCCGTCTGGCAACTCAAGTACAGAGGCTTCGCAGCCTACTTGCTCAAGAAGAGATAAGATTTTATCAGCGTACAAAGGAGCAACCGTGACGTTAGTAATCACAACGACTTTTTGTTTTGCAGATAAAAAAGAAAGGTGGGCCGGATCATTAAATAATCCGGCACCAATTGAGATTGGATAGCTACGCTCACCTAAACTGACCGTAATCCGTTCCATGGGTATTCTCCAGTTGCTAAAATTTGACGTATTAACGTTCTTCTAGCATTTTTACAATCTGGTTGGCTACCACTTTTGCACTTTGATCGTCGGTACGCACGGTGTAATCCGCAATTTCTTCGTAAAGAGGGTTGCGTTCACCAGCCAGTGACTCCAACACGTTACGAGGGTTGTCCGTTTGAAGTAGAGGGCGTTTCTTGTCACGGTTAGTACGTGCAAGTTGCTTTTCGATTGTGGTTTCAAGGTAAACAACAATGCCGCGAGCAGAAAGGCGATTGCGGTTTTCTTTACTCTTGATAGAGCCACCGCCTGTTGCCAGAACAATACCTTGCTCTTCAGTTAGGTCATTGATCACCTTTTCTTCACGGACACGAAAGCCTTCTTCGCCTTCCACGTCAAACACCCACGCGATATCCGCGCCAGTGCGTTCTTCGATCACTGTATCCGAGTCAACAAACTCCATGTGAAGCTGTTGAGCCAGGTGTCTACCAATTGTACTTTTGCCGGCACCCATTGGTCCAACAAGAAAAATATTGCGTTTTTCAGCCATGTTCAGCATTAATTTACAACGTTAATTCAATGACATCGCTACAAGAAAACCAAGATTTCTCTGGTCTAAGATATGCTTGCAGCACCTATTCCTCACAGATAATTCGTGATAAGACCCGAAATTATCTAGATAAGGTGACACTAATGCAAATTTATTTTCATCTATCTGTTGATTGATGACGGAACGACCACTTTTGGAGTAACGAAAATCAGCAATTCACTTTTACCCATTTGCTGATAAGTTCGTCGAAAAAGGGCTCCCAACAGGGGAATATCACCTAAAATCGGCACCTGATCAACAGTATCAGACACACTGTGTTGGTAAATCCCGCCTAACACAATCGTTTCACCGTTATTCACCAATACTTGAGTCCCAATGCGTTGCGTATCTATCGCCACCGCTTCTCCCGTACCCGTTTTTACAACTTGGCCCGGCCTGTCCTGCGTAACATTCAGATCTAAGATTAAGCGATTATCAGAGGTAATCTGCGGCGTCACTTTCAAGCTCAGTACTGCTTTTTTGAAGTTAACACTAGTTGCGCCACTCGATGCGGCTTCTAAGTACGGAATTTCGGTTCCTTGTTCAATATAAGCGGGCTGTTTGTTGGTCGTCATTAAACGCGGGCTGGAGATCACCTCTGCCCGCGACTCTCTTTGTAATGCAGACAACTCAAGATCAAGCAAAGTATCACTGGCCAATTTGGCCACTTGAAATGCAATGGTCGACGCGGTGGTAGAAGTTGCGGCCAAATTGACGTTTAAAAAATCATCCAGTGACACACCACTGTCCCCATATAAATTGAGCTTCTCTACATTGCTTTCGATCGATCCTCCAACCGAGTGGCTCCCGTTGGTAGAACTGAACCCCCAACGCACACCCAACTCTTGTAAATCGCCTTCGTTCAAACTGACGATACGCGCTTCTATTTGGACTTGCTTCACCGGGACATCTAAGGCGGTGATGATAGACCTCATTGCTTGAATATGGCTGGCAACATCTCGAATAAGTAGGCTATTGGTCCGGGTATCAATCGCAATCGAACCACGCTCAGACAGCATGTTCGTCTTTGCCTGTGCACCTAACATCTCGGCTATATCTGCCGCTTTAGCAAAGCGTATAGAGATAATTTCTGACGTGAGTGGCTGTCGCTCTGATGAGACTTTCACCTGCTCCAACTGTTGCTGCTTAAGCTGCGCGATTTCGGTCGCTGGCGCCACCAGTAAAACATTTCCTTTCATGCGTTTTTCAAGCCCTTCCATATGAAGGATAATATCCAACAACTGGGGCCAGGGGATATCCTTTAATCTCAATGTCAGGTTACCCGTAACGGCATCCGAAACAACCAGATTAAAATTATTGTGATCTGCTATTTGCTGTAACACTTTACGAACAGGGATATCCTGAAAATTAACAGATAAGGTGCTGTGACTATGGACTTCACTCTCCACCTCAGAACGACTCGGAGAGTGAATTTGAGCATTAGCATCTTTCAAAATCGCGATCAAACTAAGTAATACAATGCAAAATACCTTCATCATTCTCACCTAATTCATTACCAGTCGCCTTGTTCTGTAGCTAAGGCAACCCTTGCTATCTTGCACAGGCTCGCGAATTTCAACAGCTTCTACTGTCACATCAGTGATGAGACTATGCGCCGCAATAAACTCTCCTTGTACTCTGGTGATCAGCGCCCCATCAGGCAACTCAATAAGCGCAGCATGCTTGCCCCGAACCGTCATCACTCCTGCTAAGCGCAGCTGATCTAATGGATAGGTTTTAAGTGTGCTGTTGGCGACAGCATCTTTGTGACAGCCTAAGATAGGTGCCTCTGCTCCCAACAAAGCGGTTGGCAATAAAAAGGGGTCGCGCTGAATAGATAAATTCACATCTTGCAGAGCGTGAAAACGCTTCGGATTAAACTTGGTCAAAGACAGAACATGGGGTTCTTTTTGTTCTACTTGTGCAAATTCCAATGGTTGACGGTTAGCTTTGCAGCCGCTCAAGACAAGACACAAACAGATAATTAGGCTAGCTCTCACTGCTCACCTCATTTAGAGGCAGAAGGAGATACACCTCACCTTGCAAATTTAATTGCGAGCTATCACTTTGCGTGCGACGCCAACGCAGTGCATCAAAATAAACAGCATAAGGCCGCGTGACCAGCGTCTGGAAAAAGGCAGCAATGTGCTGATATTGACCTGACAGCTCGAACTGCAGCGATGACTGCAGAAAAGGACCTTTGGGCCGATGGCCTGTTTGATTCATATGGGAAAGTACCAACGCATGTTGCTGAGCGATTTGATTAATCATGCTCAATGCCCCCGTGACGTCTATTGTCTGAATAAAGTGAACCCGCTGTTGCGCTTTTCTTTGCTCAAGTTGTTCCAGCTCAGACCGACGCTGCGAGAGCAAAGCGACCGTTTGCCGTTTTTGCTCAATGATACTTTTCTGTTGCCGCTCTTTGACTAATAAAGATTCCAAGTGAGTCAATGACGGGCTAATCACCAACCAATAACCTAAGGCCAGTAGCACCGACAGAGAAGTACCACACAACCAAAGCCGTTGTAACTTAGATAAACTAGCTAAACTAACACCACGCACTTCAATCATAGGAACGCTCCACCAGCTCAAACGTCAGCGAAAAAGACTGGTAAATATTGCTAAAGCGCTGCACACCATGCACAACTGATTGCAACTTCACCCCCTCTATCATGGGTGAACGTTGCAAGTTAGCCAGCAGTTCATTTAATTGTTCAGCTGTTTCAGCTATACCAGCTAGACTCACTTGCCTACCGACCAAGTTGATGTGATCGAGATACACACTTTCAGGCAATAGTTCTGGAAGCAGCGCTATGAGTTGTAATGGGAAATAGCGTTGTGCGTGCAGCTCCTGCAACTCAATGATTTCCCCCTTTAGCGCTGCTACTTTCTGCTCGATAGCATTTACTTGGCTAACTTTCTGATCTAAGTGGGAACTCCAGTTCTTTAGTTTCTCGACACGTGATTGCTGAAGACGAATTTGTGATTGCAGATAGTGCTCGCCAGTTACAACCACCAGCGAAGCAATCAGCACCACAGAGCTCAAAGAAAAGACAAGATGACGGATTCTCTGCTGACGCTGATCAGTACGCCAAGGTATTAAGTTGATTTCAGGCTGCATGATGCTTCCCCAGCCAATAAGCACCGCTTAAAGCCAAACCGAGTGCAATTGCAAATTGAGGCCCAATCTTTGGCTGGTGCTTAGCATCGACTAGATCACACAGCTCAAGTGGCATGCAAGTGAGCCCTAATCTAGGCAACAAAAGAGACGTTAGTTGCGAGAACAGATTCGCTTCACCACTTAGCCAAACACCTTCCAACTCAGCATCTATAAGCTCAATATTTAGAAGCAGGGGCTCTAATACCTTACCCAGCGATGAATCCTCTTCCTCTAAAGGAAATTCTTTATAGACCACTCCCAGATGTTCACGCTCAAAGCACAAGGCTACACAATCTGAGTGGACATCCATCAATAGCCAGTTTGTGTTTCCATACCGCCTAGACGCTCGTCGCCACAACTGAATAAGGTTGTGTGAATGGGGGTTGATCAAAATAGGGGTAAAACCCGACTTCAGTAACGGCTTACGCCGCGTATCGATACACTCCTTTCTAATCGCATACACCTGATAATCCATTTTCGCCTGCGTCTTTTCATGAGAAAGAGCAATAAAATCGAGATAAAGCGCTTCAACCTCAACCGGAGACTGCTGAGCAAAATCCCGAGTAATAACAAACTGGCACTCTTCATCGCTCATATCGCTATCTATTTGTAATCGCTTACTTATTACTGAACTGTCAGGGACACTCAGGCACACTTTACGACTAAATAGTGGCAAAGCCTTTCTTAGTTCTTTGAGTTTCTTTACAATTTTCTGATAATTTAACCTGTAGTTATCAGTGAAAATGTCCGCTTCAATTGGCATTTGGTGATAACTAACAAGTGTGAAAGTGTCTTTTCCAGGCTTTAAGACCACCGCTTTGATACTCTGGTGGCTGATGTCTATGCCTGTAATTAATGATTTGACCATTGAGCTCAGCTCCGTAAAGTTTGCCTAGCGCCTCGGCTTAAATCGTTGATTTAGTAAGCACATAAACAGATTTGAGCTACTTTTAGCTTAAACTACCTAGGTTTGCATAACGTAAGCTTAATTAATCAGGGATTCTCCGGTGAAGTTCATAAAGCGATTGTTTATTTTCGTATTGGTTTGCACGGTACTTGGGGTCGGAACCATTTTTGGTTTTTACCTCTACGTAAAACCAGAGTTGCCAGATGTAGCAACTTTAAAAGATGTCAAACTGCAGACACCAATGCAGATATTCAGTCAAGACGGTAAGCTGATCTCTCAGTTTGGTGAAAAGCGCCGTATTCCTGTCACTTACGATGAGATCCCTCAACACCTAATTGAAGCCTTGATCGCGACAGAAGACAGCCGTTTTTACGATCATCCAGGCATCGATCCTATTGGCATTACTCGTGCAGCCGTTGTCGTAGCTCTTTCTGGTTCCGCAAAGCAGGGCGCGAGTACGATCACTCAGCAGCTTGCGCGTAACTTCTTCTTATCTAATGAGAAGAAAATCATGCGTAAAATCAAAGAGATCTTTATCGCGATCCACATTGAGCAACTGCTGAGCAAAGAAGAGATCATGGAGCTGTACGTCAACAAGATCTTCTTGGGTTATCGCTCTTACGGCTTTGGTGCCGCCGCTCAGACTTACTTTGGTAAAGATCTTAAAGATCTGACACTGAGTGAGCTTGCTACCTTGGCCGGTATGCCAAAAGCGCCATCGACCATGAACCCTATCTACTCCATCGATCGTGCCACTAATCGACGTAATGTTGTACTCGCGCGTATGTTGGATGAAAAGTACATTACCCAAGATGAATACGATCAAGCTCGCGCTGAAGAGATCACCTCACGTTACCACGGCGCAGAAATCGAGCTAAGTGCTCCCTACGTAGCTGAGCTGGCGCGAGCATGGATGGTGTCACGTTATGGTGAAGAGGCTTACACCTCAGGGATGAATATCTACACAACCATAGATTCAAAACTGCAAGTCGCAGCAAACGAAGCTGCTATCAACAATTTGCTCGCTTATGACCAACGCCATGGATACCGCGGCGCAGAAAAAGTGCTGTGGAAAACCGGACAGACAGCATTGGATGAAGAGCAGATTGACGACACTCTAGACAATGTCCCGACCTACGGCTCTTTACTGCCAGCTGTAGTAACAAAAGTGAGCGCTCAACAAGCAACTGCGTGGGTGAAAAACCGAGGTGAACAAACCATTAACTGGGACGGTATCAAATGGGCGCGTAAGTTTCTGACCGATGATCGCCAAGGCCCAGCTCCGAAGGCAGCAACCGAAGTTCTCGCAGAAGGTGAGCAAATCTGGGTACGCCAGGTAGAAACACCCGTCGAAGAAGGTGAGCCTCAAATAAGCTGGCATCTAAGTCAGGTTCCCAATGCGAATACAGCCTTCGTCGCAATGAACCCAGAAAACGGCGCCGTGATGTCCCTAGTAGGCGGCTTTAACTTCGTACATAGCAAGTTCAACCGTGCGACTCAGTCCATTCGTCAAGTAGGCTCAAGCATCAAACCCTTTATTTATTCAGCAGCGATTGATAAAGGGCTAACGCTAGCCACACTGATCAATGATGCGCCGATTAACCACTGGGATAAAAGCCAAGGTACTGCGTGGCGGCCAAAAAATTCGCCGCCGACCTACATTGGCCCGACCCGCTTACGCATAGGTTTAGCCCAGTCTAAAAACGTGATGGCAATACGTGTTCTGCGTGAAGTGGGTTTAGATGAGACACGTCAATATCTGTCTCGATTTGGATTCGATATTAATCAAGTTCCTCGGTCAGAGACCATTGCATTAGGTGCTGGCAGTTTAACGCCAGTAAAAGTCGCTCAGGGATACTCTGTTTTTGCCAATGGCGGCTACTATGTCGAGCCTTATTACATTAGTAAGGTAGAAGGACCCTTTGGTGATCTTGAGTTTACGGCAACACCTAAAACTATCTGTCGCCAAGATTGTGAAAAGACAGAAACCGTAACCAATGAATACCAAGAGCAGGATGTGGAGCCTGAGGATCAACAGCCACAATATGCTCCACAAGTGATATCAGAACAAACAGCTTTCTTGGTACGTGAAATGATGTACAGCAACACTTGGGGCGGCGGTAACTGGCGTGAAGGTACAGGCTGGAATGGCACGGGATGGCGCGCACAAGAACTAAAACGCCGCGATATCGGTGGTAAAACTGGTACCACTAACGACTCTAAAGACACTTGGTACAGCGGCTATGCGCCGGGTATAGTGGCTACAGTCTGGGTTGGCTTCGATGATCACACTAGGATGTTAGGGAGAACAAAGTCAAATCCAAACTTAAGTAACAACCCTATCACTGGAGCAGAGTCAGGGGCGAAAACCGCACAGCCAGCTTGGGTCGATTTCATGCATACCGCCCTAGCCGATATCCCAGTTCAGCAAAAGGAGATACCTGCGAATATTGTTCGTGTCCGCATTGACCGCAACTCGGGTCTGTTAACCAACAAATTCGACTCCAGCTCGATGTTTGAATACTTTCTTCAAGGGACAGAGCCAACGGAATATGCTACTGATGAAATCACTGACAGCATCTATACCACTGCCGAGAGTGAAGAACTGTTCTAAATCCTAACTATAAGGTCGGAGACCATGGTCTCCGCCCTTTCTAACTTTGCCGAACTACTGAGATTCTAGCTGGTGCTTAATAGCCAACGCGAGTTGCTCAAAGCGAGACCGCAGCGGCGAGCCTGGGCGATAAGCGAGCACAATACTTCGAGAAGGCACCGGATTGGTCGCTTTGACGTAACACACGCCATCTTTCTGTTTTTCTTTTGGTAAAGACAGTTCAGGCAAAAGAGTAATCCCCGCCCCTGCTGCCACCATATTACGTAATGTTTCTAAGCTGGTCGCTTTAAAGCGTTCGTCATCTTTCGCGCCCGCTGCAAAGCAAAAACCTAAAGCCTGATCACGCAAGCAATGCCCATCACCAAGTGCTAACACGGTTTTACCATTGAGCTCTAACATGTCAATTTCGTCCAGATCTGACCACTCATGTTTACACGGAACAGCAATACTCAAAGGCTCCTCGTACACGGCAATTTCTTTAAAAGGCGCAGTTTCCGCCACCGAAGCTAATACCAAACAATCCAACTTTCCGTCTTCCAACTGGAGTACCAATTGATTGGTCTGAGCTTCATGGAGATAGAGTTCCAAATCAGGAAATTGCTCTTTCAAAGCTGGCACGATTTTAGGTAAAAGGTAAGGACCAAGGGTGGGAATAAAGCCAATATGCATTGGCCCTGTCATTGCTTCACCCTGACCACTGGCCATATCGCGGAATGTTTTTACTTCAGACAAAATACGTTTGGCCTGATCCACCAGCTGTAGCCCCGCATCCGTAAAAAGGACACGTCGGCTGCTACGCTCCAGCAAGGCCGTTCCCAGCTCATCTTCCAATTTACGAATCTGACCACTCAAGGTTGGCTGACTAACAAAACAAGCTTCAGCCGCCTTACGGAAGTGGTTGTGCTCGGCAAGAGCAACCAGATACTCAAAATCTCGGATATTCATCTTAGTAACCTAACCACCCAACAAGATAGAAAAAATCTATCAAAACAATAGCATCAAACGATTAGAGCTATCAAAGGAAATTTTTAATAATAAATCCATAGCAAGACAGCAGCTTACGTAAAGCACGCTAAGCTCTAATACGAATGAAATCCAATTTACCCAAAGGTACGATTATGTTTACATCCAAAGAAGGTCAGAACGTTCCACAAGTTACTTTTCCAACTCGCCAAGGCGATGCTTGGGTTAATGTCACCAGCGATGAGTTATTCAAAGGCAAAACCGTGATTCTATTTAGCCTTCCTGGTGCCTTTACTCCAACGTGTTCATCAAGCCATTTACCTCGCTACAATGAGCTATTTCCTGTCTTTAAAGACCATGGCGTTGATGAAATCATCTGTGTTTCGGTTAACGACACCTTTGTTATGAACGCTTGGAAGAGCGACCAAGAAGCTGACAACATCACTTTCCTACCAGATGGTAATGGCGAATTCACTGATGGTATGGGCATGTTGGTTGATAAAAACGATCTTGGTTTTGGCAAGCGCTCATGGCGCTACAGCATGCTAGTTAAAGATGGCGTTGTAGAGAAGATGTTTATTGAGCCAAACGAGCCAGGTGACCCGTTCAAAGTGTCTGATGCTGATACTATGCTGAATTACATCGCACCCGACTACAAAACTCAGGAATCTATTACTGTATTTACTAAGCCGGGCTGCCCTTTCTGTGCTAAGGCGAAACAAAACCTTATCGACCACGGTCTTCAATATGAGGAAGTGATTCTGGGTAAAGACGCAACAACCGTCAGTTTGCGTGCTATTTCAGGTCGCACGACGGTACCTCAAGTTTTCATTGGCGGTAAGCACATTGGTGGCAGCGAAGAGCTTGAATCTTACCTCGGTCAATAAAACACCTTGATCTTCCGGCTGTTCGACGGCCGGATAAGCTTTTTACAATCCAGTATCACCTTGGATTTCACCCTTCACATTCGGGTTTCCTCGTTTATCGAGGTAGCCTGGATAAACTAAACGGGAATCTAAAATGAAACAGCTTAATGTTGATGTGGCAGTTATTGGTGGCGGTACAGCAGGTCTTGGCGCATACCGTGCAGCTAAGGCTCATACCTCAAGTGTCGTTATGATAGAGGGCGGTCCTTACGGAACAACCTGTGCTCGTGTTGGTTGCATGCCTTCTAAGCTTCTTATTGCCGCAGCTGAAAGCGTGCATCAGATTGAAAAAGCGCCCGGATTTGGCATTCACCCTCAGGGCGAAACTCGTGTGAATGGCCGCGAAGTAATGGATCGTGTTAAACGCGAGCGCGATCGCTTCGTTGGTTTTGTTCTAGAGAGTGTCGATGAAATTCCAGCAGAAGATAAAGTGTCTGGTTATGCCAAGTTCATAGACAACCACACATTGATGGTGGATGACCATACCCAAATCACGGCCAAACGTATTGTGATTGCAACAGGCTCCCGCCCTGCTTATCCAAGTGTCTGGAATGAGCTAGGGGATCGTTTGGTTATTAATGATGATGTATTTGATTGGGATGATCTTCCTCAATCCGTGGCTGTGTTTGGTCCGGGGGTAATAGGCCTTGAACTTGGTCAAGCACTGCATCGACTCGGCGTTAAGGTCAAACTGTTCGGCCTAGGTGGCCAAGTAGGACCACTGACGGACCCTGAAGTGATGGCCTATGCCGACAAAGCGTTTAAAGAAGAGTTTTATCTTGATGCTGACGTGAAAGTCGAAAGTATGCAACGCATAGAGGGTGAAGATAAAGTCGAGATCCAATTCATCAATCACGATGGCAAGCTGGAAAACTTCATTGTTGACTATGTACTTGCAGCAACGGGTCGCCGTCCGAATGTCGATAAGCTGGCCATCGAAAATACTCAAGTTACCCTTGATAAACGAGGCGTACCAACAGCGGATCATTACACACTGCAAACATCAGTAGGCCATATTTTTATCGCCGGTGATGCCAGTAATCAAATTCCGTTGCTCCACGAGGCGGCAGATCAAGGCCGAATTGCCGGCGACAATGCTGGTCTCTACCCTGATATCATACAAGGCCTACGCCGTTCGTCCATCTCAGCGGTATTTTCAGATCCACAAATTGCTATGGTCGGAGAAACATTCAAGCAATTGGAAACTCGACTAGGTAATTGCGGCTGTTTTGAAATCGGCAAAGTATCGTTTGAAAATCAGGGACGCTCTCGGGTAATGCTACGTAACAAGGGGCTCTTGCACGTCTATGGAGAGCAAGGAACGGGACGCTTCCTTGGAGCTGAAATGATTGGCCCTAATGCTGAACATCTTGCGCACCTGCTGGCTTGGGCACATCAAAATAAGATGACAGTATCAAAAATGCTCGATATGCCTTTCTATCACCCGGTGATTGAGGAAGGGGTTCGCACAGCTCTGCGCGATCTGAACGCGAAACTGCACTTAGGCCCAGAGATGATTAAGCACTGTCTTGACTGTGGACCGGGTTGTTAACCCTAAGCAGAAAATCAAAAACGAGCCAATTGGCTCGTTTTTTATCATATAGATTGGCTATTTCTCAGCAGCAATCACGGAGATCTCTACCAACAAAGCTTCACGAGCCATATCTGCAGTAACACATGCACGAGCTGGAGCGTGACCTTCAGGTACCCATGCATCCCATACCGCATTCATTTCCTGAAAATCTTTCATGTCCTTCAAATAAATCGTCGCAGACAACATATGCTCCTTGTCACTACCCGCTTCAAGCAGCAACTCTTCAACTTTGTCCAACATAGTTTGCGTCTGCTCAGTAATGCCTTTAGTCGCATCTGAGCACACTTGTCCACATAGGTAAATCGTGCCGTTATGTTTCACGATACGGCTCATACGTTGCTTAGTTTGTTGACGTTCGATCATTTTTATCACTTTCACGTTAGCTTGAGATATTATCAAAGCACATGTTACCCAATAAACGATGCTCATGACATGCGACTACTGTAAAAACAGCAACTGGTTCTGGAAAAAAATAGGCCGTTGTCAGCGATGTATGGATCAGCTTACTGTGCTGTCGGTATTATGCTGGGTCATCTGGTGGTTTGCCTTCAGGGATAACCCTCAAAGCATAGAGTCCATCGCTTTGATCATCGCAGGGTTTGCATTCAATGGCTTGCTATTCCTTCACCTTTGGATGCGCTTTGTCATTTTACCTTGGCGACGCCGAAACAAAAAAAGTAAGAGGTAATGGGTTTTGGGGAAACATTCTCGGTACGAGAAAAGAAAAAAGCCCCAAAATCAATGTCGATTCTGGGGCTCTCTTAGATTCTTCTAAGAAAAAGCAGTGGTACTTTAATAGACCCTGCTTTTCTAATAAGGTTCCCAAATATATTCGATCTTTTTTGATCTTTCTCGAAAATCCTTACCGAACAATAAATTATGCGACATTTGATCGAGCAATCGATTTTTCAACCAAATTCACTTCTAGCGCCACTTCATCACAAGCATGCTGACGAGGGCACTGATCGCAATCTTTAAGCACTTTCTCTGGTAACAGAGATTTCGACGTAGGTAAGAAACTTTGCTTCATAAAGAACTCTGGAGTACGAGTCAGAACGAACACTTTCTTGATCGCCATCTGGCGCGCTTTTTCCACCAAGTATTGTACAATCGCGCTTCCCTGACCTTGCCCTTGCCAGCCCGCTTCGACACCCAGTGAACGAATCTCGGCCAGCCCAGAGTCATAAACATAGAGCGATGCACATCCGGTCACCTCACCATGGTGCTCTGCGACCGCGAAAGAACCAATATCTCTCACCAGTTCACTGCGTGAACGAGGTAAGTTCTCTCCCATATTTGCCCAGTAGGTCACCATACCTTCCAGCGCTTCAATATCCGTTAAACGCGCAGGACGAACATTCACCGCAGAGGTATCCCGTTTGATAAGGCGCCCTTCCGCTTGATCAACCGCATGAGCAACTTGTTTTGGAGAGACCCCGCCCAAAGCACTACGTTTCTCAAGGCATGATTCTATTGTCAGTATGCTGTAAACATCTTCTTCTATGACTGAGGAGAACTCTTTCAGTTCCGCAATCGACAGTTCCTCTAACGCACAGCCTTTCGCAATGGCCCCTACTACGGCAACACCCACAATATGGTGCGCTTCACGGAATGGAATACCTTTCGCCACCAAATAATCTGCCAACTCAGTAGCATTGGCATAGCCTTGTTTCGCAGCTTCCAATGTACGTTCACCGTTTACTTTGATGACATCGAAGCAAAGCGCCGCCATTTCCATACAGTCGTTCCAAGTGTCTAGCGCATCGAACAGCCCTTCCTTGTCTTCCTGCATATCTTTGTTGTAAGCAAGCGGCAATGCTTTCACCGTCATCATCATGCCAGCCAATGAGCCGTAGACACGCCCTGTCTTACCGCGGATCAGCTCCAGCGCATCTGGGTTTTTCTTTTGTGGCATCAACGACGATCCTGAGGTAACAGTATCCGCCAGTTCGATAAAGTTAGATTCACCCGAGTTGTAGAAAATCATATCTTCTGCCAAACGCGACAAGTGAAGCATAGAAATAGAGGCTACCGACATCAGCTCCATAACATGATCGCGGTCGGAAACCGAATCCAGTGAGTTACGTGTCGCGCGGCGAAAGCCGAGGTTATGTGCCAACTGCTCTCTGTCGATAGGGTAAGCCGTTCCCGCCAAAGCACCGGAGCCAAGCGGGCAGGTATCTAAACGTTCGATAGCGTCATGAAGGCGCGAGTAATCGCGCTCGAACATTTCCACATAAGCCAAACACCAATGAGCAAATGTGACCGGCTGGGCACGCTGCAAGTGTGTGTAACCCGGTAAAACTGTTGCCTGATGCTCTTTCGCGACCGATACCATTTGAGATTGCAGACGGTCCAATGCCATCAATAACTGTTGACCTTGCTGACGACACCAGAGTTTAAGGTCAGTCGCGACCTGATCGTTTCTAGAACGGCCTGTGTGAAGTTTTTTGCCTAAGTCACCCACTTTGCCAATCAGTTGTTGCTCAACCCATGAATGGATATCTTCCGCATCAGAACGAAGGATCTGATGGGGATCCTCCATCACTTCTAGCTTAAGTTCATTCAACGCCAGTTCTAGCTTCTGTTGCTCTTCTTCATTAAGCACATCCACTGATAACAACGCTTTCGACCAAGCGATTGAGCCCACAATATCTTGTTCTGCCAATCGGTAATCAAAGCGCAATGAATCGTTAAATTCTTTGAATCTCGTGTCTGCTGCTTGGGTAAATCTTCCGCCCCATAATGCCATTGCGTATCTCCTGATTACCGGTGCTCACTGTCAATGCGAACAGTTTTTGAACTATTGCTATTTCTGGGTGAAACCCAGTATTTTTCTGATGGTTCAAACTTACGGCAATTCAAACCAAAAATAAAGTATTAATTCATTATTGCCACATATTTATTCATAAACATTTTAAGTGCTGTTGTTTTGGTTACCAAAAAATAACGAGCCCATTTGCTAGGCAAATGGGCTCGTCAGCTAAATAAGTTAAGGGTTACTTTTTCTGACTGTTCAGCGCACGAATGCGACTAGACAGTGAGTAAAGGCGAATGAAGCCTTCTGCATGACTTTGATCGTAAACTTCATCTTCACCAAAGGTAGCAAACTCTTCACAATAAAGGCTGTTCACTGAGCGCTTCTGGGTCACCGTAGCTTGACCTTTATACAGCTTAATCACGACTTCACCGTTTACGTCTTGAGCCAGTTCCTCTGACGCAGCGAGAATCGATTTACACAATGGTGTAAACCAACGGCCATCGTACACAAGATGAGAAGCCTTAACGCCTAGCTCTTCACGGAATTCAAATGCGGTCTTATCCAGTACCAGTTGCTCAACGGCACGCAGCGCTTCCATCATAATCGTGCCACCCGGAGTTTCATAACAACCACGAGACTTCATACCAACTAGACGGTTTTCTACAATATCGATACGGCCAACACCATGCTTAGCACCTTTTTCGTTCAGGTAAACAAGTGCGTTATAAGGCGTCATGTTTTCGCCATCTACGCCAACCACTTCGCCTTTTTCGACTTTCAGCGTCACGTATTCAGCTTCATTCGGAGCTTGCTCAGGATCGACTGTCCACACCCAGCAATCTTCATTAGGCGCATTCCACGTATTTTCCAGAACTCCACCCTCTGTTGAGATGTGCCATGCATTGGCATCACGTGAATAAATTTTCGTTAGTGAAGCCGTACAAGGAATGTTGCGCTCAGCAAGGTAGTCCAGACATTCTTCACGGCTAACCAGATCCCATTCACGCCAAGGAGCAATCACATGAAGATCAGGGGCCAAAGCGGCAAAAGCGCCTTCAAAACGTACTTGGTCGTTACCTTTACCTGTACAGCCATGGCAAAGGGCATCGGCGCCTACTTTACGCGCAACCTCAACCTGAGCTTTCGCAATGATTGGACGAGCCATCGATGTACCCAACAAGTATTTGCCTTCGTAGTAAGCACCTGTTTTCAGCGTCGGGTAGATGTAGTCCGCGACCATTTCCTCTTTCAGGTCCGCGACATAACACTCAGATGCACCTGAAGCCTTCGCTTTTGCTTCAATACCTTCTAATTCTTCAGCGCCTTGACCAACATCGGCGACAAACGCGACCACTTCACAGTCATAGTTTTCTTTCAACCAAGGGATAATCACTGAAGTATCCAGACCGCCAGAATATGCGACTACTACTTTATTTACTTTTAACTTGCTCATTTTCTTTTCTCCAAAATCCCGGCTCTGCGCGTGGCGGTCAGTGCTACGGGTGACTTTTCGTTCTTTTTGTTGTGCTCGTGTCTTAACACAAGCGACTAATTGTTAGGTAAAAATTGTGTCCCGATGCTTTGTCCGGCAAACAGCTCGGCGAGCTTTTCTGGATAACGCCAGGTAGCCACTTCTATTGGTCGGCCTAAATCATTAGCCGCTTCCAATGCTGCATTGACTTTGACGATCATGCCATCAGTGATTACCTGCCCATTGATCAAACTTTGTGCCTCTTGCTCATCTAAGCTTTTGATCAAATGCCCTTTGCCATCCAAAACGCCACTGACGTCTGACAACAAAACAAGCTCAGCATCCAAGGCACCTGCAACGGCAACCGCCGCTTGGTCAGCGTTGACGTTCATCATCTGACCTTCTGCAGTCAGGCCAATTGAGCTAATGATTGGTAATGTATCAGCAGCTAGAATCGCCTGTAATACCTTTGAGTTACCCGGTGTTGCTTTGCCAACAGCACCAAGTTCTGGATCCAACTCTTCAACCTGACACAACCCACCATCAGCAAGGGATAACCCGACAGCATTCAAACCGTCTTTGATCGCCTGCCCCTGAAGCATCTTGTTCGCCGTGCCGGCTAAGGCACCTACTATTAAGGGAATTTGCTCATAGGGAGTGACACGAAGGCCGTCTTTTTTCAGCGTTTCCATCTGAAGCTGGGCCATAAGATCGTCCACTAGATAACCTCCTCCATGGACGATCACGATTCGTCGCTGAGCCTGCTTCTGATAGTCAGCAATTGCACTAAAAACCTGACTTAACGTCTCAGCACACGAAAGGGCAGCACCGCCCAATTTGATCACTAATGGAGTTGGTTTGTTATCTGTCATTACTTTTCCCTTTACCGACTTGTTTATACAAGGGCAGTTAACTCTGGAAATCCGTAGTGGATATTTAAACATTGCATCGCTTGACTCGATGCACCTTTAAGCAAGTTATCAATCGCAGAAACGACAATGATATGCTCGCCTTGAACCTTCCAACCAATATCGCAGAAAGGCGTATTTTCAACATGTTGAATACTTGGTAACGTCGCTTGGTGCAGACGAACCGCAGGTTTATTCTCATATGCCGTGTTAAATGCTTGTGAGACCTGCTGTTCACCCACTCCGCTAGCCAACTTCATGGTGATGGTCGCAAGGATCCCGCGCTTAAAATTGCCTAAATGAGGGGTGAAAATTACCTCAGTCCCCAGATGAGTCGCGATCTCAGGTTGGTGCCTGTGACAGAACACACCGTAAGGCTGCAAACTCACTTCACAGAAACTGTTGGTCATCGATGCTTTTCGACCAGCTCCTGAGACACCACTGGTTGCATTGATTACTGGCCACTGAACAGAATCCAGCAAACCCGCCTCGACCAAAGGTTTAATCGCAAGCTGTGAGGCTGTTGGGTAACAGCCTGGCACAGCAATGAGCTGGCTCTGTTTAATAGCGCTGTGGTTCCACTCAGCAAGACCGTAAGCTGCGCTATCTAGCCAATCTTCATGTTGATGCTCAAAGCCATAAAATTCGTTATAGAAGCCGTGTTTCTTAACTCGGAAAGCGCCCGACAAGTCGAATACCTGGCAACCTTGTGTCAAAAACGTAGGCGCGATGTCGTGGCTGACCTCATGGGCAGTAGCAAGAAAAACCACATCGCTTTCCGCCGCTACATCATTGATATCTTTCAAAGGCTCTACAGGCTGACTGATAATAACTGCCAGTTTTCCATGTAGCTCAGAGATACATTTACCGGCATCAACACTATTGGCGGATACATATAAACCTGATAGCGTAAGTTGTGGGTGTTTATGCACCATCAGTGCTAACTCAGCTCCGGTATAACCGCTGGCGCCAATAATTGTAGTTTTGAGCATCTCAGACATCCATTAAGACCTTAAAATCGTCACACAACCAGTGACTATAAATTTAATAAACTTAGCTTTTAGTGGTTTTTTATTCATTAAAACTGATTTATTATGTTTTTTTACCTTCATTATTGATTTATGTCAACAGGCAAAGCGAACTTAATATGCAAATACCCAGTTTTCTTGAGGTCTACAAAGGCCTGATTTCTACCTCTTCCATCAGTTCAACCGATCCGAGTTGGGATGAAGGGAATGCCAAAGTCATTGAAAAGCTTGCCAGTTGGATGCAAGACATAGGTTTTGAAGTCGACATTATCGAGGTCGAACCCGGGAAGTTTAATCTGCTCGGTAAAATTGGAAGCGGTGAAGGGGGGCTGTTGCTGGCTGGTCACAGCGATACAGTACCTTTCGATGAAGGCCGCTGGAATTACGAACCTCACGCCCTCACAGAAGCGAATAACCGATTCTATGGTCTAGGAACGGCTGATATGAAAGGTTTCTTTGCTTTCATTCTTGAAGCGGTAAAGAAGGTTGACTGGAGTAAACAAGTTAAGCCGTTATATGTCTTAGCAACTTGTGAAGAAGAGACAACCATGCTTGGTGCACGTCATTTTACCGATAACACACCGTTCAAACCTGACTATTGCATTATCGGCGAACCTACGAGCTTGGTTCCGATACGAGGCCATAAAGGCCATGTTGCCAATGCCATTAGAGTCACAGGCAAATCTGGTCATTCATCAGATCCGGCTTTAGGGGTCAACGCCATTGAAATCATGCATGAAATCCTTTTTGCCATGATGCAGTTGCGTGACAAGCTCATCAAAGAGTATCACCATCCTGGGTTTGCGATTCCAAGCCCGACACTTAACCTTGGCCACATTCACGGTGGAGACAGCGCTAACCGCATCTGTGGTTGTTGTGAGCTTCATTATGACGTACGCCCTCTGCCTGGAATAAGCCTTGATGGCTTGGATAACATGCTTCGTGGCGCCTTAAAAGAAATCGAGGACAAATGGCCTGGCCGTATTGATATAACGCCTCTACACGAACCAATTCCTGGTTACGAATGTCAGCATGATCATCCTTTTATAGGAGGTGTAGAAGAGATATGTGGCACTGACTCAGAAACTGTCAATTACTGTACAGAAGCTCCCTTCCTTCAACAGCTATGTCCAACGCTAGTCCTTGGCCCAGGATCTATTGACCAAGCTCACCAACCGGATGAATTTCTGGCGTTTGAATTTATCGACCCTACTATCGAGATACTTTCCAAGGCTATGTATAAATATTGCTTCTAGCCAACCTAAAGCGAGTACTTCAGCACTCATCTCCAGATACAAACAAGCCCGTTGCGTCAGCAACGGGCTTTAAATTTCAGTTCGACTGGGTTTATCAATAAGTGCCTGATGGTGGGGACACCTAATAAGTGATAACTGAGTCCGGATTTGTGCTCAAACTGGACTCGTTGGCCTCAGGAGTAAAAATAATACGGTAGATACAAAAAGACCCCAGCATTGCTGCTGAGGTCTGGAATAAGTGGCGGAGCGGACGGGACTCGAACCCGCGACCCCCGGCGTGACAGGCCGGTATTCTAACCAACTGAACTACCGCTCCGCACTGGTTAGACTTAAAGTCTAAATTTAAAGCCTGGCGATGTCCTACTCTCACATGGGGAAGCCCCACACTACCATCGGCGCTATTGCGTTTCACTTCTGAGTTCGGCATGGGATCAGGTGGGTCCACAACGCTATGGTCGCCAAGCAAATTCTTTATCAATTTGCTCGCAAATTCAAACGCACTTTAGTGCGGCCCTTTAGGGTGAGATTTGCTTGCAAATCGAATAATTCGGAAAGCTGTTATTGTGTTCTCTACACATTCAATCTGTTCTACTTTGAGTCCATCAAAACCCTTTGGGTGTTGTATAGTTAAGCCTCACGGGCAATTAGTACAGGTTAGCTCAACGCCTCACAACGCTTACACACCCTGCCTATCAACGTTCTAGTCTTGAACAACCCTTTAGGACCCTCAAGGGGTCAGGGAAGACTCATCTCAGGGCTCGCTTCCCGCTTAGATGCTTTCAGCGGTTATCGATTCCGAACTTAGCTACCGGGCAATGCCATTGGCATGACAACCCGAACACCAGAGGTTCGTCCACTCCGGTCCTCTCGTACTAGGAGCAGCCCCCTTCAATCTTCCAACGCCCACGGCAGATAGGGACCGAACTGTCTCACGACGTTCTAAACCCAGCTCGCGTACCACTTTAAATGGCGAACAGCCATACCCTTGGGACCGACTTCAGCCCCAGGATGTGATGAGCCGACATCGAGGTGCCAAACACCGCCGTCGATATGAACTCTTGGGCGGTATCAGCCTGTTATCCCCGGAGTACCTTTTATCCGTTGAGCGATGGCCCTTCCATACAGAACCACCGGATCACTATGACCTGCTTTCGCACCTGCTCGAATTGTCATTCTCGCAGTCAAGCGGGCTTATGCCATTGCACTAACCTCACGATGTCCAACCGTGATTAGCCCACCTTCGTGCTCCTCCGTTACTCTTTGGGAGGAGACCGCCCCAGTCAAACTACCCACCAGGCACTGTCCTCAACCCGGATAACGGGTCTAAGTTAGAACATCAACACTACAAGGGTGGTATTTCAAGGACGGCTCCACCGATACTGGCGTACCGGGTTCAAAGCCTCCCACCTATCCTACACATGTAGGGTCAATGTTCAGTGCCAAGCTGTAGTAAAGGTTCACGGGGTCTTTCCGTCTAGCCGCGGGTACACTGCATCTTCACAGCGATTTCAATTTCACTGAGTCTCGGGTGGAGACAGCGTGGCCATCATTACGCCATTCGTGCAGGTCGGAACTTACCCGACAAGGAATTTCGCTACCTTAGGACCGTTATAGTTACGGCCGCCGTTTACCGGGGCTTCGATCAAGAGCTTCGACTTACGTCTAACCCCATCAATTAACCTTCCGGCACCGGGCAGGCGTCACACCGTATACGTCATCTTACGATTTTGCACAGTGCTGTGTTTTTAATAAACAGTTGCAGCCACCTGGTATCTGCGACTCTCAATAGCTCCATCCGCAAGGGACTTCACCGTCAAGAGCGTACCTTCTCCCGAAGTTACGGTACCATTTTGCCTAGTTCCTTCACCCGAGTTCTCTCAAGCGCCTTGGTATTCTCTACCCGACCACCTGTGTCGGTTTGGGGTACGATTCCTTACAATCTGAAGCTTAGAGGCTTTTCCTGGAAGCATGGCATCAATGACTTCACATCCGTAGATGCTCGACATCGTGTCTCAGCCTTAAAGAGAGCCGGATTTACCTAACTCTCAAGCCTACGCACTTGAACCTGGACAACCGTCGCCAGGCCCACCTAGCCTTCTCCGTCCCCCCATCGCAATTGTAAGAAGTACGGGAATATTAACCCGTTTCCCATCGACTACGCCTTTCGGCCTCGCCTTAGGGGTCGACTTACCCTGCCCCGATTAACGTTGGACAGGAACCCTTGGTCTTCCGGCGTGGAGGTTTTTCACCCCCATTATCGTTACTCATGTCAGCATTCGCACTTCTGATACCTCCAGCAGACTTTACAATCCACCTTCAACGGCTTACAGAACGCTCCCCTACCCAATACATAAAATGCATTGCCGCAGCTTCGGTTTACAGCTTAGCCCCGTTACATCTTCCGCGCAGGCCGACTCGACTAGTGAGCTATTACGCTTTCTTTAAATGATGGCTGCTTCTAAGCCAACATCCTAGCTGTCTAAGCCTTCCCACATCGTTTCCCACTTAGCTGTAATTTGGGACCTTAGCTGGCGGTCTGGGTTGTTTCCCTCTCCACGACGGACGTTAGCACCCGCCGTGTGTCTCCCGGATAGTACTTACTGGTATTCGGAGTTTGCAAAGGGTTGGTAAGTCGGGATGACCCCCTAGCCTTAACAGTGCTCTACCCCCAGTAGTATTCGTCCGAGGCTCTACCTAAATAGATTTCGGGGAGAACCAGCTATCTCCAGGTTTGATTGGCCTTTCACCCCTAGCCACAAGTCATCCGCTAATTTTTCAACATTAGTCGGTTCGGTCCTCCAGTTGATGTTACTCAACCTTCAACCTGCCCATGGCTAGATCACCTGGTTTCGGGTCTATATCCAGCAACTTGACGCCCAGTTAAGACTCGATTTCTCTACGGCTCCCCTAGATGGTTAACCTTGCTACTGAATATAAGTCGCTGACCCATTATACAAAAGGTACGCAGTCACACCACGAAGGTGCTCCTACTGCTTGTACGTACACGGTTTCAGGTTCTATTTCACTCCCCTCACAGGGGTTCTTTTCGCCTTTCCCTCACGGTACTGGTTCACTATCGGTCAGTCAGTAGTATTTAGCCTTGGAGGATGGTCCCCCCATATTCAGACAGGATATCACGTGTCCCGCCCTACTCGATTTCACCTAAAATGCGCTGTCGGTTACGGGGCTATCACCCTGTATCGCAGACCTTTCCAGAACTTTCACCTGACGCATTATAGACTTAAGGGCTAGTCCAATTTCGCTCGCCGCTACTTTCGGAATCTCGGTTGATTTCTTTTCCTCGGGGTACTTAGATGTTTCAGTTCCCCCGGTTCGCCCTGTTAACCTATGTATTCAGTTAACAGTAACTGCTTATGCAGTTGGGTTTCCCCATTCGGAAATCCCAGACTCAAATGACTTTTACTGTCTAATCTGGGCTTATCGCAAGTTAATACGTCCTTCATCGCCTCTGACTGCCAAGGCATCCACCGTGTACGCTTAGTCACTTAACCATACAACCCCAAAGGGTCTTACAGTCAACTAACCAAAGTTGTCTGCAATTATTTAAACATGATGCAGACTCGATTTTGCCGGACTCAAATTTCCAAGAACACTTGAATGTGTGTTGGTACCTAATGAACAAGTCATTAGGATTTGAGAACTTTTATTGAATAACAACGCATCTCAAAGAGATGGGGATTGTTGTTATTCGTCAGCTTTCCAAATTGTTAAAGAGCAAATCACCTCAATGAGGTAACCATTTTTAAAAGCACTTACTAAGTACGCTTAAAAATGGTGGGCGATACCGGGCTCGAACCAGTGACCCCCTGCTTGTAAGGCAGGTGCTCTCCCAACTGAGCTAATCGCCCACATGAGTTTTTCGTCTTGTGGAAGACGTCAAGAATGGTGGAGCTAAGCAGGATCGAACTGCTGACCTCCTGCGTGCAAGGCAGGCGCTCTCCCAGCTGAGCTATAGCCCCATCTTGAGAATCATTTCTAAGGAAGAAATGGTGGGTCGTGCAGGATTCGAACCTGCGACCAATTGATTAAAAGTCAACTGCTCTACCAACTGAGCTAACGACCCAATGGTATCCCGTAGGGGAGTCGAACCCCTGTTACCGCCGTGAAAGGGC
The DNA here is from genome assembly GCF_024449095.1 of Vibrio coralliilyticus. NCBI lineage: Bacteria > Pseudomonadati > Pseudomonadota > Gammaproteobacteria > Vibrionales > Vibrionaceae > Vibrio > Vibrio coralinecrosis. Next base: position 3,076,777 of record NZ_CP024627.1, read on the forward strand.
GGTGTCCTAGGCCTCTAGACGAACGGGACACTAAGTTGAACATCTTGGGGGATGTTCGTTCTCTTAAACTACATAAACCATCAATCTGTGTGGACACTCATCGTGAGTAATCATCGTATAAGGAGGTGATCCAGCGCCAGGTTCCCCTAGCGCTACCTTGTTACGACTTCACCCCAGTCATGAACCACAAAGTGGTGAGCGTCCCCCCGAAGGTTAAACTACCCACTTCTTTTGCAGCCCACTCCCATGGTGTGACGGGCGGTGTGTACAAGGCCCGGGAACGTATTCACCGTAGCATTCTGATCTACGATTACTAGCGATTCCGACTTCATGGAGTCGAGTTGCAGACTCCAATCCGGACTACGACGCACTTTTTGGGATTCGCTCACTTTCGCAAGTTGGCCGCCCTCTGTATGCGCCATTGTAGCACGTGTGTAGCCCTACTCGTAAGGGCCATGATGACTTGACGTCGTCCCCACCTTCCTCCGGTTTATCACCGGCAGTCTCCCTGGAGTTCCCACCCGAAGTGCTGGCAAACAAGGATAAGGGTTGCGCTCGTTGCGGGACTTAACCCAACATTTCACAACACGAGCTGACGACAGCCATGCAGCACCTGTCTCAGAGTTCCCGAAGGCACCAATCCATCTCTGGAAAGTTCTCTGGATGTCAAGAGTAGGTAAGGTTCTTCGCGTTGCATCGAATTAAACCACATGCTCCACCGCTTGTGCGGGCCCCCGTCAATTCATTTGAGTTTTAATCTTGCGACCGTACTCCCCAGGCGGTCTACTTAACGCGTTAGCTCCGAAAGCCACGGCTCAAGGCCACAACCTCCAAGTAGACATCGTTTACGGCGTGGACTACCAGGGTATCTAATCCTGTTTGCTCCCCACGCTTTCGCATCTGAGTGTCAGTATCTGTCCAGGGGGCCGCCTTCGCCACCGGTATTCCTTCAGATCTCTACGCATTTCACCGCTACACCTGAAATTCTACCCCCCTCTACAGTACTCTAGTCTGCCAGTTTCAAATGCTATTCCGAGGTTGAGCCCCGGGCTTTCACATCTGACTTAACAAACCACCTGCATGCGCTTTACGCCCAGTAATTCCGATTAACGCTCGCACCCTCCGTATTACCGCGGCTGCTGGCACGGAGTTAGCCGGTGCTTCTTCTGCAGCTAACGTCAAATGATAGTGCTATTAACACTACCACCTTCCTCACTGCTGAAAGTACTTTACAACCCGAAGGCCTTCTTCATACACGCGGCATGGCTGCATCAGGCTTGCGCCCATTGTGCAATATTCCCCACTGCTGCCTCCCGTAGGAGTCTGGACCGTGTCTCAGTTCCAGTGTGGCTGATCATCCTCTCAGACCAGCTAGGGATCGTCGCCTTGGTGAGCCATTACCTCACCAACTAGCTAATCCCACCTGGGCATATCCTGACGCGAGAGGCCCGAAGGTCCCCCTCTTTGAGCCGAAGCTATTATGCGGTATTAGCCATCGTTTCCAATGGTTATCCCCCACATCAGGGCAATTTCCCAGGCATTACTCACCCGTTCGCCGCTCGACGCCGTTATCGTTCCCCGAAGGTTCAGATAACTCGTTTCCGCTCGACTTGCATGTGTTAGGCCTGCCGCCAGCGTTCAATCTGAGCCATGATCAAACTCTTCAATTTAAGATTTTGTTCGGCTCAATGAATACTGAACATTACATAAAGTAATGTTTGAATTGACTGTGCTCTTATTGGTTTTCACTTTTGAAAAAGTAAAACAAAACAGCTCAAGGCCGCTTCCCAATTCGAATGGTCACTTCGTTTCATTGAAACCTAAATTGTTTCCGAAGAAACTATTTGGATTATCATCAACGAGTACCCACACAGATTGATAGGTTTATATTGTTAAAGAGCAATTCTCTAAAAAGAGATAGCTTTCAGCGCCTTAGCACTTAAGCAGGACGCGTATAATACGCTTTCTACTTTGAAAGTCAACATAAAATTCTAAGTTTATTTAGAACTCTATGGTGACTTGCTTATCAAATAAGCAAAGTCGAAATTAAAGCCTGGCGATGTCCTACTCTCACATGGGGAAGCCCCACACTACCATCGGCGCTAATTCGTTTCACTTCTGAGTTCGGCATGGAATCAGGTGGGTCCAAATCGCTATGGTCGCCAAGCAAATTCTTTAATCTGGAAAGCTGTTAATGCATTCTCTACACATTCAATTCGTTCTTGCTTTGAGTCCATCAAAACCCTTTGGGTGTTGTATGGTTAAGCCTCACGGGCAATTAGTACAGGTTAGCTCAACGCCTCACAACGCTTACACACCCTGCCTATCAACGTTCTAGTCTCGAACAACCCTTTAGGACCCTCAAGGGGTCAGGGAAGACTCATCTCAGGGCTCGCTTCCCGCTTAGATGCTTTCAGCGGTTATCGATTCCGAACTTAGCTACCGGGCAATGCCATTGGCATGACAACCCGAACACCAGAGGTTCGTCCACTCCGGTCCTCTCGTACTAGGAGCAGCCCCCTTCAATCTTCCAACGCCCACGGCAGATAGGGACCGAACTGTCTCACGACGTTCTAAACCCAGCTCGCGTACCACTTTAAATGGCGAACAGCCATACCCTTGGGACCGACTTCAGCCCCAGGATGTGATGAGCCGACATCGAGGTGCCAAACACCGCCGTCGATATGAACTCTTGGGCGGTATCAGCCTGTTATCCCCGGAGTACCTTTTATCCGTTGAGCGATGGCCCTTCCATACAGAACCACCGGATCACTATGACCTGCTTTCGCACCTGCTCGAATTGTCATTCTCGCAGTCAAGCGGGCTTATGCCATTGCACTAACCTCACGATGTCCAACCGTGATTAGCCCACCTTCGTGCTCCTCCGTTACTCTTTGGGAGGAGACCGCCCCAGTCAAACTACCCACCAGGCACTGTCCTCAACCCGGATAACGGGTCTAAGTTAGAACATCAACACTACAAGGGTGGTATTTCAAGGACGGCTCCACCGATACTGGCGTACCGGTTTCAAAGCCTCCCACCTATCCTACACATGTAGGGTCAATGTTCAGTGCCAAGCTGTAGTAAAGGTTCACGGGGTCTTTCCGTCTAGCCGCGGGTACACTGCATCTTCACAGCGATTTCAATTTCACTGAGTCTCGGGTGGAGACAGCGTGGCCATCATTACGCCATTCGTGCAGGTCGGAACTTACCCGACAAGGAATTTCGCTACCTTAGGACCGTTATAGTTACGGCCGCCGTTTACCGGGGCTTCGATCAAGAGCTTCGACTTACGTCTAACCCCATCAATTAACCTTCCGGCACCGGGCAGGCGTCACACCGTATACGTCATCTTACGATTTTGCACAGTGCTGTGTTTTTAATAAACAGTTGCAGCCACCTGGTATCTGCGACTCTCAATAGCTCCATCCGCAAGGGACTTCACCGTCAAGAGCGTACCTTCTCCCGAAGTTACGGTACCATTTTGCCTAGTTCCTTCACCCGAGTTCTCTCAAGCGCCTTGGTATTCTCTACCCGACCACCTGTGTCGGTTTGGGGTACGATTCCTTACAATCTGAAGCTTAGAGGCTTTTCCTGGAAGCATGGCATCAATGACTTCACATCCGTAGATGCTCGACATCGTGTCTCAGCCTTAAAGAGAGCCGGATTTACCTAACTCTCAAGCCTACGCACTTGAACCTGGACAACCGTCGCCAGGCCCACCTAGCCTTCTCCGTCCCCCCATCGCAATTGTAAGAAGTACGGGAATATTAACCCGTTTCCCATCGACTACGCCTTTCGGCCTCGCCTTAGGGGTCGACTTACCCTGCCCCGATTAACGTTGGACAGGAACCCTTGGTCTTCCGGCGTGGAGGTTTTTCACCCCCATTATCGTTACTCATGTCAGCATTCGCACTTCTGATACCTCCAGCAAGCTTTACAACTCACCTTCAACGGCTTACAGAACGCTCCCCTACCCAATACATAAAATGCATTGCCGCAGCTTCGGTTTACAGCTTAGCCCCGTTACATCTTCCGCGCAGGCCGACTCGACTAGTGAGCTATTACGCTTTCTTTAAATGATGGCTGCTTCTAAGCCAACATCCTAGCTGTCTAAGCCTTCCCACATCGTTTCCCACTTAGCTGTAATTTGGGACCTTAGCTGGCGGTCTGGGTTGTTTCCCTCTCCACGACGGACGTTAGCACCCGCCGTGTGTCTCCCGGATAGTACTTACTGGTATTCGGAGTTTGCAAAGGGTTGGTAAGTCGGGATGACCCCCTAGCCTTAACAGTGCTCTACCCCCAGTAGTATTCGTCCGAGGCTCTACCTAAATAGATTTCGGGGAGAACCAGCTATCTCCAGGTTTGATTGGCCTTTCACCCCTAGCCACAAGTCATCCGCTAATTTTTCAACATTAGTCGGTTCGGTCCTCCAGTTGATGTTACTCAACCTTCAACCTGCCCATGGCTAGATCACCTGGTTTCGGGTCTATATCCAGCAACTCGACGCCCAGTTAAGACTCGATTTCTCTACGGCTCCCCTAGATGGTTAACCTTGCTACTGAATATAAGTCGCTGACCCATTATACAAAAGGTACGCAGTCACACCACGAAGGTGCTCCTACTGCTTGTACGTACACGGTTTCAGGTTCTATTTCACTCCCCTCACAGGGGTTCTTTTCGCCTTTCCCTCACGGTACTGGTTCACTATCGGTCAGTCAGTAGTATTTAGCCTTGGAGGATGGTCCCCCCATATTCAGACAGGATATCACGTGTCCCGCCCTACTCGATTTCACCTAAAATGCGCTGTCGGTTACGGGGCTATCACCCTGTATCGCAGACCTTTCCAGAACTTTCACCTGACGCATTATAGGCTTAAGGGCTAGTCCAATTTCGCTCGCCGCTACTTTCGGAATCTCGGTTGATTTCTTTTCCTCGGGGTACTTAGATGTTTCAGTTCCCCCGGTTCGCCTCATTACCCTATGTATTCAGATAATGATAACTGCTTATGCAGTTGGGTTTCCCCATTCGGAAATCCCAGACTCAAATGACTTTTACTGTCTAATCTGGGCTTATCGCAAGTTAATACGTCCTTCATCGCCTCTGACTGCCAAGGCATCCACCGTGTACGCTTAGTCACTTAACCATACAACCCCAAAGGGTCTTACAGTCAACTAACCAAAGTTGTCTGCAATTATTTAAACATGATGCAGACTCGATTTTGCCGGACTCAAATATCTTTTTATTTTACTTTTTATAAAAAGTGAAAATAAAAAGCCAAGAACACTTGAATGTGTGTTGGTACCTAAATCATAAAGACTTAGGATTTGAGAACTTTTCAATGAATAACAACGCATCTCAAAGAGATGGGGATTGTTGTTATTCGTCAGCTTTCCAAATTGTTAAAGAGCAATCATAGCTCGAAGCTTTCGCTTCAAAACCATCAATCTGTGTGGACACTCATCGTGAGTAATCATCGTATAAGGAGGTGATCCAGCGCCAGGTTCCCCTAGCGCTACCTTGTTACGACTTCACCCCAGTCATGAACCACAAAGTGGTGAGCGTCCCCCCGAAGGTTAAACTACCCACTTCTTTTGCAGCCCACTCCCATGGTGTGACGGGCGGTGTGTACAAGGCCCGGGAACGTATTCACCGTAGCATTCTGATCTACGATTACTAGCGATTCCGACTTCATGGAGTCGAGTTGCAGACTCCAATCCGGACTACGACGCACTTTTTGGGATTCGCTCACTTTCGCAAGTTGGCCGCCCTCTGTATGCGCCATTGTAGCACGTGTGTAGCCCTACTCGTAAGGGCCATGATGACTTGACGTCGTCCCCACCTTCCTCCGGTTTATCACCGGCAGTCTCCCTGGAGTTCCCACCCGAAGTGCTGGCAAACAAGGATAAGGGTTGCGCTCGTTGCGGGACTTAACCCAACATTTCACAACACGAGCTGACGACAGCCATGCAGCACCTGTCTCAGAGTTCCCGAAGGCACCAATCCATCTCTGGAAAGTTCTCTGGATGTCAAGAGTAGGTAAGGTTCTTCGCGTTGCATCGAATTAAACCACATGCTCCACCGCTTGTGCGGGCCCCCGTCAATTCATTTGAGTTTTAATCTTGCGACCGTACTCCCCAGGCGGTCTACTTAACGCGTTAGCTCCGAAAGCCACGGCTCAAGGCCACAACCTCCAAGTAGACATCGTTTACGGCGTGGACTACCAGGGTATCTAATCCTGTTTGCTCCCCACGCTTTCGCATCTGAGTGTCAGTATCTGTCCAGGGGGCCGCCTTCGCCACCGGTATTCCTTCAGATCTCTACGCATTTCACCGCTACACCTGAAATTCTACCCCCCTCTACAGTACTCTAGTCTGCCAGTTTCAAATGCTATTCCGAGGTTGAGCCCCGGGCTTTCACATCTGACTTAACAAACCACCTGCATGCGCTTTACGCCCAGTAATTCCGATTAACGCTCGCACCCTCCGTATTACCGCGGCTGCTGGCACGGAGTTAGCCGGTGCTTCTTCTGCAGCTAACGTCAAACGAGGCCGCTATTAACGACTCCGCCTTCCTCACTGCTGAAAGTACTTTACAACCCGAAGGCCTTCTTCATACACGCGGCATGGCTGCATCAGGCTTGCGCCCATTGTGCAATATTCCCCACTGCTGCCTCCCGTAGGAGTCTGGACCGTGTCTCAGTTCCAGTGTGGCTGATCATCCTCTCAGACCAGCTAGGGATCGTCGCCTTGGTGAGCCATTACCTCACCAACTAGCTAATCCCACCTGGGCATATCCTGACGCGAGAGGCCCGAAGGTCCCCCTCTTTGAGCCGAAGCTATTATGCGGTATTAGCCATCGTTTCCAATGGTTATCCCCCACATCAGGGCAATTTCCCAGGCATTACTCACCCGTCCGCCGCTCGACGCCGTTATCGTTCCCCGAAGGTTCAGATAACTCGTTTCCGCTCGACTTGCATGTGTTAGGCCTGCCGCCAGCGTTCAATCTGAGCCATGATCAAACTCTTCAATTTAAGATTTTGTCGGCTCAATGAATACTGAACATTACATAAAGTAATGTTTGAATTGACTGTGCTGAATCCGAAGATTCAATGGTCACTTCGTTTCATTGAAACCTAATTTGATACCGAAGTATCGAATTGGATTATCATCAACGAGTGCCCACACAGATTGATAGGTTTATATTGTTAAAGAGCTGTGCTAACCAAATCGATATTTAATACCTCTTGGCTAGGGGTGCGTATCTTACGCTTCCCGCTTAAAGAGTCAAGCGTTTTATTTAACTTTATTTCCTCTTTAAATTCCGATTCGGTTTGTGACTCTCGTCTCACTCCGTGTCGGTGAGGCGGCATTATAGGGAGGTCTGAGAAGATGACAAGTGTTTTTTAGAAATTACTTTCTGTTTGGTTAAAAAGAAAACAAAGGGCTGAAAATAGAATAAAATTTCAACATTTGAATCATGTCACATCAATAGGTTGGAAAAACAACAACCATATACGTAAGATCCGTGTGTCTATTTTGTTAACATCTAGACATTTTTTCTTAAACTACAAAGTTGTATTCGAATATGAGTTCAAATAAATCGACCTTAATGATTATCGCCCTAGCGGTATTGGGTGGAATCATCTTTTCGCAGGTTGCTATTTCTCCTGCGCTCAGCTTTGTTATCGGTGTTTTTGCTTCTGCTTTTGTTTTTAAATTTTCAAACACCTCAACTGAGCCAGCAACCGTTAATGAACCCGCGACCAAAACTCTTTATGTCGGCAACCTTCCTTACAAAGCAAATGAGTCACACGTAAAAGAATTATTTGCCAAACATGGGGAAGTTTTCGCTGTACGTTTGATGAAAGACAAACGCACAGGTAAAAGAAGAGGATTTGGTTTTGTTGTAATGGCAGCGACCGATGCTGCCGGTGCCATAGAAGGATTAAATGACAAGGATTATATGCAGCGTACGTTAAAAGTACGTATTGCTAACGATCCAAAATCTCAAGCCGAACTGGATTAAACCCTAAAACTTGTAACGCTTGATTCAACGCTCCTTCTTCATAAGGGGGAGCCGTTGAGAAAATCTCTCGTTTCCCCTTCTCTTCTTTTATTCTCTCAAGATTCAGTAGAGCCTGCACACGGCGTGCAATGGCTTCTCCCGAGTCCATCAATACAACCTGCTCACTCAGCACCGACTGAATTTCTTCCCTAATCAGCGGAAAGTGTGTACACCCGAGTACGGCAACATCTACTTTACCAATCATGGGGGATAAAATATCCGTCAGTTCTTGAGTCGAGATTGGGATACCACGAAGCTTTTCTTCTGCCATATCAACCAGTCGAGTAGAGCCCAACAATTCAACGGGTTTGCTTTGCGAGAAGTCGCGAATCAATTCCTGCGTGTATTGACGTGTCACCGTCGCAGGGGTTGCTATCAGGCCAACCGCTTTATTCGCTAAATTGGAAGCTGGCTTAATCGCAGGTACGACACCGACAACCGGAATGGAGAGCAACGTTCTCAATGAAGGTAGTACAATGGTGCTTGCGGTATTACATGCAATCACAACTAAATCGACTTGGTACTCAGCGACATACTGCGAAACCAACGCTTCCACTCGAGAAACTAAAGTTTCATGATTCAGCTCACCGTAGGGATAGGCAGCGTTATCGAACAGGTATATATAATCAAGCTGAGGGAGCTTTTTTTCTATCTCTTGGAAAACAGAAAGCCCACCGACGCCAGAGTCAAAAATTAATACTTTTGGTTGTTGTGACACTTGATATACCCACGCATTTCGATGTGGCAATCATACTCACACAAATTAGTTTGGCAATATCTTCGCTTGATAACGTTGATGAGAGAAACGCTCTCCGACGTCAAGGGTAGTTAAGCTCAACTCTATCTTGCCTTGATAGCTACGGGTTTGTGTGACTAACGTATGAAACTCTCCATCCTCACCGCATAGATCCACGCCGCGCGGTAGAGAATCAATGAAGGTTCGGTCATACCATCGCCCGCAATAAGTTGGGTCAAGAGCCTGACCATCCGTCGTTACCACCAAGGTTTTAATGCCACGCTCTAATATCTCATCCGCAAGGTCTTGGCTGTGTTGTCCAATGAGAGGAAAAACACACTCCCAACCAGCAGGTTCAATATAGCTGCGGCGATAGGCTTCAATCCCATTACAAAACATGTCACCAAAAGCCACAGCTTGAATATCGAGCGCACTGTTTTTTAGTGCATCAATAATGGCCGACTGATAAACATCATTAGGCGGAAATATTTCCGGCATTTCAATCTTTATTAGAGGCAAACCAAGTAAGGCAGCTTGCATGTCGAGCACTTCAACAGGTGTGGCTTGAAATGGGACTTCATCTTTGACATAAGTCGTGTATAGACCGACCACTTGATACTCTTCGCTTTCAATCAACCTTTCTAAGGTCAAAGTCGAATCTTTACCGCTCGACCAGCTGATAATGACATTCTTTTTCATTGCTACTGCCTATAGATAAGAAAAAACCGCCCGAAGGCGGCTTAGGTAATTAGAATTGGTATGAAGCACTGAGGTAGTAGCTACGTTCCGGTGTTAAGTATTCTTTCGCTGTCTGGTAATCTTCATCAAACAGATTGTTCACTTTTCCAGACAAGGTGATATTCGACGTCACATAGTAATTTGTTGATAGGTTCCATAGTGAGTAAGCTTCTAACTTGTTATTGTTACTATAGTCATCATAACGATCACCTTGATACACCATGCTTAAAGACAGATCCCACGAGTCTTGGGTAAATGTTCCAATCCAAGATGCGGTTTCTTTTGCTCTTCGGGCCAACTGCTTTCCTTCAGAATCCTTAGGGTTCATGTAAGCAAGACCAATAGTATGGTAAACAGGGCCGGTATCAAAACTACCTTCAAATTCTATACCGGAAATGTCTGCATCAGTATTTGTTGGTGCCCAGTTTAAATGCTCATAGTAAATGATCATATCTTCCAATTCAGAAGCGTAAGCACTCAATCTCCAATCAATCACTTCGAACTGACCAATTAAGCCAATCTCAGTTGAAGCAGACTCTTCAACTTTCAGGTTTGGGTTGCCTGAAGTTGGCTCATATAAATCATAAAAAGAAGGTGCTTTAAACGCTGTCCCATAGCTACCATATGCCCTCAACTTTTCATTGAAATTATATGCAACCGCAGCAGACCAAGTTGTGAAATTATCAAAACTTGTATCATCATCGAATCTTACACTACCATCTAACGTAAACTGACCTAGCTCTTTGGTTGAAGTAACAAATACACCTGTATTCGTCCTGTCTTTTTTTACATAGTCAACCGTACCACTAGAAACATCCTCATTTACCACATCTAAACCAGCATTCACTTTGAAGCCATCTTCAACGATAAATGAATTCAGCCAATTTAGAGAGGTACGATTCGTCTTATAGGTTGATACGTGCTCACGTTCACTTACAGGGTAGGAGGTACTTTCTTGGATAGATTTTGAAAGGCTGAGACGACTAGACAACACATCATTACTATATAATGCGCCACCGCTTACTTGGAAGAAATCTGCATCTCGTTCATTTAGAGTTGTTGCAAATGAACTATTGCTACCATTGAATTCAGATAAACTATCACTGTAGAACACATCTAGATTCAACTGAACCTGAGAAGAAATTTCATGAAAAAGTGAAGCGGTAAAGTCTTTCGACTCCCCGCCGTATTCACCACCAATATCTGCTGATGTGCCAGCTTTAATGTTATATCCGTCCGTCTCTTTGTAATTTACAAAAAACGTCCCATAAGTTTTTTCATTTAGTTGTCCACGAGATTGCCACGACGTCTGATAATAACTATCACTTCCCATACTCGTTTTAATCTGATGCAGTGAATCACCTGTCTGATGAGTAATGAAGTTGATAACACCACCAATAGCGTCGGCACCGTAAACTGCAGCTCTAGGCCCGCGAATAATTTCAATTCTCTCGATGATCTCAACAGGCAACAAAGAAAGGTCAAAGCCCCCTTGAGACGCGCTATTTATTTTTACGCCATTCAAAAGAATAAGCGAGTGTTTACTTTCAGAGCCCCGAATAAAAATAGAGGTCGTGTGAAAGGAGTCGCCACTCTCCCCGAGCTGGACGCCTGGGACGTACTTAAAAACCTCTGTTAAAGATTTTGCTTGAAGAGTGTCTATTTCTTCTCGTGTAATTGTAGTAACCGAAGCTAAGACACTTGCTTCTGACTGCTCAAAACGGTTCGCCGTCACCACCATAGTCTCATCGGCTGAGGCTTCTTGGGCATATGAAAGGGAGGCGTGCGGAAGTAGCGATGCCACTGCTATCGCCAGAATAGAACGGTTCATTTTTATAATCCTAAATCGCGTAAATCCTACCGAGCTTGGAGCACTTGCTTCCATTGATTGGCTCAGCTGCTGGCAGGTATTCGGACTCAAGAGCTCAGTATCACCACCTAATCACTCGACTTCCCACATAAATCTCTATGCAGTGTCATTTGAGCTTTCGTTCTCTTTTACCGCTGCGCGTCAGTTCTGGATTTCCACCAGATTCCCTTTTCAGCCATCTATACTGCTAGATAGCACCAGCTAGGCGCAAATGTTATTCAGCTATCATTCCTTTGTCCAGCCAATATTGTGCTTTTATATAACCAATGGCTTTATCACTCTCACATGGAAACATGTTTACACACGATGTTGAACCGAGGAGAGTGACAAAGCTGGACATGTCGCAGATATTGAATAAAATCTGCGCTCCTAAAACAAACGCACTCAGCACCTGAAAGGTAATAAACATGGCGACTCTTGAAGTAAATCCACAGCGCTACCAAGAACAACTGGCGGAAAAGGTCGAACGTCTCAATCAGATGTTTGCGCCCTACCACGTCCCAGAACTGGAAGTGTTTGAGTCCCCAGAGCAACATTATCGTATGCGCGCTGAGTTCCGTGTTTGGCATGAAGGGGAAGACCTTTACTACATCATGTTCAATCAGGAAACGCGTGAAAAATACCGCGTTGACCAGTTCCCTGCAGCCAGCCGTCTGATCAACGACCTGATGCCATTGCTGATTGATGCAATGAAAGACAACGACTCTCTGCGTCGTAAACTGTTCCAAGTGGATTTTCTATCGACACTGAGCGGTGAGATTCTGGTGTCTCTTTTGTACCACCGTCAATTGGATGATGAGTGGACGAAGAACGCAAAAGCACTCAAGCAACGTCTGAACGATGAAGGCTTCAACCTGAACCTGATTGGTCGTGCACGTAAAATGAAGATTGTTCTGGATCGCGACTACGTGATTGAAAAACTCGACGTCAATGGCCAACCGTACGTTTACCAACAAGTCGAGAACAGCTTTACGCAACCCAACGGCAAAGTAGCTGAAAAGATGCTGGAGTGGGCAATCGACTGTACCAACGAAAGCCAAGGCGATTTACTCGAGCTTTACTGTGGTAACGGTAACTTCTCACTGGCACTCGCGCAGAACTTTAATCGTGTACTGGCAACCGAACTGGCCAAACCTTCCGTTGAATCTGCGCAGTACAATATTGCAGCTAATAACATTGATAACGTGCAGATCCTGCGTCTATCCGCGGAAGAATTCACTCAGGCAATCGAAGGTAAACGTGAATTCCGCCGTCTAAAAGACGCGGGTGTGGATTTGAAAAGCTACAACTGTAATACGATTTTTGTCGACCCTCCTCGCGCAGGTATGGATATCGATACCTGTAAGATGGTTCAGGGCTATGATCGCATCCTTTACATCTCCTGTAACCCAGAGACGCTCAAGGACAACCTTGATGTATTAAGCGAAACACACAACATCACACGTTTTGCCCTGTTTGATCAGTTCCCTTATACCCACCATATGGAAGCGGGTGTGCTACTGGAACGCAAAGCGTAGCTTGATAAGCGAATACAAAAAACGAGCCATTTGGCTCGTTTTTTGTATTCGAAGTAGCACTACTCACTAGCGGAACGGCCCATAAAGCCGAGCTTCTTACCAATCCATAGCAGCAGTAGTAGCGACACTATAATGGCAAAGAAGTTAGACCCCGCATCTGGGTGCTGCGCTTTGACAAAAGCAGAGTGGCCAAAGGCGCCAACGAAGAAACACGCTAGGCCAACCAGCGGTATGTCTTCAGAGACAGGATTACGTAGATATTCTTGGTACAGCGTCTGCACAGACAGCACAAGCGCAATCAGTGGAAAAATAGAGAAAGACACTTCGCTCATTGTCAGCCAAGACAATAAAGCGTCACCACACATACCAGCAACTAAGGCCAATACTAGGGTTTTCTTCTCTGAACCACGATTAATTTGGTTTACTTCATTAGACATTAATCAATCCCACCTTTTAATCGGTTACGTTCACGTTCTTTGCGATACCATAAAGCCCCTTTGGCTATCATTCGCAATTGCATAATCAATCGTTCCGCAAGCTCATCGCGCTCACGTCGATTCAAATCTAATGCTTCAGCGCCCGAGCTAAATACCAGAGTGACTGACGCTTCTGCCTGAGTATAGGCTTCATCACGCGACATTCCGGTGCTGATCAAATACTCGGTCAGTTCAGCGGCAAAATGCTGAATTTCTCTCGCAACCGCAGTACGAAAGTCAAACGATGTTCCCGAACGCTCTCGCAATAATAGACGAAACACATTGGGGTTGTTGTCAATGAACTCCATAAACGTCTCGATAGACGTGCGGATCACACTGCCCTCTTTGACTATTCGTTGCCGCGCTTGGCGCATCAACTGACGAAGCAGTAAACCTCCTTCGTCAACCATGGTCAGCCCTAATTCATCCATGTCTTTAAAATGACGATAGAATGAGGTCGGGGCAATCCCTGCTTCCCGAGCCACTTCTCGCAGGCTTAAATTCGAAAAGCTTCGGTCAGCGCTAAGCTGGCTAAACGCAGCATCAATTAATGAACGGCGCGTTTTTTCTTTTTGCTGTGCACGGATTCCCATGGATTTCATCTGTTTTCTGCTTATTTGTTTATAGCAGTTAATATACAACGATTGCCTTAAGGACATAAGCCAAAATCGTCAGCTTTGACTACCGCGTGACAATTAAACTCAGCCTGCTATCTTTTTCAACCACTTAACATTGGTTTAGAGACATACCACCATACCAAAGTCAGATCGGTAAGTTTCTGCGTGATCACTTCCACTCTCTAGTATGCCAACCGTGTGCTCTATCGTGAAATCAGTTAAAATCTCGCTAAAGCAATGTTAAGACAATATAACAAAGGAAAAGTTATGGCGGAAAGTAACCACTTTGACGTGATCGTTATTGGTAGTGGCCCTGGTGGTGAAGGGGCAGCAATGGGGCTAACCAAAGCGGGACTCAATGTCGCCATAGTGGAAAAAGAGAGCAGCGTCGGTGGCGGATGCACTCACTGGGGAACTATCCCTTCAAAAGCACTGCGTCATGCAGTTAGTCGGATTATCGAATTCAATAACAACCCGCTGTTTTGCCATAACAACACCAGCCTACATTCGACCTTTTCTAATATACTGGGCCACGCAAAGTCTGTGATTGATAAACAGACTCGTCTACGACAAGGCTTCTATGACCGTAATCAGTGTTCATTGATTTTCGGTACTGCACGCTTTACGGACAAATACACCATTGCTGTCACTCAAGCAGACGGCACCGAAGAACTCTACAGCGCTGATCGATTTGTGATTGCAACAGGCTCACGCCCATACCAGCCAGCTGATGTCGACTTTATGCATGAACGCATCTACGACAGCGATTCTATCTTGAGCCTGAAGCACGATCCTCGTCATATCATCATTTATGGTGCCGGCGTTATCGGCTGTGAGTATGCATCGATTTTCCGTGGCTTAGGTGTGAAAACTGACCTTATCAACACCCGAGATCGATTGCTGTCTTTTCTCGATAATGAAGTATCCGATGCGCTTTCCTATCACTTCTGGAACAGTGGTGTCGTGATCCGCAACGACGAAACTTATGAGAAAATTGAAGGCACTGAAGATGGAGTGATCATCCACCTAGAGTCGGGCAAAAAAATGCGTGCTGACTGTATTCTTTACGCCAATGGGCGTACTGGTAACACCGACAAGCTCAACTTATCTGCGGTGGGGCTCAATGCGGATTCTCGAGGCCAGTTAAAAGTCGACAGTAATTACCAAACAGAAGTTGAACATATCTACGCGGTTGGTGATGTGATCGGTTACCCTAGTCTAGCGAGCGCAGCTTATGACCAGGGTCGATTTGTTGCCCAAGCGATCAACAAGGGTCAAGCTGACGGCCGTTTGATTGAAGATATTCCAACGGGTATTTATACCATCCCAGAGATAAGTTCAGTAGGTAAAACAGAGCAAGAGCTGACGGCGGCTAAAATCCCTTATGAAGTCGGCCGTTCTTCTTTCAAACATCTGGCGCGTGCGCAGATTGCAGGCAAAGATATCGGCAGCTTAAAAATTCTCTTCCACCGCGAAACCAAAGAAATTCTCGGTATTCACTGCTTTGGCGAACGTGCCGCGGAAATCATCCATATCGGGCAAGCTATCATGGAGCAAAAAGGCGAAGCCAATACGATTGAATACTTCGTTAATACGACCTTTAACTATCCAACCATGGCCGAAGCGTATCGTGTCGCAGCACTGAATGGTCTCAACCGATTGTTCTAATTAGAGATATGACTAAAGCCGCAGTTTCGCTGCGGCTTTATCTCAAGCGGTAAAGAAACGTTCGCTGCGCCACTGCTGATAAAAAATTAACGCCAGTGTCACACCTCTCATCCCCATAAAGCTCAACATCGCCAACCACAATGCATGGTTACCTAAGCTGGCTAGAGCGAAAAAAACACCAAAGAACACACACATGGCGAAAAACATGCTGTTGCGCATTTCCCTGCCCTTCGTGGCCCCGATGAATATCCCATCCAACAAGAAGCACCACATCGAGGCCAATGGCATTGCCATCAGCCACGGCAGAAACTCCAATGCCGTATAATGGACGCTAGGAATACCAGTGATCATGCCGATCAGGGTTGATCCAGCAAAGCCAAATATAAGGGTTAATCCCAAACAAATGATCAAGCTCCAGAAAAAAGTCCCTACCAGTGATGCACTAAGCTGATGTTTGTCCCTAGCCCCAATGGCTTTGCCAACCATAGCCTCCATCGCATAAGCAAAACCATCCATGCCATAGGAAATGATCATCAAAAAGCTCATTAATACCGCATTAGCCGCAACGATATCATCACCAAAGCTTGCCCCCTGAAAGGTCATAAACGTAAAGGTAGCTTGCAAACACAATGAACGAAGAAAGATATCTCGGTTGAGTTTGACAAAACGACTTAATCCGTGGGTAGTTTCCTTCAACAATGAGACCAGTGACGGTAGCTGACGCTTATGCCAAGTACGCCATACACACCAAAGGCCAAAACTCATACCACTGTAATCGGCAATCACCGACGCCAAGGCTGCGCCTTCAACTTTCCAACCAAAGCCTATCACTAATAAGACATCAAGAAAGATGTTCGTGACGTTAGCAATGATCACCATCCACATGGGATCTCGTGCATTCTGTGTACCCAACAACCATCCGAGTAAAACAAAATTCACCAGCGCGGCAGGGGCACTCCAAGCCCGAATGGCAAAATACTGCTCACCATAAAATTTAACTTCATCACTCGCACTACTCAGCGAAAACACCAGATTAGAAATCGGTTGATGAAAAATGAGAAACAGCAATGCAAAACCCAAGGCCATCGCAACACCCTGAGTGAACACTAAGCCGAGTTGTTTACCACTTTGAGCGCCATACGACTGCGCCGCCAGCCCAGTGGTCGACATCCGCAAAAAGCCCAGTAGCCAGAAAGTCACACTGATCATAGTACTGCCAAGGGCAACGCCACCCAAGTACCAAGCATGTTCGAGGTGCCCTATCACCGCGGCGTCAACAAGCCCAAGTAAAGGGACGGTAATGTTGGAGAGCACCATAGGAATCGCCAGCAGGAGAACCTGCTTATGCAGTGCTTTATCGGAAAGAGTTTGAAGTAATGGCACGTTTGCACTCGTCATAAAAGAAGAGTGCAAAGTGTAACCGGATTACCAACGAAGCTGAACTACTACGGGAGTGAGTCTGTGCTTCAGAGAAGTGAATTTAGTCAGCCAGCGTTGCCACAATTTCCAGCGCCCACAGTGTTTATCAAGCGGTGAGAAGGTTTTCGCCCAGCGAGCCCAAGGCAGATAGTTCAGTGTTGCATCTCCGGGAGAAGCGTAGCCATGGTTGTAACGGCCTGCTCCCGTCTTTTGGCCTAACTTACTGGCCGTTAAATCACCAGCAAGCACTACACACGCTCTGGCTGAATCGAAGTGGCAACCCAACGCCTGTATGAATTTGCCTACCTGCTTTTCGGTGCAATCAAGCAAAGCATGCTCACAAACGATCAAAACAGGGGATTTTTCTGGGACAGGTAAATTATCTAGCCAAGATAAGTCGTCAACGTTGCCACACATATGCTGGTAACGCTCACTTTTATGGAAGAGTTTTTGCCGCCAGAGTAAATTCTCCGTCACGTCCAGTTCAAGCCAGTGGCAGCGTCCGTTATCAACACGGTAAAAGCGTGTATCCAATCCAGCACCAACGTTAATTATCCAACCATCAGGATTACGAGAGATAAAATGGTTGACCTGCTCATCACAAATTTGAGTCAGGGTAGCGTGAAGGAGTTGTTTCTGATCGACGTCACCGGATAAACATTCCGGCGCAAGCTGACAGCGCTGACATGCACTTGCCGCGATCGGGTCGTATACTAAGCCATCATCTACCAAGCTTTCTCTGCTGCGAAACCAGAGAGGCTGCAGCAGATTAGCCGGGATTTGATAGCGATGAGTTGATGCTTTTTGCTTAGCAGTCATTATCATCTTCCTTCCATACCAGAGTCAAGATGATAATGAATATCAATTACAAAGGCAAGATATTGAGAATAGATCTCAATTCAGTCTAAAAGGCTGAGTCACTGTGATATTTTTCTGTCATCAGTCGTTCAACGTCAGTAACTCTAATTACTAACGTTGAAAACAACTACCGTTACGGCCAATAACTAACGGGTATTACATCCAATCTGTATTGCGGATAATACCTACCGCCAAGCCCTCAATTGCAAGGTGCTGACAAGTTAGGTCAACTTTAATCGGCTCAAACTCTTCATTTTCAGCATGCAGCAACACGGTTGAACCTTTACGCTCCAATCGCTTCACTGTCACATCTTCATCTACCCGAGCGACCACAACCTGTCCGTCATGAACATCTTGTGTCTTATGCACAGCAAGCAGGTCCCCGTCCATAATGCCAATATCTTTCATACTTTCGCCGTTCACACGCAGTAGAAAGTCTGCTTGTGGTTTGAACATAGCAGGGTCAACCTGATAGTGCGCCTCGACATGTTCCTGAGCCAAAATGGGTTCACCCGCGGCAACCTGACCAATCAAAGGCAAGCCATCATTAGCCGCCTCTTCTAGCAAGATACGAATCCCACGGGAGGCACCAGGGATAATCTCAATGGCTTGCTTACGCGCGAGAGCTTTCAGGTGCTCTTCAGCAGCATTCGCAGAGCGGAAACCCAACTCGCGGGCAATTTCGGCACGCGTTGGAGGCATGCCTGTGTCATCAATTTTACTCTTTATCAGATCAAATACTTGTTGCTGGCGTGGCGTTAGCGGCTTCATAAGTCACCTGTCTTTTTATACAGTTAACTGTGAGTATATCCAGTAATGGTTTAAATGAAAAGCCAATTGCTGGTTTTTTGATAGAGTTAAACTTTTGACTAGAAAAACAATACTTCCACCCACACGTAACCAGTCAATAGCATAGTGATCATAACCGCAGCTGATCCAATATCTTTCGCTCTACCAGCCAACTCATGCTGCTCTTGACCTATACGATCAACAACAGCTTCAATCGCACTATTAAATAACTCAGCAATCAAAACCAGCATCACAGTCGCAATCAGCAATATGCGTTCACTTTGAGTGACATCTAGCCAAAATGCCGTGGGAATCATCAACGCAGCAAGTACCACTTCCTCTCGAAATGCAGGTTCATTTTGAAAGGCGGCCTTTAAGCCTTGGCATGAGTAACGGGTGGCATTTTTAATACGTTTAAAACCATGAAGTGTTTTTTGCGGCACAGCATTTTCTCTTGAATTATTAAGTAGATGATTTGAGTTTGGTGAAATTGGCGTTTTCGTGTTCAATTTACAGTAAAAGGTTCGACCAGTTTCTGATATCCTTGCAGCCTTGAAAATATCAGCTTAAGTACAGCGTCTGCTTCTACAATAAAGAAGATGGAACACGGCTTTTGCGATTTATCTGTTTTTTGAGGCCAAGAACCTTATGTCTTCCGGACAACCACTATCGAGTTCCTTACTAAAGCTGCCTTTGTCGGTGATGGTCAAAGGAACCGCGATTCCTTCAAATCCTATTGAAGATCATAGCATTGATGTAAACAAACCCATTATCTATGCCCTGCCTTATCGCTCAAGTGTCGATTTAATCACGCTACAAATGCAGGTCATTCGCTTAGGCTTACCAGATCCACTTGAACCCGTCGAGATCAATGGTAAGTCGTTCCAGCGTTATGTATTTACCTCTTCACGTCAAACTGTAATGAATAGCGACCAAGGTGTTCCTAACGAATCCATTGCGCTCTTCTCTGATTTACTAGAACAGCACAAATTTGACCGTGAACTGGACGTTCAAGTCCTTCCTACCACCGTGTTATGGGGTCGGAAACCAGGAAAAGAGTCACAGCAAACGCCTTACTTGCAGTCACTCAATGGCCCCGAAAAAGCGTTAGCTGTATTAAGATCAGGTCGAGATTGCTTGGTACGTATCAGCCCCGTAGTTTCTTTACGTTATATGGCAGACTCACACGGCACCGACACGGCGATAGCGCACAAGTTAGCCCGCGTCGCACGTATCCATTTCTCGCGGCAAAAGCTTGCGGCCTCTGGCCCTAACTTACCCAATCGTCAAGCGCTATTTAATCGTCTTATGAAGTCCAAAGCGATTGAGAAAGTAATTGAAGATGAGGCAAAAGCGAAGGGAATATCTCTTGATAAAGCGCGCCAAGAAGCTCACAACATCATGGATGAAATTGCTGCTGATTTTTCCTACTCTTTGGTCAGAAATGGCGATCGCCTACTGAGCTGGCTGTGGAACCGTATCTATCAGGGCTTAAACATAAACAATGCCTCAACCGTGCGTAAGCTAGCTCAAGACGGCCACGAGATTGTTTATGTTCCATGTCATCGCAGTCATATGGATTACTTACTGCTGTCTTACGTCTTGTACCATGAAGGCATGGTACCTCCGCATATCGCAGCAGGTATTAACCTCAATTTCTTCCCAGCCGGACCACTATTCCGTCGCGGTGGTGCGTTCTTTATTCGCCGTAGCTTTAAAGGCAATAAACTCTATTCGACCATTTTCCGTGAATACCTCGCAGAACTGTTCTCAAAAGGTTACTCGGTAGAGTACTTCAGTGAAGGCGGACGCTCACGTACTGGCCGACTGCTGCAGGCAAAAACTGGCATGTTGGCGATGACTATTCAAGCCATGTTACGTGGTCTCAACCGCCCAGTGACACTGGTGCCAGTATACATTGGTTATGAACACGTAATGGAAGTCAGCACCTACGCCAAGGAACTGCGTGGTAAGCGTAAAGAAAAAGAAAACGCTGGGCTGGTCCTACGAACAATTCGTAAGCTACGTAACTTCGGCCAGGGCTACGTGAACTTTGGTGAACCTATCCCTCTGAATCAATATCTCAATGAGAACGCGCCAGAATGGACACAAGACATAGACCCAATGGGTACAACCAAGCCACAATGGCTAAACCCTGTGGTCAATGACCTTGCGATTAAGATGATGACGCACATCAATGATGCCGCTGCAACTAACGCATTAACTTTGTGTGCTACCGCGCTGCTGGCTTCACGTCAACGCGCGTTGTCTCGCGACAGCTTAGTGAAACAAATCGAATGTTACCTCTCTTTACTCAAGAACGTGCCATATTCATCCACGTATACAGTGCCAAGTGAGGATGCAGAAGCGCTAGTCAAACATGCCGAGTCACTCGATAAGTTTGTGATTGAGTCAGATACCATGGGCGACATTGTCTCTCTTGATCGCAATCAGTCCATTCTGATGACTTACTATCGCAACAACATTATTCATTTGTTCGCAATTCCATCTCTCATCGCACAAATGCTGATCCGTCATCAGCAACTGAACCTGGAAAAAATCAAAGCCAATGTGGCCTTGGTTTACCCATTCTTAAAACAAGAGTTATTCCTGAGTATTGAAGAAGAGCAGCTTGGCGATGTTACCGAAGCCTACATCGAAGAGATTGCTCGTCTTGGATTGGTGGTGATTGATACGGAGCAAAACGTGTCACTTAAGCAGGGGAATACTCAGGTGCTGATGCTGCTAGGCCGCACGATCACAGAAACTTTGCAACGTTACTCAATCACTCTCAACTTGCTGACAGCCAACCCTGAGTTGGGTAAAGCGGATCTAGAGCAAAAGAGCCAAGAAATCGCACAACGTTTGGGACGTTTGCATGGTATCAACGCACCTGAGTTTTTTGATAAAGGTGTCTTCTCGTCCATGTTTACCACTCTCAAACAGCAAGCGTATTTGGACAATGAAGGCAACTGCGATCAGGAGAAAAGTCAGATACTTGCCGATCTTCTTTATTCGATGCTTTATCCCGAAGTGCGGTTGACAATAAAAGAAAGTATTTGTCAGGTAAGTGAAGCCGTGTGATCACTGAGTAAGACACATAAAAAGGGCATCCTCATTGGATGCCCTTCCTTTTTGCTTACCAGAATGCCGTCAACAATCCGATAGTAATAACCATCCCAACGTAGTTATTGTTGAGAAATGCCTGGAAGCACAAATCTCGCTGACGATGACGGATAAGGTGCTGCTGAAAAACAAACAAAGCACCCGCAACCAATAGACTCCAGTAGTAACTCGCTCCCAGTTGATACCAATTACCCAGCGTAATTAACATCGCCATCGTCACCAGCTGCAATGCACCTATGATCATTTTGTCGTAGCGGCCAAATAGAATCGCTGTCGATTTAACACCAATTTTCAAATCATCATCTCGATCAACCATCGCATATTGCGTGTCATAGGCTATCGTCCACAACGCATTTATCGCGAAGATAAACCACACCATCGTAGGTAGTTCATTCGCTTGAGCAGCCCAAGCCATCGGAATCGACCAACTAAAAGCTAACCCAGGAACAACTGAGGTAAGTGCGTATAACGCTTCATAAAAGGATAAATAAAGGCGAGAAATAACCCAACCAAAGAGAGCTGAATGGTCAGCGCGTTCATCGTCAGCACTAATAAGAACGACGCCACCGATAACACTAAAAACAAGCCGAGAGCCTCTTTTGGTGTTACACGCCCAGAAGGCAGAGGTCGCGCACTGGTACGCTTAACGTGGCCATCCACTTTACGATCCGCAAAGTCATTGATCACACACCCCGCTGAACGCATAAACAATACGCCAAGGGCAAACACAACCAGCACGATGGGATCAGGCACGCCTTGTGCCGCGATCACTAACGACCACATGGTTGGCCAAAGTAGCAGCAAGGTGCCAATTGGCTTATCCATGCGCATCAACTGCCAATACGCCTGAGCTTTAGTGGCCGTCGTCATTTACACGCTCTCCTTTGAGTACATTGGTGCAGTAGGCAAAAACAGCTCTGCCACTAGCATAGGTTTGTGGTTCATCCATAAACGAGAGCGACGAGCAAGAAACTCACCATCGGGCGTTTTTGCCCAGCCCACTTGGAGTGCATCACGGTGGACATTTTCGGCATTAAACACCGTGAGCCCCAGAGGGATCTCTCCCTGACGGGTCAGATCATACTGTTGACCATCCATTGATGACTGTGGGATCAAGGTTCTGCCCAACACCCAAGGTTGCTTATCGCCTTTCAAGACCACTTTACGCAGCAAACATTCTTCTTTTGCCAGTAACTGAATCTCCTGTGACGTGAGCTTCTCAGCTTTAACCACTTTGTTGTGCAATAAGTCGACACTTAACGTTTGGCAGTGGGACTCCAATAAACGTGACAATGAGCCCTGTTCTAACAACCAATTTTCCGCACTCTGTGTAGGAAAGCTAAACTTATCAGGATCTTGCCATTCAACCTGACGAAGGGCAGATAAATAAAGCGAAGTAGATTGATTCATACTAGTATTCAATAAGTAGCCTTATCATCGTACAATAAAGCTTTGATCTTTGTTGTTAACCACTCATCGAGTGTTTAACGCATAATTATTACAAATAGATGCTCTATTGTAACAAGACTCAGGCGATTCGAGTATCGTGATTAGAAGAAAGAAAAGACAGAAATATGATTAAACGTTACTTAGTCCAAATATTTGTCGCCTTGTGCGTCTTGGCCAGTTTTCCATCCATGGCAGAAGAAAGCGGAGAGCCGAAACTGGCGTACTTTACTCTTGAGCCAGATCTCACCACTAATTTCTATACCCAAGGCAAAAAGCTGGGCTACATTCAGGTTCGTATTGATATCATGGTGGCCAACGAAAGTGACTTAGCCATCATCGAGCTTCACCAGCCTTTGATTCGAGATGCGGTGATCGAGCTACTTGGCAAGCAGTCTTCAGATACGATCACCTCTTTAGCTGGTCGTGAAGACTTGCGTAAAAACTTAGTCGAGCAATTGAACTCGATTCTACTACCCGAAACAGGGCGCACCATTATTGCTGACTTGTTGTTTACCAAGTACCTCTATCAATAACCTGACGAACAAAAAAGCGGCCGAAGCCGCTTTTTTATGTTCTGGATCGGCTAGCATCAACCAAGCCCAATACAACTCCAGAAAGTAACCCCACCAGGTGAGCTGTATTAGCAATTGCCATAAACGGCTGAACAAACCCCAACACCAGCCACACTAACATGAAACCAATAACCGGTTTAGGTATGTTCAAGCCAAGCTGAGGGGCTTTGTATCCGAGCATCCATAAATACCCAACCAAGGCATACACGACACCTGACAATCCACCAAAGTTTGCACCTTCAACCCAGTATTGCCCTGCTCCAGAAAGCGCTGCCGACACCAAAAATAGCTGTAAAAGCTTTTTCGCTCCTAGGCGCTGTTCAATATCACCACCAAGCTGCCACCACCATAACAAGTTAAACGCTATGTGTACGACAGAAAAATGCAAAACCGCATGACTGACCCAGCGCCATAACTGCCATTCTTGTCCAGCGAGTGCGGGAAAGTGCAACGCTGAAAACACTGCTTGCCCAGCGCCAAACTGCTGCAAGGTAAAAATCACAACACTGATCAACATAACCGCTAATGTTATCGGACCTGCTTTGGCTTTGACCATCGACAACATACTCGGCGACTGGTAGCTAAATTGGCTGGTGCGCGTCTCTGCCATCTCCCACGAAGCAGCTTGATATTTGCTATCACTTGGATTATCGAGGAAGTGCTGTAGCTCAGCCTCGACTTCCACCTGATGTTGAGAGTCGCTGAGCCACAGTGCAAACTGACCACTTCCTTCCGGCATCATTTTCACATCAATACGGCGCGAGGCCATATAATCAATGAACGCTTGTGCCATGCGCGGATTGGAAATCGAAATCAGTCTTATCATAGCGGTTCCTATGGCATGTGAGATTCAATAGGCAAATCAGCGCGTTGCCAAGCTTCAAAGCCTCCATCCACACTATACACCTGCTCAAAGCCTTGGTTAACCAAATATTGTGCTGCGCCTTGGCTGCTAATGCCGTGGTAGCACATCACTAGAATAGGTTGCTCAAACTCCACTTCATCCATAAGTTGAACAATCGTGTCATTCGTTAGATGGTATGCAGCCTGTGGGTGAGCCACAGCGAAAGACTGCGGATCGCGAATGTCGACAAGGCGAGCGTCACCTTGCTCCAGCAATGCCTGCGCCCCTGCGACATCAATGTGTTGAAACTGGTCCATTTGCTGTCTCTTGAAAAGAATCATTGTTGATTGTCATTGTAACCTATCCAGTGGTTAACAAGTACACCGCAGCTGTAGGGTTATCCACTTGCGATCATTTATTCACCGTTTGTGGATAAAGCTGTGAATTACGTTGATAAAGTAGTTTTACAATTCTGGATCCACAATATGTAGTGATGATCCTTATTTTTTTGTGTGTAAAAGTAAAAGTATCCCCATAGGCTCATTACTCCTGACACCTTTGTTCACCCGCCTTTCTGACATATAGCAAAGAAATTTATCACAGAGTTACCCACAGGCAACACGGCAAAATTCGATCCATAAAAAGAGAGAAATAGATAATTTCTGGATCCCAGAGACTGAAAAAGCCGAGATCATTAGATCTCGGCTTTTTTGAATTTTTGCTTTAACTAAAAGTTAGAAGTCGCCGACTGCCGCTTTGAGTTTTTTCATGGCATTCTTTTCTAACTGGCGGATACGTTCTGCTGACACACTGTAGGTTTCTGCCAACTCCTGTAACGTAGACTTGTTATCTTCCAGCCAACGAGAACGAACAATATGCTGGCTGCGTTCGTCAAGGCTAGATAATGCTAAGCTTAAACGGTTATTGGTATGAGCTTCCCAGTTAGCTGCCTCAACATTGTCAGCCACATCCGAGGCTTTATCTTCGAGGTATAGCATAGGTGCCGAGTAAGATACGCCTGAATCATCATCATCGTTCTGCATTTCGAAAGCGGCATCTTGAGCGGCTAGACGAGATTCCATCTCGCGCACTTCAGATGGCTCCACACCCAGCTCTTTTGCAACAGTTTCCACTTCACCGTTATTGAACCAACCAAGACGCTTTTTAGACTTACGTAGATTGAAGAACAATTTACGTTGCGCTTTGGTGGTCGCTATTTTCACAATACGCCAGTTACGCAGTACGTATTCATGAATTTCAGCCTTAATCCAGTGCACTGCAAATGAGACCAAACGTACGCCGACTTCTGGATTAAAGCGTTTTACTGCTTTCATCAAGCCGATATTACCTTCCTGTACCAGATCCGCCATGGGCAGACCATAGCCAGAGTAACCACGAGCTACGTGCACTACAAAACGTAAATGCGAAAGAATCAGGCCCTTTGCCGCTTCAATTTCGCCATCATAGTGTAGTCGCTCAGCCAGTTCACGTTCCTCTTCAGCAGTTAGCATTGGATAGCCATTCACTGTGCGGATATAGCTATCTAAGCTATCTTGTGTCACTACAGCCATTGGATACGCTTGGTTAGTCATTCAATTCCTCATCAATATCTGATCTGGAGTAAGTTTTAACCCAACAATCTTGAACCTAAAATGAACAAGATTCAAGCAGGGAAAGTTATTATGCATAAACCTTTCAGCTATACAAGTAAAAAGTACACGGTAGCGTGTACTTTTTCAAGTAAGAGTAAGACATTTGCTATTTAGACAGGTTCAATTTCTTTCAAGTGGCGCTGCGCTGACACTTTCGCAGCCAAGCATCCAAGGAATGTACCAAGCATCAATAGCAACAAACTTTCATCCCAGCTTAGTCCAATCAGGCGGAAACGACTATCGTACAACAGAGCCAGTTGTTCGACGCTACTGTTCAGAACTACGGTAATAATAGCGGTCATGACCCAAGCTGTGAATGCGCCCAATAAGCCAAACCACATCCCAGAATAAAGATAAGGGCGTAAAATAAAGCGGTTAGTCGCACCGATCAGTTTCATGGTCTGAATTTCTTCTTTATTCGCAAGCACGTTAAAGCGCAACGTATTGCCCACAATGAGAAACACCGATCCCAGCATCAGTACAGACAGAGTGATCACAATACCACTGACTAAATTCTTGATCGCATCTAAGCGGGTTAACCAATCTTCATCAAGACGAACGTCCGTCACTTCTTCTTCCTTGGCAATCGTCGCCGCCAATTGCTTGATCTTCTCGTTATCTTCAACACTTGGCGTGATGATCAACACACCCGGTAGCGCATAGTCGTCTAAGAGTGAAAGGGCATGGTTAAATCCTGAGTATTGGCTTAAATCCTCCAGACCTTGCTGAGGAGAAATGTATTCCACCTTGGCCACCTCATCCATACTTTCTAGCTGGTCTTTGAGCACCATAACGCGTGCTTCCGGCGTTTGCTCCTCAATATAGCCACTCACTTTTGATGGACTGGTAACATTAGTAGAAGCCACGGCCAAATTTTTTCCCAGCAAATACATGACCGCTGGCATAGCTAATGCCATGGAGATCACTGCTAAAGTAAGAATATTCCCTAAAGGACGAGACCACATCATCGAGAACGAAGCTTTCGCCTGTTTGAAATGCACGGTAAAAAAACTATCGCGCTTCACTCGATTCTGGGGACGACTTTTAGTCGCCTTCTTATTACGCACGTTAGCAGCCATAATCTTCTACCTCACTCAGGAAGCCTTGGTTCAGCTCTAGATGACGATATTGCGGGCGAGTATTAACCAACCCAATATCGTGCGTTGCCAGTAAAATGGTGACACCCGCTCGGTTAAACTCTTCAAATAATTTAATCACTCGGTTTGATAGATCCGGATCCAAGTTACCCGTGGGTTCATCCGCCAACAGCAGCGTTGGCCGGTTCACTACGGCTCGAGCAATGCCAACACGTTGCTGCTCACCACCAGATAGCTGACTCGGTAAACACTTTGCTTTGTCCAATAACCCTGTCTTGTCCAGTGCCGCAGATACACGTCGTTTAATTTCATTCTCAGAGATGGATTCAATGCGCATTGGCAACGCGACATTATCAAATACCGAGCGATCCATCAGTAAGCGGTGGTCCTGAAAAACAATGCCTATGTTGCGACGCAAAAAAGGAATGTCTTTATTTGGAATACGAGTGATATCGTGATCGTTGAAGCTGATTTTGCCATCCGTCGGACGCTCAATAGCACAAATCAACTTGAGCAAAGTACTTTTCCCCGCCCCAGAGTGACCACCGAGAAAGGCCATCTCTCCTCGACGTAGGTGGAAGTCCACCTTTTGCAGCGCCTGTTTGCCGCCGCGGTACGCTTTACTTACTTGCTGAAACTTTATCACTCGTCGTTCCTCTTACCTGAGCTACTGATTAGTCTTCGCGGCTGAATAATGCGTCAATAAATTCCTGAGTTTCAAATGGGCGTAGATCATCAATACCTTCACCCACCCCAATATAACGGATTGGGATCTGGAACTGATCGGCCAAGGCAAAGATAACGCCACCTTTTGCGGTACCATCAAGCTTGGTTAAGGTAATGCCAGTCAGTGGCGCTACGTCACTGAACAGTTTTGCCTGACTAATCGCATTTTGGCCAGTGCCCGCATCCAGTGTCAGCATGATTTCATGCGGTGCTGAGTCATCCACTTTCTTCATAACACGGACAATCTTGCGCAGCTCTTCCATCAGGTTGGCTTTGTTTTGTAGGCGCCCCGCAGTATCGGCAATCACTACATCAACACCTTTGGCTTTTGCAGACTCAATGGCGTCATAAATAACCGATGCACTGTCTGCACCTGTATGCTGCGCCACAACAGGTACCTGGTTGCGATCACCCCATACTTGAAGCTGTTCGACAGCCGCAGCACGGAAGGTATCACCTGCAGCCAGCATGACTTTTTTACCTTGTGATTGGAATTGCTTAGCCAGCTTACCGATCGTTGTCGTTTTACCAACACCATTCACGCCAACCATCAGGATAACGTAAGGGGTTTTATTGGTATCAATTTCAAGCGGTTTTTCAACGGTCGAGAGAATGCCTGCCATCTCTTCTTTTAACAGGCCATACAGTGCTTCACCGTCTTTCAAATCCTGACGCGAAGCTTTTTCAGTCAGGCTGTCGATGATTTTCATCGTCGTATCCATACCGACATCCGCAATCAATAACTGCTCTTCCAGTTCTTCGAACAGCTCATCATCAATTTGCTTGCCTTTGAATAGACCAAAGAAGCCCGCCCCAATATTCGCTTTGGTGCGTGCCAAGCTGCGCTTTAAGCGAGCAAAAAAGCTTTCGCTTGGCTTGTCTTGCTCACTCACACGAGGTTCTTGTGGCGGTTCTGCTTCTGCTTCTGCTTCTGCTTCTGCTTCTGCTTCTGCTTCTGCTTCTGCTTCTGCTAGGTCAGCCTGAGGTTCTGACTGAGCTTCGTCAACGGTTTGCGCTTCTGCTGCGACTTCCTCAACAATGTCCGATTGGTTTTCTTCAGCAGCTTGCTTAGCTTGTTGTTCCTCGTCACCGAAGCCAAGCCAAGAAAGTAATCCGCGCTTCTTTTTTTCCGTCATCTGGGGATATCCTAGATTGTCTTAATTTATTCTGACACTTTTCGCCGAGGTATTGCCCCGGTTAAGAAAAGAAACATGACAACAGAGTGAAAAGTTTCCAGCGTTATAACGATGGTATACACTTTGTCATCAACAAAATTTGGGCTGTACTCAGGATGAACTCACTGAGCGACTGGGTATAGTATCACTTTATTAGCGGTCAAAAAATCTATGGTACGGCGTCGCCAGCAAAACACATCACAAAAAAAGCCTTCAACAGGCTTTGTTCGAATTATTAGCGGCTTATGGAGAGGGAGAAAACTGCCTGTTCATGATGCAGAAGGGCTGCGCCCGACAACCGATCGTGTAAAAGAAACCCTTTTCAACTGGTTGGCTCAGGATGTGCCTCAAGCAAAATGCCTCGACTTGTTTGCCGGTTCCGGCGGATTAGGCTTTGAAGCGGCTTCGCGTCAGGCTGATAGTGTCACCATGATTGAGCTCAACCCAAATGCATTCAAGCAGTTAGAAAAAAACATTGCGGCTCTTAATTCAGATAACCTGACCGCGATTAACAGCGATGCGTTAAGCTTTCTCCAACAAGCTGGGACACCGCATCATGTGGTATTTATCGATCCACCATTTCGTAAAGGCTTGCTGGAACAAACCGTCACTTTGCTGGAAAGTAATGGCTGGTTGGCCAACGATGCCATGATTTACATTGAAACTGAGAAAGAACTTGAGTTGGAAGGCATTCCAACCAACTGGCACCTACACCGAGAAAAAACGGCAGGTCAAGTCAGTTACCGATTATTTGAAAGACAACAAGACTAAAAAGGAAGTCTCATGAAAGCTCTACTTTTACTGGCCAAAGCCGCGATTGGCTTTGTGTGGTTCATCCTGATCCTGAACTTCTTTATGCCCTTTCCGGGCAAAGCGGCGATTGCGCTTTACATCATGACGGCTTTCCTGTTCATCATGCATGGCCTGCAATCAGCCATCTTTATCGGCGCGTTTGGTGACAAGATTAAGATGACCAGTTGGGAAAAATGGTCGATTCTAATTTTCGGCATTTTCGCCCTGCTCGATATTCGTCGCAAGTACATGATGTAAGATCACCATCTCTAATATAAGAACGCCGCTCATGATAAGCGGCGTTCTTGTTTTAACTCAGGTACCCCTTAACTCCGTTTAGGAACATCTGGGTGGAAATCATCACTAGCAGCAGCCCCATCAAGCGTTCTATCGCCTTCAGACCACGCTCACCTAAAATACGGTGGAAAAAGTTATAAAACATCAAAATAAAGAAGGTCGCTCCCCACGCCAGCAAGACAGCGCCAGACAGCTCAAGCAATTTGTCCGGGTGCTGTGTCGACAGAAGTAGCAATGCAGCAATCACCGATGGTCCAGCGATCATAGGAATGGCCATAGGGACAATAAATGGCTCTTCACCCGCCGCAAGGCCTGTAATGCTGCCCGCACTTGGGAAGATCATCTTAATCGCAATGATGAACAGAATGATGCCACCAGAGATACTCAGCGTTTCTGGTTCAACATGAAGGAAGCTCAGAATCGCCTTACCTGCAAATAGGAATAGCATGAGAATGATCAACGCAAAACACAGCTCACGAACAAGCACCTTGCGTCTGCGTTTTGGGTCAAGATGCTTGAGAATAGAAAGGACGATAGGAAGATTGCCAAGCGGATCCATGATAAGGAACAACATGGTTGCGGCAGAAAGAATTTCCATGAATTAGCCTCCAAAGCCAAAGATTCTCAACAGCAGAGCAAAAAGTCGGCGAAGTATATCAACACCGTTTGACAATTTGGAGGCCAAAAGCAGAGTTTTTAATGGCTACAAACACGCTCTAAGTTCAACGCCCACTTATCACCCACCGCAACAATTTTCTCTCGCTCTATAAAAAGGCAATCAATGCGTCCAGATCTAATCCATCCAGCTTACAAGTGTGGAACTTTGCTTGCTCACCAAATGCAGCGCAAACAGCCTCGCGTAATTCCTGCATTGCCATTGGTCGTTCATGCAGTAAGTTTAGAACTTGATGTGCGTGTATTTCATTAGACATAACTTTCTCCACTTATGATCAGTGGAATGAGCATAACCTGAGACTATCAAGTCAACTTTGATTTCAAATAATCAACGAAGCGGTAACCAGTGAGTGCGCCAACAGATAGCTACCCGAAATAAGATACCGACCATAGTG
Organism: Vibrio coralliilyticus; assembly: GCF_024449095.1. NCBI lineage: Bacteria > Pseudomonadati > Pseudomonadota > Gammaproteobacteria > Vibrionales > Vibrionaceae > Vibrio > Vibrio coralinecrosis. The sequence goes on from NZ_CP024627.1 coordinate 3,108,332, forward strand.
AATGGAGTGTTTGTAATCATGCACGGCAAGAAGCCCTGCTGATAAAGTAAGTGTCAGAGTTCCAAAGAAACCTAATAGGCTAGCCAAGGTACCAGTCAATAACCAGACTTCACCCGCAGCCCAGTTGAGTTGCAACAGCATCATGCCCATTATCACAACCGGAAAGATCAGACGATCAATTTTAGGTAGCATTAGGAAAAATACCACTATACCAATCGCCAGCAGCATAGCAGGAAGCCACCAGACTATCTCACCGGATAATTGGAGCCAAAAAGAGGTGCTATAGCAAAGCTGAGCCCCGACAAACGCAGCAAAGCACAGCTTTTGATGTCGCTTATAGATATAAAGGCCATCAGCCAACATGGATACCAACAACCCTAGGGTCACCCACCAGACCGATATACCAATCGCATCACTCTGACTCCAGAGCATGACGACGAGCATAGCTAACGACAATGTTTTAAACACGACCGCTTGTTTGTTCTGGTTGCTTTCATTAGCAGAAATACTAATAAATCCTGATAGCGCGACTGAAAGCCAGCTCCACATGGGTCCACCTCTTTTAAACTGAGTCGCCAGTGTAGGCAGGCAGATAAAGATGTCCAGAAATGGAAAGCAAAACTTGGATCTTGATTGGCTTCTGAAATACTGGCTTTGCCAGTATTAAACTAGCGGTTTAAACCTACCACTCCATTCTTCTATGCCTTCGCTGCTCATTCAGGTTATAGAAATCCGACTTTTTAGCAAATTGAACACCTAGCCAACAACAAACCTAAAAAAACTAACAGGGCACTTTAAATAAAGACAAAAAACACAAAAAAATCAAACAAATAAAAACAAAACCATAAAGTTAGCCATTTAAAGCTTAAAAGTTTCGGTCTATAAAAGGGGACTAAGACTTAGCCCAATAGAGAATCACTCTCATCTTAAGAAACACCAAGCCTATAACTATCAATTTAACCCGATAATGACACTTACAATCCAATTTTATTGTAAAAACAACAATCTCTTTAAATTAACAAACAACAAACAATAATTAAAAACTTTAAAATCAACAACTTAAAACAAAATAACAACGAACGGAACACTTTTAAATCAGAGTAAAAAGCATAGAAATCACAGTAAAAAAACCACTAAAAACCGTCATTTTATCGATTTACAAATTAAACTTTTAAGGCTTAGGAAAATAAAAACTTGATCAAAGCACAAAAATACTGCTATTCTAAATTACATACAGTTAAGCATCACTAAATAGGAGCAGAGTTATGATTACTTCTTCACAAAAACAAGGACTTGTAATGATCGCGGTTGTTGTTGGCCTCATGACACTGCCGATGATGTACTAAGTCATACATACAAAAACAAAAAGGGACGCTTTAGCGTCCCTTTTTGTTATTCAGCAGATTTTTCACACAAAACCCGCTTATAAATCCAACGGATTTCTAAGTTTAACTATTTAGCTAAAACCTTATCTTTTAAGGCTTTTGTTATAAGTGTTTAGACAAAATATCCCAGTGCGCATAATAGAAAAATAGCGCAGCCAAGGTAATCAGCGTCATGAGTGTGATCGCAGCTCTCCAGATAAAGCGACTACTACGTGGCGTGAGCTCTTTTTCACACTGATCACACACAGAGAGAAAGTCATGACTGCTTTCTAATTTATAATCTTCTTCATGTACAATTTTATTTCGGATGGTAGCGATATAGCGCAGCTTATCGATCACATCATGCGGTAATCGCTCTTCACAGCTGGTGATCAACTGATGCAATCCCTTTCCTTCAGCGTGATATTGCGTGCGAAGCAGCTTTTCAATTTTACGTGTCCTTGTCACCACTTGTTCGATATCAGACATGGCTTCCCTCCATCACTAGTAAGTCTAAGGGGTGAAACTGGCTTCTTCCAACCAGTAGTTTAGTCAATAACAATCTGTCTCATTACCTACTATATAGCCCCATTTTCACTGTCCTTTGCAAGTAAATTAATGTAAAGGAATCAACGACTAGCCTTATCAGCATAATGACAAAATTACTACTAGCGTGTGATGTGTCTCGAAGAATGATACAAAGGACAACAACAGAAGCTCACAGTTGTGTTCAAAGCCCCAACCTGAGTCCAAATTAGCACTAAAATAACCCATCGGCTTTTTGGGGAGAGCGACAATGCCATTAACGTTATTTATCGCTATTATCGTGTTTGTTATAGCCAGCGGCTGGGCGTTTAGTCGATTCTATCGTCGACATATTCAAGGAGAAGATGCGCCAGAACAAACCGCAGATGTGACTGTACTGGATAAACAGTCGATAGATATTCAGGATACTCAACCAGGACAAGAGGATCAGGAGTATTGGATCTACGTACAGAAAGGGCGTTTAGGGCCAAAGCGTGAGTTTCAGGTTGGCATTCATTATTTCCACGCTTTAAACCCTGGTGATAAAGGCACACTGACCTACCAAGGTGATAAATTTATCCATTTTGCCATGAAGCGCTAACCTAGCGCTTCACCATCTTGAGCATGTTGTTTTTCGCCATGCTTTCGGCCACGTCATCCGGCAGCGCTTCCAATACTTCATCCCAACGAGATAACACTTCACCCGTAATTTTAAAGCGACCTACAACATCAGAGCCAATCATGAAACGATCGGGATACTCTTTAATCAACGCCACCCATTCTTTCTTCGATTCAGGACTCGCCAGTATCACATCACGTAAGCTCCAAGATGCCAAGATGTAGAGATTATCGTAATCATCCAGCAGCTCGCTGACTTCATCGATGAGAAAAGACAAATTCTGACGTCGTAGCAGTGTCGAACTCGTCCCCGCGTGCGCCCAGATAAAGTTGGTTTTGCTGTTTTCTTCTAACGCCTCCACCAGCTCATGCTTGTACAACGGGTGCGTTTCTCGCTCAGATGTGATGTTGGTATGCAGAATCACCGGCATTTTGTGCTTCGCCGCCACCTGATACACCTTCATCAAAGCAGGATGATTCGCTCTGGCTTGTTCGCCTAATGTCAGCGCAGACAAGCCATCATGACGAGTCAGAATCTCACCAATTCCTTTCCAGAAACCGGGGTCGCTTTCAATCATCTGTTCGACTTGTTCCGCTGCGAACATATCCGTAGGGTTAAAGCCGGTAATAAAAGGAAACAGTCGCTCTTGATGCGGCGAGTCTTTCAACGCTCGGTAGAGAATCTCATCGGTACGTGAGTAGTAATAGACGGGTGAGTCATCGCCAAATTCATAACGTGGTGCGACAGGATCGTGAGCATTCCACTTTTTCATAATCGGCAGACCCATTACAAACGCATGTTCAATGTTGCTTTGATCCATCTTATGCACCAGATATTTGATGCCATCGGTACGCTGAAAAAAATCAACATAATGGATCTCGGCATCATTAAAACCGCCGTCATACCCGTAGGCAAATGGGGCTACTGACAACATTAAGCTCGCTAACCATTTTCTGTTCATATTCCCTTCCTGAACTAGTATTACCGCTCACCTCACAGCGATTAAGTATTCAATATAACAATTAACCTGATGATTCAGGCAGATTGATGCCATGTTTTAGACATAAACCTTTTTAATTTAATCGGTTACGGTTTTGGAAATATAAGCGAGCACCAATCAATGGCGAGCAATACTAAGGCAACAACCAGCGAGTACGTCGGGATTTAGACACCATCCAACTCATCACTAGCGCACCAGAACCGCTCAAGACAATCCACACAGGAATCACCCAAGCGGGGTGGCCTTGGTACCAGCCATACTCTTTCATTGGCCAGAGAAAGATCGGATGGAGAATGTAAATGCCAAGACTGTGTTGGCTAATGAAGCCGATCACTTTGTTGGCCTTATCAGGCAAGTTTTCACCAACATAACGACATAACATGAAAATCATGCTCGCAGCCAGTATCACATTGAGTGTCTTATACGACAGCCATCGCCCTACGGTATATTCTTGTGCTTCAACACTGTTGGTGATGACCGCGTATCCCGTCATGATAAGAGCCCCTATTCCCACGACCGCGAACATGGCGACATAAGGCGAAGTCAGAGGCACTCTTTTATACAGCAAGTACCCTAGAGGTAAATAGCCGCTGTAGAGCCACATTTGATGACTCCAAGGCCCATCAATACCGATTAAAAACAGTAAGGTCGTCACCAACCAAATCACTACATAGGAATACAACGAGCTATCACCATACTGCCTGATCACATATTGAAAAAACGGAATGACGAAATACAAAGGAATGAAGTAGTAGAAGAAACCGAGATGATAATAAGTGGCGTGAGAAGCACTATTGGCAAGCACTTGCTTGGTTTCTTCAGGATTAAAACCGTTCAAGCTCCACCCCGAAAGATACGCATAGAACAGCGACCAAACAATAAACGGCACCAAAACTTTGCCTAATCGACGTTTGACGTAGTATTTGGCATCAAATGGCCGGGTATCACTGAGCATCAACGCTCCGGTGATCAAAATAAACACAGGGACAGCCCAACGACTTATGCTATTTATACCGATTGCGGTGGCCCATTCAGAGAAAGGAATACTGCCTAATTCCTGTCGATAGGGGGCAAGAACATGAATTGCGATAACCGCCACAGCAGCGACACATCGCAGCAAATCGAAGAACAGTACCCTATTTCTCATATAGCCACCTTCATTGATTAACTTATTGAAGATAGCAATAAAAAAGTTGACCACGGTGTAACCTTGGTCAACTTTTAGTCATGAAATTGTTCTTAATTTAAGCAGTTGCGGGACTGCTCACCTTAGGCAGCTTGATGGAAATCAGAGTAGTCAGCGCAAGAAATGCAAAGGAAACCCATAAGCACGCGGCCAAACCCGCAACCTGAAATATCCAACCTGACAGCACTGTGCCAATTAAACGCCCCATGGCATTCGCCATATAATAGAAGCCGACATCCAGTGATACGCCATCCCCTTTGGCATAGCTGACGATCAGATAAGAATGCAGAGATGAATTCACCGCAAACACCGCGCCAAAAATCAAGAGTCCAACTACGATAACCAACTGAGGTTGCCAGCCAATTTGCACTGCGTAAGCAATTCCCGCGGTAATCACTGCCAACAAGCCAGCCCACATCAGCGCTGCACTGCCGTCAGGGACATTACCTTGTGCTTTACCGGTGATCTTAGGGGCAAAACCTTGGACAAAACCATAGGCAATCACCCAAGTTGCTAAGAAGCCGCCAACCCAAAGATGATCCCAGCCAAACACACTGCCCAGATAGATAGGTAGAGCGACAACAAACCAAACATCTCGTGCCCCAAACAGGAACATACGTGCTGCAGACAAGATATTGATTGAACTCGACTTAGAAAAAATCTGGCTGAACTTAGGCTTGTTTTTGGCTTTACCCAAATCACTTTCAAGGCCGATTAAGCTGCCGATCAGAACCAGTGTCAACACACCCGCCATTAGCAGCACCGCATACTTAAAGCCTATCAGAGACAGCAGCAAACCACCGATGAAGAAGCCAACACCTTTAAGGGCATTTTTAGACCCCGTCAGAATCGCGACCCACTTATACAAAGCGCCTTGCTGCTCATCAGGCACCAGTGCCTTGATGGAACTTTTGGCACTCATCTTATTGAGATCTTTAGCAATACCAGACAACGCCTGAGCCAGCATCACCCAAGGTATGGTCAGCCAGACATTGGGAACTGCCAGCATCGCCAGTGCCACTATCTGCATCGCCAGTCCAAGGTTCATGGTTTTGTTTAAGCCAAGCCTCGCGCCAAGCCAACCACCTATCAAGTTGGTTACCACACCAAAGAACTCGTAGAACAAAAACAGGGATGCGATTTCTAACGTGCTGTAACCCAGATCATGGAAATACAGCACCACCAGCATTCTCAGTGCGCCGTCAGTAACGGTGAAGTTCCAGTAATTGAACGTCACCAGCATATACTGACGCACACTCTTACTCAGATTTGCGATCATAGAGTACCCAATTTTCTCTTATGTACAGCGATGGGAGCTTTCAGACACCTATGATCCAAAAGCTCCTCAAGGGATTATTTCGCCGCGACTGCGCTGATGTAATCAACCTGAACAGGTTTGGTAAAAGCACCCGGACGTAGCGCTTGAACCTCTTTGACAATGTCGCTCAGCGACCACTGTTTTTCTAACAGCAGATGTGCCGCCAACAGGCCCGTACGACCTGACCCGCCCATGCAATGCATCGCAACTTTACCGCCATTATCGACAACCTGATGCAGAGCAGAGCTGGCTTGCTGCCATTTCACGGCGAAATCATCACCCGGTGCGCAGTCATCTTCAATTTCAATCTGAAACCACTGCATACCTAGTTTTTCTGTCGCTTCACCAAGCTGAGCTACACCTTTGTTCTCCAATTCTGTGTTATCTAGAGCCGTCACTATCGCTTCAACACCTTGCTCTTTTAGCTGCACAAGCGAAGCTTCCAGATCAACACCTTTAGTACCCGGACAAGGAGTAAGTACTAACGCACCTTGCTCAAGGTCCAATTGCCAAGTTGGATGTGTCATCTCAATTACTCCTTATGCCAAGCCCACTTTACGTACCAACTCAGCAGTACGTGTCGCGTAGCCCATTTCGTTGTCGTACCAAGCGTAGATCTTCACCATGCGACTACCTACCACCATAGTTGATTGAGCATCAACTATGGTTGAACGTTGGTCACCTTTGTAATCAATCGATACCAGCGGGCGCTCTTCAAAACCAAGAATACCGTTCAGCTCACCTTGTGATGCTTCTTTTAGCAACGCATTCACTTCTTCCGCCGTAGTATCACGTTTCACATCAAAGATGATGTCTGTGAGTGACGCGTTGGCCAGAGGAACGCGCACCGCGTGGCCGTTAATCTTGCCTTTCAGATCTGGGAAAATTTCCACAATCGCTGTTGCACTACCAGTCGTTGTCGGGATAAGGCTCATGCCGCAAGCACGGGCACGGCGCAAATCTTTATGTGGCGCATCAAGAATAGTTTGTGTGTTGGTCAGGTCATGGATAGTGGTAAAAGAAGACTGCGAGATACCTAATTTCTCATGAATCACTTTAACCACTGGCGCAATACAGTTGGTCGTACAAGACGCAGCCGTAACAATCTGATGCACTGCTGGATCAAAGATATGATCATTCACACCGACCACAATGTTCGCCACACCTTCCTCTTTAACCGGCGCAGAAACCACGACTCGTTTCACACCTTGAGCTAGATACTTGTTAAGAAGCGAGGTATTACGGTGTTTACCGGTCGCTTCGATCACGACGTCACAACCAGACCAGTCGATAGCATCGATGTCTTTCTCTTGCGTCGTTTTGATAACCTGACCGTTAATCAAAATGTTATCGCCTTCCGCTTTGACTTCGTGACTCCAACGTCCTTGAACTGAATCAAACTCCAGCAGGTGTGCGAGTGTTGCAGCATCACCCGCCACATCATTGATCTGCACAAACTCCAGCTCTTCCCAATCAAACGCCGCCCGTAGCGCTAAACGTCCAATACGACCAAAACCGTTAATTCCGACTTTAACTGTCATCTTTCTATCTCTCTTATTTCAAATTACTGGCAGCAAACAGGACGAGCCTGAATAGCATGAAGTCTTTCTATATCTTGTTGGTACTCTGTTTTCAGGCAGTTAGACGCGACAAGATCATCAATCAGTTTTTTCATCCAACCCGGTAAATCTGCAGATAAACGATAAAACACCCATTGGCCCTGACGAACGTCAACCAGAATTCCACTCGAGCGTAACTGAGCAAGATGACGAGAAATTTTCGGCTGGCTTTCTTGAAGGGCTTCTGTCAGCTCCCCGACCGATAAACATTCTTCACGTTCTATCAGCATCAGGCAGCGAACTCGGGTTTCGTCGGATAATAATTTGAAAAACTGATGTGGTAGCATTTATACATACTCATATACGGATATGCGTATATATTTATTTAAATAAAAGTGAAGATCAATGTCCCTGTCAGATTGTCATAAAATATTCACACAATGGAGAAGCCGCTTTACACGAGGCGGTTGATATCCTGACTCCAGCGCTGCGCCTCTGAAATGCGCGGCATGACATCATCAACGGAAAGGTTGAGCTGTTGACACGCATCTTGCATACCCTGCCAGTCTGCGCGTTCATAGCACTCTTCCAATCCAAGCAAGATGCCATAAGGCCCTTGGCGCTCAAGTAAAGCGACCTTAATCGCCTGATTAAGAGGTAATTGCTGAACTAACTCTTCAAGCGATAAATCCAGTAAAGCGTCTAGAGTAGAGAATAGACCTATCAAAAACGCCTGTTCACGGAACTGGCTGAAAGGGTTTTCGTTCGCCATCAACTGGCAAAACTGAGCTCGTTGTAAGGAAAGGTTATACAGCTCTTTAGGCTTTTTAGCGGAGATAAACGACGCCACCGCCAGTGAGACAAAAATACGTAGCTTATCTTCGCCAAGGTACACCAAAGCTTGCCTAAACGATGAGATGGTGACTTCGAGCCTCTCCGACATCGTATTGACAAAGCGAAGTAATTTGTAAGATAAGGCGACATCTTTGGCAACAATCGCTTCGACCTTTTCAAAATCGACGTTGGTCTTGCACACCTCACTGAGCAGCTCCATTGCGATCACTTGCTCTGGGCTGATGTACTGCTGACGAATGATTTCAGGTTTACTGAAGAAGAAGCCTTGAAAAAACGAAAAGCCAGCAGAGCGTGTAGTTAAGAACTCTTCTTCGGTTTCCACCCGCTCCGCAAGAAATTTACGTCGAATACCCCGGGAGCGCCGTTCTTTGACAAATTCGCAAGCCGCCTCTAAACCCATCGCCATGATATCAAGTTTAATGATCTGCACGAACGGCAGAAAGCGCTCCCATTCAGGGCTATATACAAAGTCATCTAAAGCAATGATGTACCCTGAGGAATTGAGCTCTTTGATTGCCTCATACAACTCATCCGTTGGCGGGCAGGTTTCCAACACTTCCACAACAATCTGCTCTTTAGGCAGCACAAGTGGTAAACGGCGGATCAGGCTCTTATAAGGGAAGTTAATAAAACTGCGTGATTGCGGCAAAGCGGGATTCATACCCAGAGATAGAAAGTTCTCAACAATTAAACGATACGTTGCACGGTTGGAATCGACATGAGCTGGGTATGCATTGTTTTCTCCGTCACGGAACAACAATTCATAGCCGAGAGTTTGTCTTTTGGCGTTAAAAATGGGCTGACGAGCCACATAGGTATCGCGCATTCGCTATTACATCCCCAAATACTATGCTTTGGCAGCCGCTAATAATGCCCCACAACCGACAAACATGGAACCAAATACCTTGTTGATCTTACTCATAATCTTATCAGAGCGGATAAAACGCCCCAATTGGGAGGCTAACGAGGTGTATCCTAGCATCACAATCGAATCAATCACGACCGTCGTCACTCCCAACACTGCCAATTGCGTCAGTTGATCTTTGGCTGGGTCAATAAATTGCGGGAATAATGCAACCAAGAACACGATCGATTTAGGGTTAGTCAGGTTAATCAGTACGGCGTTGCGCATTAAGGTTTTACCCGACAGGCTCTGCCCTTCAGTAGCGGTAGCCAGACCCGACGTATCACGCCACTTCTGAATACCTAGCCATACTAAGTACGCCGCACCCACCCATTTAATCACTGTAAAGGCTGTTGCCGATTGAGCCACCAAGGCACCAATCCCGGCCCCAACCAACACAATGTGCAACGCCAGACCAATCTGAAGCCCCGCTATTGCTGACAAAGATTTACGAGTTCCGTAACTCAAACCATTACTGATTGAATTGACGGTGCCTGAACCTGGTGCAAGGCTGAATACCACTGCGGTAACGACATAGGCTAACCAAACATGCATATCCATCGTGTTTTCCTCTCGACTAAAATACTTTAGCCACACATAATTTAGACGTGTTCACTTCTCTGTATTGAAAGCAGGCCCCCGATATCATGAATGAATCGAGCTTCAGCATTAAGTCACCTTATACTCAAGAGTCGAATTTTGAGCAAGCAATCAATAGCAATATTGCTCAATTCTGGCACTCTCGTGAAGAAGGGTTTATTAAATCATTTGATAAAACCCGGCTGTTCTGGGTGAAACTTACCTCTTCTGAGCACACCAAAGCGATCGTCGTGGTTAATGGCCGTATAGAGTGCACCTGGAAATATCAGGAATTATTCTATGACCTGTTCCAACAAGGCTATGATATCTATTCCTTCGACCATCGAGGTCAGGGCCTGTCAGATCGACTGATTGAAGACCAGCAAATGGGTTATGTCGAGGATTTCGAAGACTATGTGCAAGATTTACATGGTTTGATTCAGCACTTTGACTTAAGTGGTTACGATAAACGTTACTTGCTCGGCCATTCAATGGGAGGCAATATCGCCACTCGTTACCTGCAGAGCTATCCAGATCATTCATTTTCGGCGGTGTCACTCAGTGCACCCATGTTTGGCGTCAATCTGCCCTGGCATCTAAAACCAATCGCAATCCCCCTTGGCCAAATCATGACAGCGCTTGCGCCTAAGCCGACTTTTGCCCCCGGTCAGGCTCCCTATTACCCAAAACCATTTGACGGTAACTTCCTCACTCAAAGCCAGATTCGCTACCACTGGTTTCGTGATCTCTATGAACAAAAGCCTGAACTGAAAATTGGTGGTGCCAGTACACAGTGGGTATGGCAAGGGTTGATGGCTGCCAAAAAGTGTCACTTGATGACTCGCCATATCAAGATTCCATTGTTGTTACTTCAAGCCAGCGGTGATCAAATTGTTTCTAATCCAGCCCAGATCAAATTCATCAAGAAATTAGCTAAAACCAATTATCAATGTGCGCTCAAAATCATCTACAACGCTCGTCATGAAGTATTGTTTGAGAAAGATGAATATCGCGATCAAGCCTTGGACGCTATCCTATCTTTCTTCCATCAGCATTGATAAAACAGGAAACAATGGAGAGTGAACTTTACCCTCTTTTTCCCCTTTCAGTTCCAGTAGAATGACGGTTCTGCCTTTCCGGGGGCTATTAACGCATTACGCATGAGGGTGATATGACAGACACACACAAAGAGACGCCTTTCCAATTGGTTGCTTCCGACCTTGATGGTACTTTACTGGCCCCTAACCACCAGCTCAGTGAATTCTCGAAACAAACGCTGAGTGAACTGCATCAGAAAGGCTACACCTTTATCTTTGCGACAGGTCGTCACCACGTCGATGTAGCGGGCATCCGAAAGCAAACGGCGATCCCAGCCTACATGATCACTTCCAATGGGGCTCGGGTTCATGATCAGCATGACAACCTGATGTACAGCCATAATGTCCCATCAGAACTTGTGCAGCCAGTGATCGATGTGATCAGGCAAGATCCGGGCATTTTTATCCACATGTACCAAAACGAAAGCTGGCTGCTGGACCGTGAAGACGACATGCTAGCGAAATTTCATAGCGACTCCGGTTTTGCCTATCAACTCTTTGAAGCAAAGGCCGCACCCACAGACGGGATTGCAAAAATCTTCTTCACTCATCCAGCCAAAGATCACGAGCACTTGGTTAAGTTTGAGCAACAGTTAAATGACAAGTTTGGTGACCAGCTCAATATCGCGTTCTCCACACCTTGGTGTCTTGAGGTAATGGCCGCTGAGGTATCGAAAGGAGAAGCCCTTAAAGTTGTCGCTGAGTCTCTCAATCTGACACTGGAAAACTGCATTGCTTTTGGTGATGGCATGAACGATGTCGAGATGTTGTCAATGGCAGGGAAAGGCTTAGTGATGGAAACGTCCCACATTAAAGTAAAACAGGCTTTACCAGAGAATGAAGTGATAGGTAGCAATGCCGACGATGCGGTCGCTCACTACCTACATACTCACCTGTTCTAGTCAGAGTACTTCCTTCTCTAGGATCGCCTGCCATTCCTGCTCAGTCACCGGCATGATCGACAGGCGATTGCCTCGCTTCACTAGCGGCATGTTCTCTAGTTCTGGCATCGCTTTCATGACCGACAAAGGAATCAATCGCTTGGTCTTACGCACGAATTCAACGTCGACCATGACCCAGCGAGGTTTGTCTGGTGACGACTTAGGGTCAAAGTAATCACTCTCAGGATCAAAGGCAAAATGATCCGGATAAGCCTCTTTGACGACTTTTGCGATCCCAGCCACACCAACCTTTTTGCAAGAGGAGTGGTAAATCAATACCAAATCACCTTCTTTCACCTCATCTCGCATCATGTTGCGCGCCTGATAATTACGCACACCTTCCCAGCAAGAGATATTTTGTGTTCGAAGTGTGTCAATAGAGAAAGTGTCAGGTTCTGTTTTGAATAGCCAATATGCCATAATGACGTCCGAATGATTTTATGATGAGGAAGATATAGCATGAAGGCGTTAAGAAACCCAGTCGCACTCACGATCTTACTGGCCCTTCAGGCCTGTTCCGGTTTTCAATCCGATGCAGAAAAGTTACAGGCTCCACAAGCGTCACTGAATAACCCTTCCTCAATCAAACCTCAGACTTTTGTTATGCGTGGCGAAGTCGTCCTTGGTCATGAAGTCCGCTCCATTGTCCCCTGTGATAGCCAACAGCAATATTGGTTGGATCTACCTGCAGACCGTTTCCAGCAAGGAATGAAGCTCGTACGCTCGCCTTATTCACCCTTGTATGGTGAAGTGATTGGTCATCTTGAAGCCCCAGGGAAAGAGGGCTTCGATGCTGACTATGCAGCACGCTTTGTAGTCGACAAAATCAACTTACTCACAGCTGAAAACCCTCATCGCTGCACTCAACCAACTCAACCCACCAAAGCATTCGGTAATGAACCGTTTTGGTCGGTACAATTTGTGGGTAATGCTTTGAAATTCACTGTGATGGGTGAGGAAGCACAACAATTTGAACTGACCTCAACCAAACTTGAAGCTGATCGCCGCCGTTATACGTTCCAACAGGGTGAATTAGAGCTAAATCAACGCAGTTGCAATGATGGTATGAGTGACAGTCTGTATGGTTGGCGTGCTTCGTTAAAGGTAGGAGAGAAAACCTATCGCGGCTGCTCCACACTGTCTAATCAAGACGCCACTCAGCAATGGGCCGACACGTACCAAGCGCAAGCCAGTCAAAGCTCTCCATTTAGCGTTACTTTGTCTATGAACTCAGATCACACTGCGAGTACCACTTATCATTATCCAAATGGCGGTGCAGATACCGTAGAGAAAGGTTTCTGGCAACAGTTAAACCGCCATCAAGTCCAGGTTGTAAGTACTCACCTACAAGGACAGAAATTAAAGTCAGAGCGTATCTACACCAAAAAGAACAATCAATTGAATGCTGCACAGGAAAAAGTAGGTGACGTTATCTACGATATTGCCGATGGTGGACTGACACTTTTTAAGGCGAACGACGTCCACTTGCCCCCTACCACCAGTGAGAGCGGTAATAAAATTCCATCCAATGCCGAATTCAATCCCCAGGTTGATCGGGCATTACGTGACTACTTCAAAAGCGAAAAACAAGATCCAACGGGAACACGCTACCGCTGGCTCACCTATGATCTCAATGGTGATGGCCAAAAAGAGCTACTGGCTCAGTTAGACTGGTGTGGCTCAGGTGGTTGCACTTTATTGATTTTTAACCATGTTAATCAGAAGTGGCAATTCAACAGTCGCATCACGCTGGTTCAAACCCCATTAAATCTGGGGACACAAGAGCATCATCATTGGCGTGACTTGGTGATGTTTGTCAGTGGCGGAGGTGCCGTCCCTAATCAACATACGTTGCAATTTGACGGTAACCAATACCCACTCAATCCAAGCATGGCTCCAGTGGCAAATTATGATGACATCAGCCCAGTTCAACTTTTTTCCGATGGACTGACGCCGCATCAGGGTGGAGTCACACTTTAATATGGAAGCCCTCACTCCATGCCCAGGCTGTTTACTAAACTATAATTGTGTATGTGAGCACTTACCCTCCGTGAGTGCTTCTTTTCATATTGCAACACTCATACACGAAAATGAGCAACACCGCGTAACCAATACCGGACGCTGGCTACTCAAAGCCATTCAACCAAGCAGCCAACATGTTTGGCAACGTACACTGCCCTGCCCTGAACTGAGCAGACTCATCTCGGATGAACAATATCAACCACTGTTGGTGTTTCCCAGTGAGGAAAGTCAGCCTCTGAAGGCTAAGGCTGAGAACGCCAGCCAGCAAGGAAGAATACCACTGTTCATTATTTTGGATGGGACTTGGCAGGAAGCCAAAAAGATGCTGCGCAAAAGCCCATGGCTCAGAGAATTGACAAGCGTTCACCTCGCTCCTGAGAGTGAGTCTTGCTACCAGCTCAGACGGAATCAGGAGGCGGGAAACCTCTGTACACTGGAAGTAGGAGCGGAAATCATCCGCACTTTAGGGCAACAACATCAAGCTGAGCAACTGCGTGCATTTCTCCGCCACTACATGCAAGCATTCCAAGCTGACAAAAGCGGCCACCGATTAAAATAGCCAAATGCCTTGTTTATCAAGGCATCACTTAGCTCTCAATCAACAACAGTAACTCTGACAAACTGGCAATCTCAACATCAGGTAGGGTCCGAGCCCTACGATGCTGCATAAGGCTGGCATTCTGATCGTTAAACCAACATGCCGACAAACCGCTACGCTTGGCTCCTTGGACATCACTCACCAAATGGTCACCTACATGCAAAATGCGATGAGCAGGGCATTGAAGATGTTGGGCTGCTTTATTAAACATCTGTGGATGAGGTTTAGCAAATCCATCGGGGCCAGCTTTGAGGATTAAAGAAAAGTATGGGGAAAGACCGATTCGCTCAGCATCCACATTACCATTGGTGATGGCGACTAAAGGCATGCGTTTCGCCAGTTGCTGCATCACTTGATGCGTTTGCTCTGGGACTGAAAAATCACTGCGTAGACGGAGGACCTCTTCAATCGCTTGCTCAGCAGCATGCTTAGCCTCGGCTTGCTCATAACCAAGGCGATAGAGGCCTTGTTTAATCTGAGTCTGACGCCATAGCGTCATATCATTCATCAGCCAGCTATCGGCCTTTGCCAACTCCATCTTCAATTCACGCCACCAGCTTGAAGGCTTACTGGCAGACAACGGATGATGTTTGTGCAACCAAGTCGTCACCTGTTTCTCGACTCGACGTATCACTGGGCGGTTGTCATACAAGGTGTCATCAAGGTCAAACGTCATCGCTTCAATGACCGGCAGCTGACGATAGAAATGCATTACTCGCTCTCTTTCTTTTTGGCTCTTGGATGGGCTTGGTCGTAAACATCAGCAAGGTGTTGGAAATCCAAATGCGTATAGATCTGAGTAGTAGAAATATTCTCGTGTCCTAGCAATTCCTGAACGGCTCTGAGGTTATTACTTGACTCCAACATATGAGTAGCAAATGAGTGACGAAGTTTATGCGGACTAATATGGCTCGCAACAGACTGCTTTTGTCCCCATTCCGCCATACGTTTCTGCACATTTCGATGCGAAATCCGTACACCCAGTTTAGACACGAACAGGGCAGTTTCATCGGCATTAGCCAATGCACTACGAACTTTGAGCCACTTTGCTACCCACTCCTCCGCCATCCCAGCAAAAGGCACTTTGCGCTCTTTGTCGCCTTTACCTACAACGCGTATCTCACCCGATGATAGGCTCACATCGCGAACATCAACACTGACCATTTCCGCCAGACGTAAACCAGCCCCATACATGAGTTCCATCATGGCGCGGTCACGTACCGCCAGCGGGTCATCTTCATTCACTTCAAGTAATTGACCCACTTCATCCACATCAAGATTCTTGGGTAAAGGCCTTTTCTTACGTGGAGCCGATACCCCTTTAGCAGGGTTTGCAGTCAACTCACCACGCAGGATTAGGAAATCAAAAAAACTACGCAGCGCCGACAATCGGGTCGCTAAGCTGCTCGCTTTCATGCCATCACGCATGCCTTTGCTTGCCAGCTGACGCACCCAAGCAGCATCGACCTGAGACCAATCTTTCAATCCCATAGAGACTAGGTGATGGGCCATGGTTTCCAGTTGTTGCTTATAGTTACGCTGGGTATGAAGACTCAGCCCTTTCTCACTTCTCAAATACTCGTAGAAGCGATTGAGAGGGCTTTGGAGTCCGTTAGGCAGAGGTATTACTGAGTCGCTCATGGTCATCGCTTTGCCATGGAAGGGTTTCAATCAAGTGAGAAAGCACCAGAGCAAGATGGCGCAAGAATAAAGTGTCCATGTGCGGCTGGAAATGTCCGCCATCACTGCTGGAAAAGGCTAAAACACCTTGTAGTGTTTTCTTGTTCAGTGGCAACACAACGTAAGACCCCATCTCTGGCGCACGCGTTGTTTCACCAAATAACAACTCTCGATCCGCTTTACGCATTCTTCCCAAATAAGCGCTTTTACCATTGAGATGATTGGTCGCGAATCGATGATAATTGTCTTTATCGAGCGAATAATACGACGATTCACTGTCTAGCAAACGTACATAGGCGACTAAGCCTAGAGATTTCGCCATTTCTTCCACGGCTTTTATCGCAGGAAGCAGCGCATCACAAGTCAGAACATGCTCCTGTAGGCTCATAAATTCATGAAAAGTACGGTCATTGTTTTTCGCCAGCGACATCAGAGTCGTGATCTCTTCTTCCAACTCTTCGATACGTTGGCGCTGCCTAGTCATTTGGACGTGGACCAACGAAACGGCGCTCTGCTCCTGATTGGGTAAAGCAAGGCGATCAACTAAGTCACATCGGGTACTAAAAAAATCTGGGTTGTCACGTAAATATTCAGCAACAACCTCTGCGGTCAGCGCATCCGCTTCAATCTGCGACACGTTCGTTCCTTTAATTATTTTCTTATTAACAGCTTAGCTGACCATCGAATACATGTGTGGCTGGGCCAGTCATGTAAAGTGGTTTACCTGGTCCTTGCCAGCTAATTTTTAGCGATCCACCGGGCAGATTGACGGTGACCTTCTCATCCAACAGTTCCTGCACAATGCCCACTGCAACCGCACCACAAGCACCACTGCCACACGCCTGAGTTTCTCCGGCACCGCGCTCATAGACTCTGAGATTGACTTCATTGCGACTTAACACCTGCATAAAACCCGCATTGACTCTTTCAGGAAAGCGTTCGTGAGATTCCAGCAGTGGGCCTAAAGTATCCACATCGGCGGTTTGAGTGTCATCAACCACGGTCACAACATGAGGATTACCCATGCTCACCGCACCGCAGAACAAAGTTTTGTCTTCAGCTCGTAAGATGTACGTTTTTTCAGTCTGTTTGGCTTTGAATGGGATCTTACTTGGCTCAAATTCCGGTACACCCATGTTAACCGTCACCTGATCGTCTTCCTCGATATTGAGAACCATCTTGCCTTTTTTAGTGCTGACACTAATGCTGTATTTATTGGTCAAACCTTTCATACGCACAAAGCGGGCAAAACAGCGCGCACCGTTACCACACTGCTCCACTTCGCTGCCATCGGCATTGAAGATGCGGTAGTGGAAATCGGTTTCGGGATCATAAGGGGCTTCCACCACCAAAAGCTGGTCGAAGCCGACTCCTGTATGACGATCCGCCAAGCGACGGATCAAATCAGGAGAAAAGAAGATGTTCTGAGTAATGCAGTCAACGACCATAAAGTCATTACCCAAACCATGCATTTTAGAAAAGTGGAAATGCATAAGACGCCAATTACTCCGGAAGAATGTTTTCTAGGGCCCAAAGGCTCGACAGCTCTTCACGCTGACGTACTAGGTGAGCTTTATTGCCATCGACCATCACTTCAGCGACCCGGGTACGTGTATTGTAGTTCGATGACATCACAAAGCCATACGCACCAGCTGAACGAACCGCAAGCAAGTCATTCTCTTGCAACACCAAAGCACGATCTTTACCAAGGAAATCGCCTGTCTCACAAATAGGGCCAACCAGATCGTATGTCACAGGTTCCCCTTGACGAGGAATGACAGGGACGATGTCCTGCCATGCTTGATATAAAGCCGGACGCATCAGGTCATTCATCGCAGCATCGATAATGGCGAAATTTTTATGTTCGGTATGTTTTAGGAATTCAACCTTGGTCAGTAACACCCCAGCGTTAGCAGCGATAGCACGGCCCGGTTCAAAAATAAGTTCTAGATCTTGGTGATTCTTCAGTCTACCTAGAAGTGCTTTGGCATACTCAGAAGGCTCAGGTGGTAATTCATCGCGATAAATCACACCTAGACCGCCACCCACATCAAGGTGTTCAATATTGACACCTTGCGCTTTTAAATCATCAATAAGCGCCAACAAGCGATCAGTGGCATCAATAAATGGTTCAATATCTGTAAGCTGAGAGCCAATGTGGCAGTCGATACCTTTGATTTCCAAATTCTCGAGACTTTGTGCAAACTGATATACCGCAGGCGCGCGATCAAAGGCAATGCCAAACTTATTATCACGCAGACCCGTTGAAATATAAGGGTGCGTATTGGCATCAACATCTGGGTTAATGCGTAGTGAAATAGGCGCTTTCACCCCTAGCTCACCCGCCACCTTGTTAAGGCGCTCTAGTTCCGGTTCAGATTCAACATTGAAACATTTGATACCCAATTCTAGGGCGCGTTTCATTTCAGCCGCTGTCTTACCCACACCGGAGAAAACCACTTTACTTGCTTGACCACCTGCAGCAATAACACGTTCCAGTTCACCACCTGAAACGATATCAAAGCCGGAACCTAGACGAGCCAGCGTATTGAGCACACCTAAATTCGAATTCGCTTTGACCGCATAACACACTAGGTGTGGGTGCTCACCCACGGATTTATCAAATGCATTCCAGTGACGCTCAAACGTTGCGCGGGAATATACGTATAGTGGCGTTCCAAATTGCTCTGCTAAGTCTGTCAGTGGAACATCTTCGGCCCAAAGTTGGCCATCATCCTGATAGTTGAAGTAATCCAAAATGCTATCCCTTATGTTGTTATTTATTGTTGTGAAGGCTGCTCATTCTGGGAGGCATCTTCAGGCATATAAAGAGGACCTGTCTGACCACAGCCGGCCAAACCCAGAACAGATAAAAGAAACAGAGCGATGAGTGATTTTTTCATGGGTTGTGTCGTGATTAATCTTTCAATGCCCCCTATAATCGCACCACACTCAGGAAAAGCAATAGGATAAAAAGATGAACGAGACTGAATTTCATCAGCAGGCAGATGTTCAAATGCAAATCATCGAAGAAATGATTGATGATTCAGGCGCGGACATTGATTACGAAACGTCTGGCAATGTAATGACTCTAGAGTTTGAGGATCGCAGCCAAATCATTATTAATCGCCAAGAACCAATGAAAGAAATCTGGCTGGCATCCAAATCTGGTGGCTTCCACTTCGCGATGGTCAACGAACAATGGGTTTGTTCCAAAACAGGCCTAGAGTTGATTGCGATGGTTAAGCAGGAATGTGAAAAGCATTCAGATGAAGAGATCGAGTGGGTTTAATTCCCTGTAAAACTCCGATACAAAAAAGAGCACATAACGTGCTCTTTTTCATCGATTCGAATTACGCATTCACCGCCCGACTTGGCTTGGAATAGTTCGCGCCATCATTACGATATGGCACGATATAAGAATCCCCTTCTTCAGGGTGAACAATTTGATAGTACTGCGGTAAATTAAAGTTAATAAACTGAGTCGACAACTGATTGTCATCTTTGACTGACGTGTAAAAACTATTCACACTGGCGATCATCTCATCTTTCATACCGCTGAACTGATGGTATACCTCAACGCGATTCGCTTCATCCAGCACGTAAATATTGAAGCCCTGTTCAGAATCTTCAAAGAAGAACTGAATCAGCCCCTCACTGGCAAAACTGTCAACGATCTCCGGCAACTGGTAGTCCTGTTCTTTATCCAAGACCAGCAACGGTGGTCCTTTTAACTTGCTGGTCGAGATGCTGCGATAGAAATCAATAGAGTTTTCCAACATCTGCACAGACACGCCCCGACGCTCAAAAAACAAGCCATAGGTTTGCTGAGCAATACGCAGCGCTTTAAAGCGACGACGCTTCTCTTGTTCAATCGGCTTGAGACGCAAATCTATGCACTCCGCCAGTAGTTGATACACCATGTTGCGCATCACACCACGTAGATTTTTACTGTAGCAGAACACATCAACTGACTCAGGAGGCAACGCATCTTGGTGCATTTTACCCAGAATGGTTTTCAGCGCATCGAGCATGGCCGTTTCACCTTTGAAATGCAGCGTACGGACTTCATGCCAAGAATTGCGATACACCAGATCAACACTACCGACCAGACAAGTCTGCTTTGAGCCGAAGCTAAAAATATCGGTCGTTTTCAGATCTACCTTCAGAGCACGGCCACTCAGCTCCGCTGTTGGGTCATCCTCAAAGTTGATGAACATCGCCAGTTGGCTAATTTCACAAGGACTCGCCAGGGCCTGCATCGTTGGGCGGCGTTTACGTAATGAGAAGGTATTACGCAAATCACTGACCATCTGATAAAACTTATCAATATCCAGATGAGCATCGCGAACCACTGAGTGCAGACGCGTCGATTCTGTAATCAAACCATTAAAGAATGACCAAGCAACCAACTTACTGAGATATTCATTGTGCTCAAGGAATGGTTGACCAAGGATACGATCGGGCTGAAGGGGTTGCTTATAGAGATACCAACCCGCTCGGTTTGTACGGCCCGGCCTGACTTCAATAAAGCTCAGGTCTGGCTCGTGTAAGTCAGGAGAAATTTGCGGGTTCAGCAAAGTTACCTTACCCGGTAAAACCTCAAACGCCGCATAGAGCTTACGCGCTAGGATACTGATGTCTTGTGGACTGATGGCAGAAGTGATGTCATTACGACGAGCAAATTGAATCAGGTTGCGGTAGCTCAACATCAAAGCATCAAGCAAAGCATGGTGAACCACTTTAACTTGCTCTACTTTCCAGTTACGGCGATCGTCCAACTCAACAAGCACGGAGTGGTCCCAATTCCATGTTTTGATCATGTCGCTCATCGCTTCACGGCGCCAAGCAACGGAACCCATTCCAGGTTCGCGAGACAACTTCTCGTGCGTTTTGAGATAAAAACAGCGACGTACCAAATCAAGACGATTGTAGTCCCCAATGCGTTCAAGATAGCGGGTCACCTTTTCAAGCATCAAGTAGTAAGCATCCATGCCGTAGAGATCTGGCTCATGAGCAAAGAAGCGACGTTTGGTATCAAGACTGAGAAGTTGCGTATGAGGGTATTCCCATGAATACGCTTCAAGCAAGATGGCTTTTAGCACGGACTTATATGGAGAGTCGATGCTCTTATACAACTGCCATAAGTTCGAGCCAAAATACTCTTCAGCCGGAATGCGATTCAACTGACCAAAATCAATCCATTGTGAGCAATCAATGTAACCTTGGCTGCACAGATCACGCACGTATTCGTCGTAGCACTCTTCCATCTCTGGTGGCACGATTTGCCACAACAAACGCTGGCCCGCAAGACGAACCGCGGAACGATAGAATTCATCTAACAATAGTAGGTGCTGGGATGAGCCACAGTTGTCCCCTGTCATTTCTTCAGAACGATTGGTGCGAAAACGTTCTTCATCCATCAGGAAGAAGTTCGCCTCAACCCCTTGGCTCTGAGCCCAATCGGTGATCAACAAACATTTATTGGTCAGGCATTCTCTTTCTTCACAGCTCATTGAGGGAGATACACATACCCAGATATCGAGATCGCTTGAAGTGCTCTGCCCAATGGAAGAAGTACTTCCCATGGTATACAAGCCAAGAATAGCGGGCTCAACGCTGGTTCGAAGTGACTGACCAATCGTCAATTCTGTGTCTTCGACAAACTGCTGTTGCACCTCATTAAATTCGAGATCGTATACACCAAAAGGGACTTGGGAGTCGTAATAACCTGGGATGACTGGATGATTGAAATGAAGAAGAGTAGGAATAAGATGGAATACACGCTGACTTTGCATATCCATAAGAGCCAGCGCGCGCTCAATACGCTGCTGGTTTAGATTATCAAGTCTTTGAATAAGCGTCTTTGTATAAGCCTGCAAGGGTGATTCCTTGGTTAATTCCTAACTGTGCTCTGACGATAAATTGCTCTAAAGCACTAACAAAACGTGATCAATTTAACACTTTTATTTCGTTTGGTAAAGAAATGTACGATCGAATCGACACTGTTTTGTTCATCAATATTCTCGCGACATAGTGTGGTACGTATCTACCTTTTGTAATAATAGCCCATTTTACAAACGAGATACTCATCACACTATTTTGAATATTTTCTGCTAGCCCAATAACTCACTTTCAACGAGACGATCTAGCAGGAAGACTTTTTCTTAGAGAATGGTAGGATTAGCCTCATCTAAACTGTTATCCAAAGACCATCATGACACAATCGACTCCAATTCGAATTGCCACACGCAAAAGCCCTCTCGCCCTTTGGCAAGCCTATTATGTACGAGATGCACTTCAAGCTGCACACCCCGGCTTACAAGTTGAACTTGTCACCATGGTCACCAAAGGTGACGTTATTCTCGACACTCCTCTGGCGAAAGTTGGAGGTAAAGGTTTATTCGTAAAAGAGCTTGAAGTCGCCATGTTAGAAGGACGCGCAGATTTGGCGGTCCATTCAATGAAAGACGTGCCCGTTGATTTTCCAGAGGGCTTAGGGCTGGTCACGATTTGCGAACGTGAAGACCCGCGTGATGCTTTCGTATCCAATACCTACAACAACATTGACGAATTACCACAAGGTGCAATAGTGGGTACTTGCAGCCTGCGTCGTCAGTGCCAGATTAAAGAATATCGTCCTGACTTAGTGATTAAAGAGCTTCGCGGCAACGTTGGAACGCGTTTGGGTAAACTTGATGCCGGAGAATATGATGCCATCATCCTTGCCGCAGCAGGCCTAAAACGCCTCGAACTTGAAGAACGAATCCGCAGCTTTATCGAACCAGAGCAATCTCTGCCTGCTGTAGGACAAGGGGCTGTTGGCATTGAATGTCGCCTTAATGACGAGCGTCTGATCAAACTACTTGAGCCACTCAACCACAAAGATACCGCCGATCGCGTTCTGTGCGAACGCGCCATGAACCTCACACTAGAAGGTGGCTGTCAGGTGCCTATTGGTAGTTATTCTCTTCTAGATGGTGATGATATTTGGCTTCGAGCTCTAGTCGGTGAGCCCGATGGTTCAAAGATTGTGCGTGGTGAGATCAAAGGTCCACGTACCGAAGCCGAAAAGCTGGGTGTCACTTTAGCCAATCAATTACTTGACGATGGGGCGCGTGATATATTGACCAGACTGTACGCGGATCACGAGTAAGCCGATGGCAGTGTTGGTCACTCGGCCCGGTGAACAAGGCCGCGCACTCTGCCATCAACTCAATCGCGCAGGAGTCTGCGCGTTACACCATTGTCTTATTGAAATTCGACCTGGGGAAGATCTCCCCAGCATTTCATCTCAGCTCGCACAATTCGACCTCATTATTGCTGTCAGTCAACATGCGGTAACGCTCACACAAAAGGCTTTCCTACCTCAACAAAAATGGCCGAAAGCAGCGTCCTACATTGCCGTCGGTCAAAAAACCGCACATGTTTTAAGCAAACTTAGCCAGCAAAAAGTACACTACCCTGACGTTGGTGACAGCGAGCACCTGCTCAAGCTGGACATACTTAAAAACGTCAAAGACAAAAAGGTGGTTATCCTACGAGGCAATGGTGGTCGAGAACTCATCTATGAATCGCTCAAATCCAGAGGAGCTCAAGTCCGCTACTTTGAGGTATACAAACGAGAAAACCTCGCTTTTGACTCAGATTTGTTGGTACCTCTATGGCAGGATAAAGACATTCAACAATTAGTCATCACCAGTTCAGGTCAGCTAAGTTACTTTGTATCTCAGTTGACGCCAGCGCAATTGAACTGGGCATTCGGGTTGCAACTCTATGTACCGAGTGAACGTATCGCGAATGAAGCGCAACAGCTGGGGTTTCTCCATGTAAATAATACCGGCAGCGCTTCCAATAAAGATTTACTGGCTACTCTCCGGCCAAAGTGAACAGGACAAGACCAATGACAAGTAAAAATAAAAACGACCACATTGAACCTGAGAAAGACCAAGAAACAGCATCACCTGTTGAGACTCAACAGTCTTCCAACGATACTTCCAATGCGTCTGAATCTCCCTCTACGTCTTCCGATAAAAAGTCTGAGCCTACAGCGTCAACAGACACTGCCAAACAAGAAAAAAATGCAAAGCGCGGGGTTAAACTCGGTGCTGCCGCCATTGTGATTTCACTGATATTTGGTGGCGGCTTAACCATTCAGATGGAGCAACAAAGCGCTCAATATCAATCCCAAATTGAATCACTTAGGACACAACTAGAGCAAACCACAGCCTCCGTTAAGCAAGACCTCATTGCTACTCAGAAAGTAACCTTAGAAAAAGCAACGGAAATCACTCATAAAACCGAAACCGCTTTATCGCAACAGCAGAAAAGTATCGAAAGCTTGCAACTTGCAATTGCTGATGTCAAAGGCCGTCGCCCCAACGATTGGCTACTTGCCGAGGCAGACTACCTCGTCAAACTAGCAGGCCGTAAGTTATTTCTAGAACATGATGCAGTCAGTGCCACTAAATTGATGGAAAGTGCCGATCAGCGTATCGCAGCACTGAATGACCCAAGCTTGGTGCCGTTACGTAAATCAATGGCGAATGACATTACGAAGCTTAAGTCTGTGCCCATTATCGACCGCGAGGGCCTTGTTCTCAGATTAACAGCACTACAACAGCAAGTTGACAGCCTGCCGTTAGCCAATGCCATTCTTCCTGAGGCACCAGAGCAGAAAGAGCAACAGGTCTCCGAAGACATCTATGATTGGAAAGATAACCTGATGACTTCACTCAAAGACTTCTCGGAGAATTTCATTACCTTCCGCACTCGAGATGGCAATGTCATTCCTCTGTTATCGCCTGAACAACATTTTTATCTTAAAGAAAACATTAAGGCCAAATTAGAAACAGCGATTAAAGCGGTGTACGTTGAGCAGCAAGATATTTATCAAACAGCATTAACCACTGCCGACAAATGGTCGAGTGCATTCTTCAACCAAGACGCCAACACCGTTATCGAGTTCAATAAAACTCTGGAAATGCTAAGCAAGCAGAATGTACAAGTCGACTACCCAGTGAAACTTGAAACACAGCAAATTCTGTCCGACGTGATTCGTGATCGCCTGCGCCGTGAAGTCACCACTCTGGTTACGGAGGAAAAATAATGTTCAGAATCATTTTTCTCTTCCTTGTCTTAGGGGCTGGGCTGTTTGCCGGAACCCAATATGCGGGTCAGCAGGGCTACGTACTGATCTCGGTGGCCGATAAAACCATCGAGATGAGTGTCACAACGTTAGTAATCTTCATGATTGCAACTTTAGCCTCACTTTTTGGCTTGGAATTTTTAATCAAGAAAACGTTCTCGGCCAGCTCAGCAACTTGGAACTATTTCAGTGTGCGTAAGATGCGCCGTTCTCGCCGCTATACCAATGAAGGGATCATCAAATTACTTGAAGGTGACTTCAAGTCGGCAGAGAAGAAAGCCACTCGCTGGGCTAATCATCACGACATGCCCCTACTATGCTACTTGGTCGCTTCTGAAGCAGCTCAAGGAATGGGCGATAAGAAAAAACGTGATTACTACTTAACGCTGGCATCTGAGCAGGAAAATGCTCAACTGGCCGTTGAATTGACCAGAGCAAAACAGCAGGTAAGAGAAGCGCAATACACACATGCCTTAGACACCCTAACCAAACTAAAATCCGACTACCCAGAAAACCGCATTGTTCTTAACCTACTTAAGACTGTCTATGTCGAGCTAAAAATGTGGCAGCCACTGCTGGACACTTTGCCTACCCTAGCAAAAAATAAAATCATTGCGAAAGATGAGCAGGAGCAATTGAACCAACGTGCTCAGTGCGGTCTGTTAGAGCAAGTCGCTGAACAAAAAGGCAGTGAAGGGCTGCTCACCCATTGGAACAGTCTTGCCCGTAAACAAAAAAACGATACTCATTTAGTCGAATGTTTTGCAAAACAGCTAATGGCTCGTAAAGCAGACAATGAGGCCTTCACGTTGGTAAAAGAGAGTCTTAAGAAACATCCAGCTTCCAACCTATACACTTTATTACCCGATATGAATTTGGCCGATGAACATCCAGCTATAGTCTTCCTAGAAGAGGCTCTCAAAAAAGATGGTAACAACGCCCACGCACACAGTGCCCTTGCTCAGTTCCATTTAAGAAATGAAAACTGGTCTGAGGCACAACAGCATTTAGAAAAAGCGCTTTCTGTTCGCTCAAGCGTAGCGGATTATTCATCTTTAGCTGATGCGTTAGAAAAACAAAACATGACGAAGGCTGCTCATGAAGTATCAAAGAAAGCATTGACGTTAGTCCAAGCTTAGCACCCTAGCGATATTATCTTCAGCCGACCTGATGGTCGGCTTTTTTGTGCGTATGAGTAATATTCGTGACTACACCTAGTCATCAAACTAAGTGGTTCCACACAACAAATCACTATAAACAAAGGCTTCGTCACTAAGGTTGTCGCCTTAGAATGGCAAAGCATTAAGAGTCAAAGGCCGGAGATTTATCGTGGGAGGCTCTGCCACTTTTCGAATAATCGACACCATTGTCTCTAAACAACAAACCCAGCCTTCGGGCTGAATTTCTCAATAAGTGGCTAGCAGTAGTGGAAAGACTTAGTTCAGGATTATGGACAGCTGGGAGGGGAGTCGTTGGCCACAGACCAACAATAATATTTCATATACGAAAAAGCCCTAACATTTCTGTTAGGGCTTTCTCTGAATAAGTGGCGGAGCGGACGGGACTCGAACCCGCGACCCCCGGCGTGACAGGCCGGTATTCTAACCAACTGAACTACCGCTCCGCACTGGTTAGACACTAAGTCTAAATGTAAAGCCTGGCGATGTCCTACTCTCACATGGGGAAGCCCCACACTACCATCGGCGCTATTGCGTTTCACTTCTGAGTTCGGCATGGAATCAGGTGGGTCCACAACGCTATGGTCGCCAAGCAAATTCTTTATCAATTTGCTCGCAAATTCAAACGCACTTTAGTGCGGCCCTTTAGGGTGAGATTTGCTTGCAAATCGAATAATTCGGAAAGCTGTTTTAAGTTCTGTGTTTACACATTCAATCTGTTCTTGCTTTGAGTCCATCAAAACCCTTTGGGTGTTGTATGGTTAAGCCTCACGGGCAATTAGTACAGGTTAGCTCAACGCCTCACAACGCTTACACACCCTGCCTATCAACGTTCTAGTCTCGAACAACCCTTTAGGACCCTCAAGGGGTCAGGGAAGACTCATCTCAGGGCTCGCTTCCCGCTTAGATGCTTTCAGCGGTTATCGATTCCGAACTTAGCTACCGGGCAATGCCATTGGCATGACAACCCGAACACCAGAGGTTCGTCCACTCCGGTCCTCTCGTACTAGGAGCAGCCCCCTTCAATCTTCCAACGCCCACGGCAGATAGGGACCGAACTGTCTCACGACGTTCTAAACCCAGCTCGCGTACCACTTTAAATGGCGAACAGCCATACCCTTGGGACCGACTTCAGCCCCAGGATGTGATGAGCCGACATCGAGGTGCCAAACACCGCCGTCGATATGAACTCTTGGGCGGTATCAGCCTGTTATCCCCGGAGTACCTTTTATCCGTTGAGCGATGGCCCTTCCATACAGAACCACCGGATCACTATGACCTGCTTTCGCACCTGCTCGAATTGTCATTCTCGCAGTCAAGCGGGCTTATGCCATTGCACTAACCTCACGATGTCCAACCGTGATTAGCCCACCTTCGTGCTCCTCCGTTACTCTTTGGGAGGAGACCGCCCCAGTCAAACTACCCACCAGGCACTGTCCTCAACCCGGATAACGGGTCTAAGTTAGAACATCAACACTACAAGGGTGGTATTTCAAGGACGGCTCCACCGATACTGGCGTACCGGTTTCAAAGCCTCCCACCTATCCTACACATGTAGGGTCAATGTTCAGTGCCAAGCTGTAGTAAAGGTTCACGGGGTCTTTCCGTCTAGCCGCGGGTACACTGCATCTTCACAGCGATTTCAATTTCACTGAGTCTCGGGTGGAGACAGCGTGGCCATCATTACGCCATTCGTGCAGGTCGGAACTTACCCGACAAGGAATTTCGCTACCTTAGGACCGTTATAGTTACGGCCGCCGTTTACCGGGGCTTCGATCAAGAGCTTCGACTTACGTCTAACCCCATCAATTAACCTTCCGGCACCGGGCAGGCGTCACACCGTATACGTCATCTTACGATTTTGCACAGTGCTGTGTTTTTAATAAACAGTTGCAGCCACCTGGTATCTGCGACTCCCGTTAGCTCCATCCGCAAGGGACTTCACCGACAGGAGCGTACCTTCTCCCGAAGTTACGGTACCATTTTGCCTAGTTCCTTCACCCGAGTTCTCTCAAGCGCCTTGGTATTCTCTACCCGACCACCTGTGTCGGTTTGGGGTACGATTCCTTACAATCTGAAGCTTAGAGGCTTTTCCTGGAAGCATGGCATCAATGACTTCACTACCGTAGTAGCTCGACATCGTGTCTCAGCCTTAAAGAGAGCCGGATTTACCTAACTCTCAAGCCTACGCACTTGAACCTGGACAACCGTCGCCAGGCCCACCTAGCCTTCTCCGTCCCCCCATCGCAATTGTAAGAAGTACGGGAATATTAACCCGTTTCCCATCGACTACGCCTTTCGGCCTCGCCTTAGGGGTCGACTTACCCTGCCCCGATTAACGTTGGACAGGAACCCTTGGTCTTCCGGCGTGGAGGTTTTTCACCCCCATTATCGTTACTCATGTCAGCATTCGCACTTCTGATACCTCCAGCAGACTTTACAATCCACCTTCAACGGCTTACAGAACGCTCCCCTACCCAATACCATAAATGGTATTGCCGCAGCTTCGGTTTACAGCTTAGCCCCGTTACATCTTCCGCGCAGGCCGACTCGACTAGTGAGCTATTACGCTTTCTTTAAATGATGGCTGCTTCTAAGCCAACATCCTAGCTGTCTAAGCCTTCCCACATCGTTTCCCACTTAGCTGTAATTTGGGACCTTAGCTGGCGGTCTGGGTTGTTTCCCTCTCCACGACGGACGTTAGCACCCGCCGTGTGTCTCCCGGATAGTACTTACTGGTATTCGGAGTTTGCAAAGGGTTGGTAAGTCGGGATGACCCCCTAGCCTTAACAGTGCTCTACCCCCAGTAGTATTCGTCCGAGGCTCTACCTAAATAGATTTCGGGGAGAACCAGCTATCTCCAGGTTTGATTGGCCTTTCACCCCTAGCCACAAGTCATCCGCTAATTTTTCAACATTAGTCGGTTCGGTCCTCCAGTTGATGTTACTCAACCTTCAACCTGCCCATGGCTAGATCACCTGGTTTCGGGTCTATATCCAGCAACTCGACGCCCAGTTAAGACTCGATTTCTCTACGGCTCCCCTAGATGGTTAACCTTGCTACTGAATATAAGTCGCTGACCCATTATACAAAAGGTACGCAGTCACACCACGAGGGTGCTCCTACTGCTTGTACGTACACGGTTTCAGGTTCTATTTCACTCCCCTCACAGGGGTTCTTTTCGCCTTTCCCTCACGGTACTGGTTCACTATCGGTCAGTCAGTAGTATTTAGCCTTGGAGGATGGTCCCCCCATATTCAGACAGGATATCACGTGTCCCGCCCTACTCGATTTCACCTAAAATGCGCTGTCGGTTACGGGGCTATCACCCTGTATCGCAGACCTTTCCAGAACTTTCACCTGACGCATTATAGGCTTAAGGGCTAATCCAATTTCGCTCGCCGCTACTTTCGGAATCTCGGTTGATTTCTTTTCCTCGGGGTACTTAGATGTTTCAGTTCCCCCGGTTCGCCTCATTACCCTATGTATTCAGATAATGATAACTGCTTATGCAGTTGGGTTTCCCCATTCGGAAATCCCAGACTCAAATGACTTTTACTGTCTAATCTGGGCTTATCGCAAGTTAATACGTCCTTCATCGCCTCTGACTGCCAAGGCATCCACCGTGTACGCTTAGTCACTTAACCATACAACCCCAAAGGGTCTTCTAGTCAAACAACCAAAGTTGTCTGCAATTATTTAAACATGATGCAGACTCGATTTTGCCGGACTCAAATATTAAGTATCTTTCGATACTTCCAAGAACACTTGAATGTGTGTTGGTACCTAAATCATAAAGATTTAGGATTTGAGAACTTTTAATTGAATAACAACGCATCTCATAGAGATGGGGATTGTTGTTATTCGTCAGCTTTCCAAATTGTTAAAGAGCAATCATAGCTCGAAGCTTTCGCTTCAAAACCATCAATCTGTGTGGACACTCATCGTGAATAATCATCGTATAAGGAGGTGATCCAGCGCCAGGTTCCCCTAGCGCTACCTTGTTACGACTTCACCCCAGTCATGAACCACAAAGTGGTGAGCGTCCCCCCGAAGGTTAAACTACCCACTTCTTTTGCAGCCCACTCCCATGGTGTGACGGGCGGTGTGTACAAGGCCCGGGAACGTATTCACCGTAGCATTCTGATCTACGATTACTAGCGATTCCGACTTCATGGAGTCGAGTTGCAGACTCCAATCCGGACTACGACGCACTTTTTGGGATTCGCTCACTTTCGCAAGTTGGCCGCCCTCTGTATGCGCCATTGTAGCACGTGTGTAGCCCTACTCGTAAGGGCCATGATGACTTGACGTCGTCCCCACCTTCCTCCGGTTTATCACCGGCAGTCTCCCTGGAGTTCCCACCCGAAGTGCTGGCAAACAAGGATAAGGGTTGCGCTCGTTGCGGGACTTAACCCAACATTTCACAACACGAGCTGACGACAGCCATGCAGCACCTGTCTCAGAGTTCCCGAAGGCACCAATCCATCTCTGGAAAGTTCTCTGGATGTCAAGAGTAGGTAAGGTTCTTCGCGTTGCATCGAATTAAACCACATGCTCCACCGCTTGTGCGGGCCCCCGTCAATTCATTTGAGTTTTAATCTTGCGACCGTACTCCCCAGGCGGTCTACTTAACGCGTTAGCTCCGAAAGCCACGGCTCAAGGCCACAACCTCCAAGTAGACATCGTTTACGGCGTGGACTACCAGGGTATCTAATCCTGTTTGCTCCCCACGCTTTCGCATCTGAGTGTCAGTATCTGTCCAGGGGGCCGCCTTCGCCACCGGTATTCCTTCAGATCTCTACGCATTTCACCGCTACACCTGAAATTCTACCCCCCTCTACAGTACTCTAGTCTGCCAGTTTCAAATGCTATTCCGAGGTTGAGCCCCGGGCTTTCACATCTGACTTAACAAACCACCTGCATGCGCTTTACGCCCAGTAATTCCGATTAACGCTCGCACCCTCCGTATTACCGCGGCTGCTGGCACGGAGTTAGCCGGTGCTTCTTCTGCAGCTAACGTCAAATCCATACGCTATTAACGTATGAACCTTCCTCACTGCTGAAAGTACTTTACAACCCGAAGGCCTTCTTCATACACGCGGCATGGCTGCATCAGGCTTGCGCCCATTGTGCAATATTCCCCACTGCTGCCTCCCGTAGGAGTCTGGACCGTGTCTCAGTTCCAGTGTGGCTGATCATCCTCTCAGACCAGCTAGGGATCGTCGCCTTGGTGAGCCATTACCTCACCAACTAGCTAATCCCACCTGGGCATATCCTGACGCGAGAGGCCCGAAGGTCCCCCTCTTTGAGCCGAAGCTATTATGCGGTATTAGCCATCGTTTCCAATGGTTATCCCCCACATCAGGGCAATTTCCCAGGCATTACTCACCCGTCCGCCGCTCGACGCCGTTAACGTTCCCCGAAGGTTCAGTTAACTCGTTTCCGCTCGACTTGCATGTGTTAGGCCTGCCGCCAGCGTTCAATCTGAGCCATGATCAAACTCTTCAATTTAAGATTTTGTCGGCTCAATGAATACTGAACATTACATAAGTAATGTTTGAATTGACTGTGCTCTTATTGGTTTTCACTTTTGAAAAAGTAAAACAAAACAGCTCAAGGCTGCTTCCCAATTCGAATGGTCACTTCGTATCATTGAAACCTAAATTGTTTCCGAAGAAACTATTTGGATTATCATCAACGAGTGCCCACACAGATTGATAGGTTTATATTGTTAAAGAGCTGTGCTTTTCAAGAGGCTTCCTCTCAAAGCGGAGGTGCATTCTAGCGAGATAATTTGAAGAGTCAAACACTTTTTCAAACTTATTTTCTCAGAAGCTTTTCACCTCTCTAACACTGCTGAAGCCTTGTGGCGTCTGCCGTGTCAGTGGATGCGCATTATAGGGAGTCCTTCTGATAGCGCAAGCCCTTTTTCAAAAAAAATTGAAAAAACTCATCGCTCGTTGAAAATGTGTTCAAAACAACAAAAAAGAGGGCAAAAAGCCCTCTTTTATCTATCTATTTCATTCAGTTTTAAATGAATGCGTACGCGTCAGCAAACATGCGGTCGCTGTTAGCACCTTTGTTCTGGGTAAATTGTTCACGAGCCGCACCCGCCATTTCAAAACGTCCAGCAATGTAGATGTCATATTCTGCAAGAGAATCAAAATCGTCACTGACGGCTTGAAGTACGTTTCCGACTTTGCCTTGCCATTCAGAAGTCGCTTCTTCTACTACTGGAATAAAATGCACGTTGCTGAACTGTGCCGCGATACCATCCAGTTCGTCCTTAGCATATAGTTGGCGTTCATCTCGGCCACCCCAATAAAGGTGGATCTCATTGGTTTTATTTTGAGCCACGCAGTGGTCCAATATCGAACGTACGTAACTAAATCCTGTACCACCAGCAATCAAAAGTAGAGGACGTTCACTCTCTTCTTTAACCCAGGCATCGCCATGAGGCGCATCAATACTGATGTCACCATCATTTTCCAATGCGTTTTGCATCGCTTCGACAACTTCAAGAGCATACGCGTTATGCTCTGCTGCACCAATGTGAAGCTCTAGCTCGCCTTCATGACGGCAAGGGCTGCTTGCAATAGAGAATGGACGTTTATCTTTTTCTCCCATCACAACCATTAGATACTGGCCAGCTTTGAAGCTGACTGGTGTCTCTGGATGCAACAGAATTCGATGGGTATTACAAGCTAACGGCTCAATAGACTTTACTTTACATTGGATGGTCATGTTATTCCTCTTACTTACTCCTCAAAAGTAAGTACCAAATTACTTTCTGCGAAGGCCTGACAAGCAAACACCCAGCCTTGTTGCTGCTCTTTCTCTGTGAGCATTGGCTCAAGCTGGTAAGTGACTCGACCTTCTATTTTCCGACACAGACACGCTGCGCACGCTCCCACTTGGCAACGGTTTGGGAAGCTGATGTTATTGTTGAGCGCAGCTTCCAATACCGTTTCCCCTTCCTGCACATCGAACTGTATATTCTGCGGCTGCAAGGTCACCAAATGGCTCATAATATTCCCAGCTTACTCCATTTTGCATCGACCTGCGCAACTAACTGAGAATCTTTCTTGATTGGGATGCCCCACTCTCGCTGGACTTCTCCCTCAAACTTGTTGGTCGCATCCAAACCTAACTTAGAACTGCGACCTTCTTTTGCTTCTATTTTTACGGTGTCACGATTAGGGTCCATTCGCGTGGTAATTGCCCAGATAATGTCATTCCAATCGTGCACATTGACGTCATCATCGCAGAGAATAACAAACTTGGCATCCGTATACTGCTTGAGAAACTCCCACACGCCATTGAGCACCGCTTTCGATTGCATCGCGTGCGTTTTCTTCATCGATACCACCATGAAGCGATCGGCGCCAGCAGATTCTGGTAAAGCAATATCAACAATTTCCGGAAATGCCTGACGAAGTTGTTGTAGCTGCTCATCCGTAATCGCTGTTTGGCTTGCGGATGTTAACTCTGGATCAGAAGCCTTCTCGGCATCCCATTTAATCGTTGCATCCAAGCCCATCTTAGAGCCAAGTCCCACTACTGGTGAGGCGAAATCGAGAGAATCAATAGGCGTGTTGTCAATCATTAAGGTATCGCGAACAGGTTCCATATGCTCACACATGGCCTTCACGACATCATCCCAACTGCGCGCATTAACACTTTCATCGCACACTACAACGAACTTGGTGTACATGAACTGGCGAAGGAAAGACCATACCCCCATCATTACTCGCTTAGCATGCCCTGGGTATTGCTTTTTCATTGTTACCACCGCCATGCGGTACGAACAGCCTTCTGGTGGCAAATAGAAGTCTTCTATTTCAGGAAACTGCTTTTGCAGAATAGGAACAAACACTTCATTTAACGCAACACCCAATACAGCAGGTTCATCTGGCGGACGCCCTGTGTAGGTGCTGTGATAGAGCGGGTCCTTACGCATGGTAATGTGAGTAATAGTAAAGACGTGGTGTTTTTCTTTTTCGTTGTAATAACCAGTGTGGTCACCATAAGGCCCTTCGTCCGCATACTCATTCGGGTCAATGTAACCCTCAAGCACAATCTCTGCGCTAGCAGGCACCTCAAGATTATTACTTACAGATTTAACCACTTCAGTTTTGCTGCCACGAAGCAAGCCCGCAAACGCATACTCAGATAAGGTATCTGGTACTGGTGTTACCGCGCCTAATATGGTGGCTGGGTCAGCACCAAATGCGACTGAAACAGGGAAGGGTTCTCCCGGGTTGGTTTCCATCCAGTCACGCAGATCAAGGGCTCCACCACGGTGCGCTAGCCAACGCATGATGATCTTGTTCTTACCAATTTTCTGCTGACGGTAAATTCCTAGATTCTGGCGCTTTTTATGTGGCCCTCGAGTCACGGTTAACCCCCACGTAAGCAGAGGCGCAACATCATCTTGCCAACAACTCATCACCGGGACTTTATCGAGATCAACTTCGTCACCTTGCCAAACAATCTCCTGACACGCAGCTTTACGTAGCCTTTTGGCAGGCATGTTCAAGACTTGTCTAAAAACAGGCAGTTTCTCTAACGCGTCCTTAAAACCACGTGGTGGCTCGGGCTCCTTGAGATAAGCCAACAATTTACCCACTTCACGCAGATCTTTGACGTCTTCGCGCCCCATACCTATCGCGACCCGCTCAGGGGTGCCAAACAGGTTGGTCAGCACAGGTACATCGTAGCCAATGGGATTTTCAAACAACAATGCCGGGCCACCTGCACGTAAAGTACGGTCGCTAATCTCTGTCATTTCATAATGTGGATCGACAGGCTCGGAAATGCGTTTAAGCTTCCCCTCCTGCTCAAGGTGAGCGATAAAGTCGCGTAAATCCTTAAAACTCATAGGTCTTCTGTGACTGATTAAAGTGCAAGCAGTATAACAAAAAGAGGAATCTTCCGATCCCTCTTTTCTATAAGGTTATTTTTATTGTGATAATACGTTCAAAATCGCGCTGCTACGTACCTTTTGATTATGGCTAGCAAGCTCTTCTAGCCAAGTGGAATAACCCTGGTTGGCTAATTCCGTGGCCACCATGGAGGCCTCATCACGAATCGCCATTCTATCGATCAAGAAGGCTTTCACTTCTTCAGTCATGGGTTTAATTCGAGTCAACTCTTTAATGGCTTGCTCTTTAAGACTGGGGTTATGAGCAGCATGCATGATCTGGTTAACTGCAAAGACATCACCCACCTTAGCTAATCGGCTTAGCTCCGTCTCGCTGTGGAAATCTGCTCGCATCAACCAAAGGAGTTTATAGACTTCTGGATTTTCACTGACCTGAGCTAAACGAACCATGACTTGAGAAGAGGGTAACCAGCTGGTAACCGCTTCTCCGGTCAACTGAACGACTAAATTATCAACCGCCTCAGGTGATAAGCTGTCCAACTCACGGATGAGTAATGCTTCCCGAGCCTGTACCTGGTAATCACTACCAGACAGCCACTTTTTCAGTTCCAATTCACCGCGCTCGGCACTCAGAACAAAATCGAGCGTGGACTGATCTTGGTGCCACTGCTTGAGCAACCGACTGGCTATTGCCGGATAATTAAACGCAGGAACAGAAAATTCATATCCGTCCCCTCTTTCCAGCACCTGATAGGTCGGCACCATGGCTTTTTGCTGTTCAACGAATAAAGCCATTTTCGGTGTCAAGATGACATTTTGGTCTTCAATTTTCTTGAGTAAAAGGTAGCGAGCCACTTCTTGTTGAGGAAGCGACAATCTTTCGAGAGCGAAATTGAGCGAGTCGATATTATTTTCGACAGCATATTGGAGAAGTTCAGCGACTTTATAGTGAATCTGCTGATCCTGAAGTAACTGTTCGGCTTTGTCTGGATGCATTTCCATCGCAGCAACCGTTGGCGCTCCAATCAATAAAGATGTGCATAGGAGAACCGACGACAACATTCCTTGTTGCATGTTAACCTCCTCTTAACATTCTCGCTCATTGTGAGCCCTATCAAATGAGAATGCAAACAAAAACGCCACCGACAATGTCGATGGCGTTTGGAATCACAAATTCTTACTGACGACGCATAGCATCAAAGAACTCATCATTGGTCTTAGTCATTGCGAGCTTATCGATTAGGAATTCCATCGCGTCGATCTCACCCATCGGATGAACAATCTTACGCAAAATCCACATCTTCTGCAGCTCTTCATTCTTAGTCAAAAGTTCTTCACGACGAGTGCCTGAACGGTTGAAGTCGATAGCAGGGAAAACACGTTTCTCAGCGATCTTACGGTTCAGGTGGATTTCCATGTTACCTGTACCTTTAAATTCTTCGTAGATAACTTCATCCATTTTAGAACCAGTATCAACTAGAGCCGTCGCAAGAATCGTTAGGCTACCACCTTCTTCTACATTACGTGCAGCACCGAAGAAGCGCTTAGGTCGATGTAGGGCATTTGCATCGACACCACCAGTCAGAACTTTACCTGATGAAGGAACTACCGTGTTGTATGCACGAGCTAGACGAGTGATAGAGTCAAGTAAGATAACTACGTCTTTCTTGTGTTCAACCAAGCGTTTCGCTTTCTCGATCACCATTTCAGCAACTTGTACGTGACGAGACGCTGGCTCATCAAACGTTGACGCAACCACTTCACCTTTAACCAGGCGCTGCATCTCGGTTACTTCTTCTGGACGCTCGTCGATAAGCAGTACCATTAGCTCACACTCAGGGTGGTTGTAAGCAATGCTTTGAGCAATGTTTTGCAGCAGCATTGTTTTACCCGCTTTTGGCGGAGCTACGATTAGACCACGCTGACCTTTACCGATTGGAGAGGCTAAGTCTAAAACACGAGCTGTAATATCTTCTGTCGAACCGTTACCACGTTCCATCACCATACGCTCATTGGCGTGCAGTGGCGTTAAGTTTTCAAATAGAATCTTATTACGTGCGTTATCCGGCTTGTCATCATTAACTGTATTAACTTTCAACAGAGCAAAGTAACGCTCGCCGTCTTTTGGTGGACGAATCTTACCGGCAATCGAGTCACCAGTACGAAGGTTGAAACGGCGGATTTGACTTGGAGAGACATAGATATCGTCTGGACCTGCCAAGTAAGAACTGTCTGCGCTACGCAAGAAGCCAAAACCGTCTTGAAGTATTTCCAGAACCCCGTCGCCAAAAATATCTTCTCCACTTTTTGCATGTGCTTTAAGGATGGCGAAGATGATGTCTTGCTTTCTTAGACGTGCCAGGTTTTCAAGGCCCAAGCTTTCGCCAAGTTTGACAAGATCAGACACAGGTCTGTTCTTCAGTTCTGTTAGATTCATTGTGGTGGATACTTTTTTAGTCAAAATAGGATCTGTTATTTAGTTAAGATGAATTTGGTCACAGGATCGACCAAGAAGAGATACTTGTTTATTTAACGTGCGATAAATTAGCACTAAATACTAGCCTAGTCTAGATTTTGTTAGCCTTCAAAAACAAAACCGCACATTGAGGTCAATGTACGGTCTTATCTGAACAACTTATTTATAGGTTCGCGTCCAAAAACTCTTTTAGTTGAGTCTTAGATAAAGCACCTACTTTCGTCGCTGCCACGCTACCATCTTTGAAAAGTAGTAACGTTGGGATACCACGAATACCAAATTTCGGTGGAGTACCTGCGTTTTGGTCGATATTCAGTTTACCGATAGTGAGTTTGCCTTCGTACTCGTCGGCGATTTCGTCCAAAATAGGAGCAATCATCTTACAAGGACCACACCATTCTGCCCAAAAATCAACAAGAACCGGGCCTGCAGCGTTTAGTACGTCGGCTTCAAAACCGTCATCAGTTAGCTGCAAAATCTTATCACTCATCTTCCACTCCAATGTGTTTTTTCGGAACTGGTTGGATGATAACCAGTATTTAGATGCCCTATTGGAATGTATTTACTTTCGTATTGCAAGCTTAAGCTGATATTCTATAGCCATGAAAAAGACGCATATCACAGAGCAAAAGTTCGCCAATTTGGGTTTACACCCCCAAGTTACTGAAGGTTTGGAGAAAAAAGGGTTCGAGTTTTGTACCCCAATCCAAGCTTTGGCGTTGCCGGTACTGCTCACCGGCCAAGACATCGCAGGTCAGGCTCAAACAGGTACAGGGAAAACCCTAGCCTTCCTGACGGCTACTTTTAACCATTTGCTGAACACTCCAGAGCACGAGGGTCGTAAACCAACGCAACCACGTGCCATCATCATGGCACCGACCCGTGAACTGGCAATTCAGATTTACAACGATGCAGAACCTCTCACCCAAAGCACAGGCATCAAAGCAGCTTTAGCTTACGGTGGTGAAAGCTACGACAAGCAGTTGGCGAAGCTTGAGCAAGGCGTCGATGTACTCATTGGCACTACAGGTCGCATTATTGATTTCTATAAGCAACGAGTCTTCAACCTGAACAATATTCAGGCTGTTGTGCTTGATGAAGCCGATCGCATGTTCGACCTTGGTTTCATCAAAGACATCCGTTTCCTATTCCGCCGTATGCCTGAACCCAAAGAGCGCTTGAACATGTTGTTCTCAGCAACACTGTCATACCGTGTTCAAGAGCTGGCTTTCGAACATATGCACAACCCAGAGCACGTTGTGGTGGAACCGGAAGTCAAAACCGGTCACCGCATTCAGGAAGAGCTGTTTTACCCGTCTAACGAACACAAGATGTCTCTGCTACAAACTCTTATTGAAGAAGAGTGGCCAGAGCGCGCGATCATCTTTGCTAATACCAAACACAAATGTGAATCCGTATGGGGTCACCTAGCCGCTGATGGCCACCGTGTAGGCCTATTGACGGGCGATGTACCACAGAAGAAGCGCGAACGCATCTTAGAGCAGTTCACTAAAGGTGAAGTTGACCTGCTAGTGGCGACAGACGTGGCAGCTCGTGGTCTCCACATCCCTCAAGTGACTCACGTGTTTAACTTCGACCTACCTGACGATTGCGAAGATTACGTACACCGCATCGGTCGTACAGGTCGAGCAGGAGCCAGTGGTCACTCAATCAGCTTTGCGTGTGAAGATTATGCGATCAACCTTCCGCCAATTGAAGAGTATATTGAACACACGATTCCTGTGTCTGACTACGACCCAAGTGCTTTGATTGAAGATCTACCAGCACCGTTACGTCTGCGCTCTAACCGTCCGCAGCAACGTCGCACTAATACTGGTGGCTCACGCTCAGGCAACCGTCGTAACCACAACCGCTCTCGTCAACGTCAACAAAAGGATTCTTAAGTCGTCTATGAGCCAAGCAGTTTCTTCTCCGCTCTACGCTGCCATCGACCTCGGGTCGAACAGTTTTCACATGCTCGTTGTGCGTCATATTGATGGCAGCGTTCAAACTATGGCCAAAATCAAACGTAAGGTTCGTCTTGCCGCAGGGTTAGACAGCAACAATGCGTTAAGCCAAGAGGCCATGCAACGCGGGTGGGACTGCTTGAGTCTCTTTGCCGAGCGACTTCAGGATATCCCAGCTCAACACATTCGCATTGTGGGTACCGCTACACTGCGCACCGCAACCAATGCGGATGTCTTTGTTGAGAAAGCGAATCAGATTCTCGGCCACAAGATTGACGTTATCTGCGGTGAGGAGGAAGCCGCGACCATTTATAAAGGGGTCGCCCACACATCAGGTGGCTGCGGACGACGTTTGGTGGTCGATATTGGCGGTGCCAGTACTGAACTTATTATCGGTCAAGGTTTTGAAGCCAAAGCGCTGACCAGCCTGAAGATGGGTTGTGTCACTTGGCTGGAACGTCACTTTAAAGACCGTCAACTCACCGTAACCAATTTTAATCATGCGATTGAAGCGGCCAAAGAAGCGCTGAGACCTATCCTTGAGCAATACACTCAAATTGGCTGGGACGTGTGCGTTGGTGCTTCTGGTACCGTTCAGGCCTTGCAGGAAATTATGCTGGCGCAAGGTATGGACGAGGTCATTACTCACGCCAAACTCAAGCGTCTGCAAAAACAAGCCATGCTGGCGGATCATTTGGAAGAGCTGGAGATTGAAGGGCTAACGCTAGAGCGCGCATTGGTATTCCCAAGCGGTCTTTCGATTCTCATCGCTATCTTTGAACTGCTAGAAATTGATTCGATGACACTGGCGGGCGGCGCATTACGTGAGGGCTTAGTGTATGAAATGGTCGATGAGCTCAAGCAAGATGACATTCGTGCTCGCACAATTGCCAGTGTACAAAGTCGCTATCAGATTGATACCGCATACGGGGAGCAAGTGGCTACTTTAGCCAGTAAATTACTTGATCAATGTGAAGCCCAGTGGATTACAGAAGCTCAGGGAAGTATTTTGCTCGAAACGGCGGCCAAGCTGCACGAGATCGGTCTGACGATTGATTTCAAGAAAGGCGGCGAACACAGTGCTTACCTGCTACAAAACCTTGATCTTCCGGGTTATACCCGAGCACAAAAACACTTTCTAGGTGAAATCTCGCGTCGTTACCGTGAGCAGCTCACATCTCTACCAGAGCAACACGCACTGTCGGGTAATAGTGCTAAACGAGTCCTGCGCCTGTTGCGTTTGGCGGTTCTTCTCACTCATCGTCGCAACCCAGATTTAGAACCAAGCATCACTCTTCAATCTCAAGGCGATAAGCTAACTTTGACTATCGCGGAACAATGGCTGAAAGCCAACCCTCTGACTGCCGCAGAGTTAGAAATTGAAGCCAACCGCCAAAGTGATATTGGCTGGCCCTTGAATATCATTGCTAAGTAGCAAGCCCGATAAAAAAGCCCGGTCAGAGTATTCTCCACCGGGCTTTGTTTTGATTCACGCTTACTGAGCGCCGACCACTTTAAATTCTGGGTTAACGGCTGTCAGCTTCTTCACCAAATAATTCAATAAGACGCCATACATAGGCACAAACAGACCTAAGCTGATCACCAGTTTGAATCCATAATCCACCAGCGCTATTTCTGTCCAGTGCTCGGCCATAAATGGATCAGGGCTCTGGTAAAACGCAATCGCAAAAAACGCAATGGTGTCGAGCGCATTACCAAATAAGGTTGAGCACGTTGGGGCAACCCACCACTGCTTTAGCTGGCGTAGACGGTTAAATACGTGCACATCCAAAATCTGACCCAGCAAATAAGCCATAAAGCTCGCAATCGCGATTCGTGCCACAAACAAGTTAAACTCGCCTAATTGGCTAAAGCCTTGGAATGCACCTTCATAGAAGAGAACGGATAGGCCGTAAGACACCGCAAGAGCTGGCAGCATCACCAAGAAGATAATCTTACGAGCTAGTTGCGTGCCAAAAATCCGCACCGTCAAATCGGTCGCTAGGAAGATAAACGGGAAAGTGAAAGCGCCCCAAGTGGTATGAAACCCGAACACGGTGAACGGAAGCTGAACCAGATAGTTACTTGATGCAATAATGATCAGGTGGAACAGGACTAATAAGAAAAGGGCTTTGCGCTGCTGCGCAGGGGTAAAGTTACTCATGCGATACCTTTTTAGTTTGGTTTGGGGGTGAGGGAACCCAAATCGAATCACTTCCAAGCCACGGAAGGACTCTGACCAACAATGTAAAATGAAAAATCAATGTGATATTTAAGTCGTACCGTTTGTGCAAACTGACACTCAGCTATTACATTGCAAAAACCTCCGACACGACAAATATCGCGGCGGGCGATTATACATTAACCAATATGAGTCGCAATAGGCAGGTTTTACGCAATCGTTAACCTAGCTAAAATCCACGCTGAAACAGGCCCGCTAGGTAATCTAACTCTTCTTTGCTGGCATCTATACTCAGAGCTTCCAACCAGATACTTTCGCTGTAATGCTCGGACTTAAGAAACAGCTGACACCCCTCAAAATCAATCAACCATGAGTGAATATCAGCATCCCATTGCTTTTCAATCACAGACGCAGAGAGGAGTTTTATTAGCTTATCGGCCAGCTGAGGAAAACTATCAAAATCAAAACGCGGAGCTCGAATGATGATACGACCTTGCTGCGCTTGATACTCAAGTAAACCAAATTCCGTTTGTTGCCCTGAATCAACCATGATGAGTAATGTGCTCCTGAATTAAATCTAAGAATGGGTCCGCGTATTTTTCTAACTTACGTTGCCCTACTCCATTGACCGCTAGCATTTCACCATAAGAGGTTGGCAAAATTTCCGCCATATCAATCAAGGTGGCATCACTGAATACCACGTACGGTGGTAAGCCATCTTCATCGGCAATGGCTTTGCGTAACTTACGCAACTTGGCAAACAGCTTTTTGTCGTAGTTTTTACTGGTGAGCTTATCGGACTTAGCCGCTCTTGCGGCGGTATCCAGACGAGGCACGGCTAATTCAAGAGCGGTATCTCCACGCAATAGTGGGCGCGCTTCCTCAGTAAGCTGTAAGGTCGAGTTGCGAGTAATGTTCTGGAACAGCATCCCTTTATGGATCAACTGACGGAAAATACTCACCCAATAGTCGTGGCTGTTTTCACGCCCGATACCATAAGTAGTCAGCTTGTCGTGGCCATTTTCACGGATGCGGATATTCTGCATTCCGCGCAGAACTTCAACCACATACCCCATACCAAAACTCTGATTGACCCGATAGACACAAGACAAGGCTTTACGTGCCTGCTCGGTGGCATCAAAATGCTTGGGCGGGTCCAAACAGATGTCGCAGTTGCCACAAGGCTGCTCACGGTACTCACCAAAATAATTCAGTAACACCTGACGGCGGCACGTCTGCGCTTCAGCAAAAGCACTCATCGCATTGAGTTTATGCGCTTCCACCTGCTTTTGCGGCCCGTCATCTTTTTCATCCAACATGCGCCTTAGCCAGCTGATGTCCGCTGGGTCATACAGCATCATCGCTTCCGCAGGTAAGCCATCCCGACCTGCACGACCAGTTTCTTGATAATAGGATTCAATGTTGCGCGGAATATCAAAGTGAACCACAAAGCGCACGTTGGGTTTGTTGATCCCCATACCAAACGCCACAGTCGCGACGACAATTTGAATATCATCACGCTGAAACGCTTCTTGCACATAGGCACGTTCATCAACATCCAACCCAGCATGATAACTGGCCGCACGTATATGGTTGTTGCACAGTTTTTCTGTCACCATCTCGACTTTCTTGCGGCTACCACAATAAATAATGCCACAGTGGCCTTTATGTGTATCGAGAAACCGGATCACCTGAGAAATCGGTTTGTGCTTTTCTACTAAGGTGTAGCGGATGTTAGGGCGATCAAAACTGCCCAAATAGATGTGTGGGTCATTGAGCTGCAGACGGTGCATGATGTCACTGCGTGTTGCATCATCGGCCGTTGCTGTCAGCGCCATAAAAGGCACATGAGGAAACTGTTGTTTGATTTGCCCGAGTGAGGCGTATTCCGGCCGAAAATCGTGCCCCCACTGGGAAATACAATGCGCCTCATCTACAGCAATCATCGACAGGGATAAGCTTTCCAGGCGCTCGAGAAAGTCACGCATCAAGACACGCTCTGGTGACACATACACCAGTTTAAGCTGACCTGAACGCATACGGTTATATACAGAAACCAAATCTTCACGAGGCATAGCTGAGTTGACACACTCCGCCGCCACACCATTGGCTTTAAGCTGATCGACTTGGTCTTTCATTAATGAAATCAGCGGCGAAATCACTAAAGTTAGACCATCACGGACAAGTGCTGGGATCTGATAACAGAGTGACTTACCGCC
Source organism: Vibrio coralliilyticus (assembly GCF_024449095.1). NCBI lineage: Bacteria > Pseudomonadati > Pseudomonadota > Gammaproteobacteria > Vibrionales > Vibrionaceae > Vibrio > Vibrio coralinecrosis. Next base: position 3,152,636 of record NZ_CP024627.1, read on the forward strand.
ACCCGTCGGCATGATGACTAAACTGTCCTGTTCATCAACAGCGGCATCGATTACTTCCTGTTGGCCGTCTCGGAATGACTGATAACCAAACACATCCTCAAGTACGCTTTGTGGTGTCAGTGAAGGGTCAGATTGTTCAGCAAGCAGCGTCGCGGTCATTGATATCTCGATAGCGCCAAGAGTGGAGGAAAGCAAAGGGCACATTGTAGTAGTGTTACGATATGAATAAAACCGCAAATTGCTAGGTGATTAACTGACTCATTCGTATACTGGATGCTTCCTTTTTAAAAATCACCCTTTGAGTAAACGTCAATGACAGCAGAAGAGCAACAGAGAGCACGGCAAGGCGTCCTTCTCGCCATCGGTGCCTACACCATGTGGGGGATTGCACCGATCTATTTTAAAACCATCAGTGAAGTTTCACCGTTTGAAATCTTAGGTCACCGCGTTGTGTGGTCTTTTGTTCTACTGGCCGTGTTACTGCACGTTGGCCGTCGCTGGCGTGGTGTGCGCGATGTGATCCGCTCCAAAACCAAAATGCTATTTCTGGTTTCTACCTCACTGCTCGTGGGAGTGAACTGGTTAATTTTCATCTGGTCAGTGAATGCCAATCACATGTTAGATGCCAGCCTCGGTTACTACATCAACCCCTTGATTAATGTCCTGCTCGGTATGTTGTTCTTAGGCGAAAGACTGCGCAAGCTACAATGGTTTGCCGTTGCACTTGCGGCTTGCGGTGTCATGGTTCAGTTGATCGCTTTTGGTTCAGTCCCCACCGTCGCCATTGCTCTGGCACTGACGTTTGGTTTTTACGGACTATTACGTAAGAAAGTCAGCCTAGATGCCCAAACAGGCTTATTTATTGAGACTTTGATCATGCTACCTGCCGCCGCGGTGTATTTACTGTGGATTGCTGACTCTTCCACTTCCGATTTTGCAGCGAACCCGATGAACCTTAACCTGCTGCTAATCTCCGCTGGGATCATTACGACCTTGCCACTACTGTGTTTCACTGGGGCTGCTACCCGTCTTAAGCTCTCCACTTTAGGCTTTTTTCAGTACATTGGCCCAAGCCTGATGTTCTTACTGGCAGTACTGGTATATGGCGAAGCCTTTACCACAGACAAGGCCATTACCTTTGCCTTTATCTGGGGCGCACTCATGGTATTTAGCTTTGACGGGCTTAAGACCAATAAACAATCACGAAAAATCGCAACGGTAAAGTGATCGTTTTTTACAAGACAATGTGACACAACCGATATAAGCTTGGTGAAAGTTTCACCAAGCTTTTTTGTTTTATGGATCAGGTCAACTACCACACGACACAAAATAAAGAGATTAGCCTGATTGAAGCCAACTATCAGAAGTTTGCCTTTCAGCGCCACTATCATCTTGATTTTCATATCGGGTTGATCACACATGGCCAGCAAAAATTCCATTATCAAGGTCAGAGCCACAATGTTGGTGCCGGGCAAATCGTCATCATGCCACCAGATGAACTGCATGATGGGCGCTCAATGCTCGACAGCGGCTATCAAGTACGTGTGTTCTCCGTCGAGCCGGAATGGTTCAGTGAATTAGCCGAGCTGAAGCAAAACAATGCTCAGATCCAATTCAATCAGTTGATTGTCTCCAATTCGCGCATCTTCAACCCTCTCGCTCAGCTGCACAGTGCATTAGCCGATAACCAACTCAGTCAGTTGGCGAAAGACTGCCTGCCTTATGAAGGCTTTGAACAGCTTTTCACTCATTATGGCGCTTTGGATCAAAAGCCTATCGTCCCGCTAGGTAATCAGTCAGTCTCAACGTTAAAAGACTATCTGATGGAGAATCTGGCGCAGCCGGTCAGACTTGAACAACTCTCCCAGTTGTGTGACCTCAGCCCAACGCAATTCCAGCGCCACTTCAAAGCCAAAGTAGGTCTGACACCTTACGCCTGGCTGAGCCGCCTGCGCTTAGAGCAGGGGTTTAAGCTACTCAAAAGCGGTGTCTGCGGTACCGAAGTGGCACACCAGATTGGCTTCTACGACCAAGCCCATTTCAGCAAAGCGTTTAAAGCCACTTATGGTGTTCCCCCTTCTAAGGTTCAGTGCCAATAATTTACAATTATTGTGCTTTCGAACAGGGCACAATCCGGTCATAAATTATCAAAGAGTATTACCATGAACGAACTGACCATTCTTGCCACGTTAGCCACTGTACACTTTATCGCTTTAATGAGCCCGGGGCCGGATTTCGCGCTAGTGGTACAAAACGCAACACGTTACGGTCGCCAGACCGGTTTATACATTGCACTTGGCTTATCGTTTGGCATTCTGCTTCACTCAGTACTGAGCCTAACGGGCGTCAGCTACCTTGTTCACCAGCAGCCGACTTTATTTGCGGTGCTGCAACTCGCTGGCGGCAGTTACTTATTCTACCTAGGCTATGGCGCACTCAAGGCCAGTTGGTCAATACTACGTAACAACAAGCAAAACGACGAACCATCCGCTCAAACCAGCTTATTACTGAGTAACAAGCGTCAGGCTTTCTCGCGCGGCTTTGCCACCAACATCCTCAACCCAAAGGCGTTGGTGTTCTTTGTCAGCCTGATGTCGAGCTTAGTGCCAGCCAGCATGTCACTAACCGGTAAAGGAATGGCATTGGTTATTCTTTGGGGGCTGTCTTTACTGTGGTTCTCATTTCTTGCTTGGGCCTTATCAACTCAACGTATGCAGCGAAAAATTCATTCTCTGGCCGTATATATCGATAGCCTTTGTGGCGTCCTATTCACCCTTATCGGCCTGAGCATTTTGTGGCAATCCCTGTCTGCCCTGCTCTCAAGTGTCTAAAATTTGATTCGAGATTACATTTTCATAACAAATCCTTAGACTCAAAGTTACTCCACTGTCACTCTTGTCGCTGCATAAATAACAAGGAGAACAAGATGCAGTGGAAACGTACTTTTCTAACGACATGCCTATTATTAACGTCCGTTGGTGCTGCCGCGAATCAGGCTGCCGATTCAGTTGCCCCAGAACACAGTAGTGGCTTAGAACAAAAGCAACTGGTTAAGGCCAAAGACTGGATGGTCACCGCCGCCAACCCGCTCGCGACACAAGCGGGCGCTGATATCCTCAAGCAAGGCGGTAACGCTATCGATGCTATGGTCACCACTCAGCTCATGCTGGGTCTGGTTGAACCGCAATCCTCAGGGATTGGTGGCGGTGCTTTCTTGGTTTACTGGGATGCCAAAAAGCAGCAGTTAACGACTTATGATGGCCGTGAAACCGCACCTCTAGCCGCAACCCCTCGCCTATTCCAAGATGAGAAGGGCGAACCGATGCAGTTTTACGATGCCGTCGTAGGTGGCCGTTCTGTCGGTACGCCAGGTACCGTAAAACTGATGTGGGATACTCATCAGAAATACGGCAAGCTTGAATGGAAAAAGCTGATTGAACCTGTGGCCGAAGTCGCTAAGAACGGTTTTACTATCAGCCCTCGTCTAGCAACCTTAATTGAAAAAGATGCAGAGCGCCTGTCGCGTTTCCCTGCCACAAAAGCCTACTTCTTTAATAGTGATGGCTCTGCCAAACAGCAAGGCACATTACTTAAGAACCCTGAATACGCGGCGACACTCGAAGCCATCGCCAAAGGTGGTGCGGATGCGTTTTATCAAGGCAAGATTGCTAGCGATATTATCAACACCGTTCAGTCAGCCGCTGGCAACCCGGGCGTACTAGCGCAAGCCGATTTCGATGCTTACCAAATCAAACAGCGTCAACCTGTCTGTTCCGCTTATCAAAGCTACGACATCTGTGGAATGGGTCCACCAAGTTCTGGCGCCCTTACCGTGGGTCAGATTCTGGCGATGACAGAGCAGTTTGACCTCAAAAACTGGGGTCCTGATAACGCAAAATCTTGGCAAGTTATCGCCGATGCTTCACGCTTAGCCTTTGCGGATCGCGGCATGTACATGGCCGATGAAGATTTTGTCCCTATGCCAACTCAAGGTTTGATCAATTCAGACTACCTTAAACAGCGCGCGAAACTGATCACGCCAGGGAAAGCACTGGAGTCAGCACCAGCAGGCACACCACCTTGGGACTACGCTCAGCGCCAAAGCCGTGATGAATCCATCGAACTGCCATCTACCAGCCACTTCAATGTGGTTGATAAAGAGGGCAACGTGGTGTCGATCACAACCACGATTGAGAACGCGTTTGGTTCACGCTTGATGACCAATGGGTTCCTGCTCAATAACGAGCTGACCGACTTCTCTTTCCGTACACACAAAGATGGTTACCCTATCGCCAACCGCTTAGAGCCGGGCAAACGCCCTCGCTCCTCAATGGCACCGACCATCATCATGCAAGACGATAAACCTTATATGGCGATCGGTTCTCCGGGTGGCAGCCGTATCATAGGTTATGTTGCCCAAGCGATCATTGCTCACACGCAATGGGATATGGATATTCAACAAGCCATCAACCAGCCACACTTGCTAAATCGCTTCGGTACATTAGATATTGAGCAAGGAACAGAGGCAGAAAAATTCAAATCAGAGTTAGAGAAAATGGGTTTCGAAGTGAATATTCGTGACTTGAATTCTGGCCTACACGCAATTCTATTCAAAAATAATGAATTAGAAGGCGCTGCAGACCCAAGACGCGAAGGTGCCGCTATCGGCCAATAGCGTCGATCTGCTCACCAGCTTGTGCGAGATCTCTTACAGGCTGGTGAGCAAAAATAGCTTTTTTAGTGAGAAGATTACAACTTACGAAGCGTATGTCATTGTAATAAAAGAAAACGTTCTAATTTTAACCAAACTTTTATTCAATAAGTCAAATTCTGTGCTATTGCTGAATACCGTCAAAAACGTAATATTAAACCTGTCGGAAGGATGCTGACACGGAACAGGAATTACCACGGATTTGGTAATCTTCAGGAAGAAGATTCGGTTGTTCAGGATGAACAATCGGCAAGGATAGCAAATAGGACATTGAACGGACTCAATAGTAACTAGGATGGTTACTACTAAGGATGGGAAATGGACACCTCTGGACGAGGAAAGGACTTATCATCAGGATGATGAAAAGGACACCGCTCAAGGAACAAGCGAAGTGAGCTAACGAGGATTGTTAGCAGACCAGGATAGGGTCAAGGACACCGCTAGGATGGCGATGAATGGACTAAGCTGAAGGACGTCAGCATACTATCAAGGATTTGATGCATGGAGCACTTCTAGTAGCCGGATTGCTGCGAGTAAGACTATAACCCCGATGGGCGCAAGCCCTCGGGGTTTTCTTTATCTATTTTTCTTCAGGTTTTGCCCCTGTACATTGGCTTCCTATGCACAGGATCAGGCTCGATGTAGTCGAGTCAAAGAGCCATCCTCTGAAACATCTCTCTAATCTACATCTTTTCCAGTTTGGCATAAGCCGTCACCAGCCACTTAATGCCTTCACCATTAAAAGCGACTTGAACTCGGCTCTGTGGACCGCTACCTTCAAAATTGATGATCGTCCCTTCACCAAACTTAGGATGCATCACTCTTGCACCTAGGCTGAAGCCCGTTTCATTGAAGCTCTCTTTGACCACAGTCTGGCTAAAGCGCCCCGAACTTGCCGGGCGACTGACTTGTGCTTTCATACGCACTTCATCTAAGCAGCCTTCTGGTAATTCGCGAATAAAGCGCGATGGTTTATGGTATTTGTCCTGACCGTACAAGCGACGTATCTCAGCGTAAGTGATGTAGAGTTTCTCCATCGCTCGTGTCATCCCCACGTAGCAAAGTCGACGTTCCTCTTCTAAACGCCCGGCTTCTTCAGCGGACATCTGGCTTGGGAACATGCCCTCTTCGACGCCGACCATAAACACCAATGGGAACTCCAGGCCTTTTGCGCTGTGCAAGGTCATCAGTTGCACCGCATCGTCGAATTCATCGGCCTGACCTTCACCCGCCTCTAGTGCAGCATGGGTCAGGAATGCCGTAAGCAAGGTCATCTCTTCCGCTTCTTCCGGCTTTTCAAACTGACGCGTTGCCGTTACCAGCTCTTCCAAGTTCTCAATGCGTGCTTTGGACTTCTCACCTTTTTCCTGCTCGTACATGGCAAACAAACCAGAGTACTTGATCACGTGGTCGGTCTGTTCATGCAGTGACATTTCACAGGTATCATCTTCCAATGCATTAACCAGCTCAACAAAACGGCCCAAAGCACCCGCCGCTCGACCCGCCAAGACTTTTTCATCCAACAAAGCAACACTGGCTTCCCACATAGTGCAGCCACGATCACGAGCCGCGAAGCGAATCGTCTCTAGGGTTTTATCCCCGAGACCACGTGTTGGCGTATTAACCACACGCTCAAACGCCGCGTCATCATTGCGGTTCGCCATCAAGCGTAGATAGCTCAGCGCATCTTTGATCTCCTGACGCTCGAAGAATCGCATGCCACCGTAAATACGATATGGCAAGCCGGCCTGAATTAACGCTTCTTCCAGTACACGAGACTGGGCGTTGTTACGATAAAGCATGGCAGCATCATTCAGTGCACCACCTTTTTCCTGCCATTCTTTAACTTTGTTGACTGCGAAGCGGGCTTCATCCAACTCATTGTAAGCAGAGTAAACAGAGATGGGCTCACCTTCGACACCATCAGTCCATAGCTCTTTACCCATACGCTCTGTGTTATTGGCAATCAGAGTGTTGGAAGCTTCCAGAATAGTTTTGGTCGAGCGGTAGTTTTGCTCCAGACGAATGGTATTTACACTTGGGAACTCGCGGGTGAACTTCTCAATGTTTTCAATCTTAGCGCCACGCCAACCATATATAGACTGGTCATCGTCTCCGACAATCATCACGTGTGACTCTGGACCAGCCATCATTCGCAGCCAAGCGTACTGAATGTTATTGGTATCCTGAAACTCATCTACCAAGATATGTTTAAAGCGTGCCTGATAGTGATCGCGGATAAACTTGTTATCACGCAACAACTCATGAGCACGGAGAAGAATTTCAGCGAAATCGACCAAACCCGCACGGTCACACGCTTCCTGATAAGCCGTATAGAGCTGCAGATAGGTTTTGGTCACAGGATCATGGTAAGCATCAATATGATTTGGACGCAGGCCTTCGTCTTTCTTGCCGTTGATCCACCAGCTCACCTGGCGCGCTGGCCACTGCTTCTCATCCAGATTTTGCGCTTTGATGAGACGGCGCAACAGCCTTTGCTGATCATCGCTATCGATGATCTGAAAATCTTCCGGTAACTTGGCATCAAGGTAATGCGCACGCAGAATGCGATGACAGATACCATGGAAGGTACCGTTCCACATCCCAGAAGCGCTGCCCATCATCAGCTCTTCAATACGGCCTCGCATTTCCGCTGCGGCTTTATTGGTAAACGTCACCGACATAATGGAAAAAGGAGACGCCTGCTCCACCGACATCAGCCAAGCGATACGGTGCACCAGCACCCGGGTTTTACCACTCCCCGCGCCCGCTAGGACAAGTAAATTTTCAAGTGGAGCGGCAACAGCTTCACGCTGCTTATCGTTAAGGCCGTCAAGAAGTAATGAAGGATCCATTATGAATTCAGCTACTGGTTATCTATACATGAAAATCGATTATAACCTAAACACCCTGCCTATTTCAGAAGAAAAAACACAAATTTTTTATGTTGCATTTTCTTTAAAAAACATAATCTTAAATATACAAAAGTAATAAGAGAGTGTTTTTTTATTATTTTTCTGAAAGTTTATTTGCGCTTTTTCTATCCTTTTAATTAAGCAAGTTGATGAATTAGCTTGTGAAAAATACCCAAGTGACCTCTAAAGAACCGCTTTGACGGAGATTACTTGGGTATTCACTAAGAAAGGAAAAGTCTGAGGAAATTACTATGAAAAAGTCTAATCTTGCTGTTACTGCTGCTGTTACTGGTCTACTCGCTCTAGGTGGCACAATGCTCACTGCTGCACCGGCTGTTGCTGCAGAAAAAGAGAAATGCTACGGCGTTTCGAAAGCAGGTAAAAATGATTGTGCAACCAAAACCAGTTCTTGTGCAGGTACTGCAAAAGAAGATAACCAGAAAGATGCTTTTGTAGTCGTTCCTAAAGGGCTATGTGGCAAGCTAGCTGGCGGTAGCACTCAGTCTTCTTAATCGATTGGATAAGGCGACCTAGGCTCAACCCGGTCGCCTTTATTTTTGTTTTACTCGCATAGGAAGAGTTCGTGAATAAGGACAACTACCACGACCAGGTGGGTGTAGGACTGCGCTCTCCTCATATCAATTATTTCACTGACAATAAGCCTGCCGTATCTTGGCTGGAGATCCACAGTGAAAACTACTTTCAGCCCTATTCACCAGCCAGACAAAGCCTGCGCAAACTGATGGATGACTACCAGATCAGTTGTCACGGTATTGGTTTATCGCTGGGCAGCGTTGAAAGAGTCAATCCCAATCACCTTAAACAGCTCAAATCGCTCATTGATGAAGTCGACCCATTTTTGGTCTCCGATCATCTCAGCTGGAGTGAAAATGGCGGCCACTATTTCAATGATCTTCTGCCACTGCCTTATACAGAAGAAGCCTTGGAAGTGTTTTGTCGCAATGTCATCGAAGTTCAGGATTATATTCAGCGCCCAATGCTGATAGAAAACCCTTCGAGCTATGTGAAATTTGCTCACTCTACGATTGCCGAGTGGGAATTTCTGGCTGAAGTACAAAAGCGCACCGACTGCCGACTACTGCTTGATCTCAACAATATTCACGTTTCCGCCTTTAATCACGGTTTTGATAGCCAGACCTACATCAACGCGATTCCCGCCGATAAAGTCGATGAAATTCATTTGGCAGGCTTTACGATTAAGCAGCTGGAAAAAGGTGAAATCTGGATTGATACCCACAGTCAGCCTGTTTCTGATGAAGTATGGACGCTATACGAACAATGGCTGACAACTCACGGTCCACGCCATACGCTGATTGAATGGGATCTGGATATTCCCCAGCCTGACGTATTACTGGCAGAATGTCATAAAGCCAGTGAGAGGCTGATTCAGTTTGACGCTCTGCAGGGGAGAAAGGCGTCATGACTCAATCCCTAGCAGAACTGCAAAAAAACTTTGCCAGTGCTCTGCACTATCAGGCAACGGGTGATACCTGTGATATCTGCTCTGATACCTTCAGTGCCGACGAACGAATCCAGATTTACCGCAACAATTTTATCATCAGCTTAAGCGAAGTACTTCAGGCCACTTACCCTATGGTGCTGGCGCTGGTGGGTGAAGAGTGCTTTGAACAATTAGCTCGTCAGCATGTGCTCAACCACCCTCTTCGCTCTGGCGACGTGACTTACTATGGTGAACATTTCGCAACCACCATAGAAGCTTTCCCTGCCGTGGTTGAGGCTGCGCCTTATGCAGCGGATGTGGCGCGTTTTGAATGGCAAATCGATGTCTCTCAACAACTTCAAGGTGGTGTCAAAGCACCAGAGGATATTTTGCCAATTGCTCGCCTGGCGGAAGTCGCAGAGCAACAGCAGCCTTACATCCATTTTCATCTTTCGCCCGGCACTTTGCCTTTTCATTCGCCCTACGCGGTGTACTCATTGCGTCTGGCCATTGAGAATAATGATTTCGAACAGCTGACGCTCAATCAGGCTGAATACGGCGTGATCATCAGTCAACCCGACGGTCAATGTTGGACTATGTCACTCGAACAGCTGCCTTTTGAACTGCTTCAGTATCTCAGCTCAGGTTGCACGCTAGGGGAAATCCCGGAAACACACCTGCCTTATCTGGGAGTGCTGCTGGAGAACCAGTTAATTTCTGGGTTTTCTCTCGCCCAATAAGAATAAGGATTGTTACTATGTCTAACGCAATAAAAAATATGATCGAGAGCTACGACGCCTTAGTCGATAAAGCCCAATGCGTCTTTGTGCCTCTGCTACTGCTGTTTTGTCGACTCTGGGTTGCTTGGGTCTTTTTCAATTCTGGCCTGACCAAAATTGCCTCTTGGGACAGTACTCTGTACCTATTTGAGTACGAATATCAGGTGCCGATTTTACCTTGGCAATTAGCGGCTTACATGGGTACCGCCGCTGAGCTGATCTTGCCTGTCTTTATCGCCTTCGGCCTGTTGACCCGCCCAATGGCGGCCATCTTGTTCGTGTTCAATATCATTGCCGTCGTATCCTACCCACTGCTGTGGGAGAAAGGCTTTTACGACCATCAGTTGTGGGGCCTGATGATTCTCAACGTTGTAGTCTGGGGACCGGGCTTGGTTTCTCTTGATAAGCTAATTAAGAGTAAGTTACAAGGCTAAACCCCATACGAAAATGCCCTCCTAGTTGGAGGGCGATTTTAGTCTCAAACCTTAGTGCTTAAGCACGAATCCCTGAATGACGCAGCAAGGCATCGATTTGCGGCTCACGGCCACGGAACCGCTTGAATAGCTCCATTGGCTCTTCACTACCACCCATTTCAAGAATGTTGTTTAGGAAGCTCTTACCGGTTTCTGTGTTAAAAATACCCTCTTCTTCAAAGCGGGAGAACGCGTCCGAAGAAAGCACTTCTGCCCATAGGTAGCTGTAATAGCCTGCACTGTAGCCACCGGCAAAAATATGGCTAAAGCTGTGTGAGAATCGATTCCACTCTAGGCTTGGCAAGACTGCGACCTTAGATTTGACCTCAGCCAAGGTTTCTAGCACGCGAGGCCCCATTTCAGGGTCAAATTCGGTGTGCAGCGTGAAATCAAATAAACCGAATTCTAGCTGACGAAGAATAAACATCGCCGACTGGAAATTCTTCGCTGCCAACATCTTATCCAACATCGATTTTGGTAATGGCTCCCCCGTTTCAAAGTGACCGGAGATAAACGCCAGTGCCTCTTCCTCCCAACACCAGTTCTCTAGGAACTGACTTGGCAGTTCGACCGCATCCCATGGCACGCCATTAATACCTGAAACTGCCCCAGTATCGACCTGAGTCAGCATGTGGTGAATACCGTGGCCAAACTCATGGAATAAAGTCACCACTTCATCGTGAGTAAACAACGCAGGCTTATCACCAATCGGTTTATTAAAGTTACAAGTCAGATACGCGACAGGAGACTGCAGCTCACCTTTCGCATTGATTCGACGCACACGGCATTCGTCCATCCATGCACCGCCACGCTTGTGCTCACGCGCATACAGGTCAAGGTAGAAGCTGCCTCGAAGCTGATCATTGGCATCGAAAATATCAAAGAATCGTACTGACTCATGCCAAACATCAACGCCCTCTCGCTCTTTGACACTCATACCGAATACGCGGTTGAGGACTTCAAACAAGCCACTGACAGCTCTTTGTTCTGGGAAGTAAGGGCGTAGCTCTTCGTCAGAAATCTGGAACAGGTGCTGCTTCTGCTTTTCACTGTAGTAAGCAATGTCCCATAAGTTGAGCTCTTCAACACCAAACTCACTCTTGGCAAACTGACGTAGCTCTTCAACTTCACGCTCGCCTTGCGGCTTGGCTTTGCTGGCAAGGTCGTTGAGGAAACCCAAGACTTGCGATGGCGTTTCGGCCATCTTGGTCGCCAGAGACTTCTCACTGTAAGTATTGAAGCCCAGCATACGGGCAATTTCATAACGCAGCTTTAGCTGCTCGTTAATGATTTCACTATTATCCCACTCTCCTGCGTTAGGGCCACGATCTGAGGCGCGGGTGACGTAAGCTTCATACAGCTCTTTACGTAATTCCTGATTGTCACAGTAAGTCATCACCGGAAGGTAAGACGGAATATCCAGCGTCAGCAGGTAACCTTCCAGCTCTTTAGACTCCGCTGCTGCTTTGGCAGCTGCCAACGCAGACTCCGGCATACCTGCCAACTGTTTTTCATCTTCAACATGTTTGGTCCAACCCATAGTCGCGTCCAATACATTGTTGGAGAACTTAGAACCCAGCTCGGACATACGCTTGCTGATCTCACCATAGCGGTGCTGTTCATCCGCTGGCAAACCAATGCCTGATAGCTCAAAATCACGCAAGGAATCTGTGATGGTTTTCTGCTGTGCCTGCGTCAGACCTGCAAACGCTTCGCTCGCTTTAATCGCTTTGTAAGCTTCAAATAAACCTTTGTGCTGACCAACCCAAGTGCCGTATTCAGACAGTAGCGGTAAGCAGCTTTCGTACGCTTCACGCAGCTCATCGCTATTCATCACCGAATTCATATGACTCACGGGTGACCAAATGCGGCTGAGACGATCATCCACTTCTTCAATTGGCGCAACGACATTTTCCCAACTTGGGTCGCTGTTTCCTTCTAATACCTGTTCGATTTTTGCACGGCAATCTGCTATCGCCTGTTCAACGGCTGGTTTCACATGTTCAGGTTTGATTTCAGAAAATGGGGGCAAATCGGTAAAGCTAAGAAGAGGATTAGACATAAAGATTCCTTTTATTGGCAAAGCGAACTGACGAGTTCGTCTAGGTTATTGCTAGTTCGTCTTAAATAGTAAATATAGGTAGGTTCAGCAATTTTCAATAGTGGCGTATACTATCAGCCATTAAATTACCCAGTGCGGTCACCCGTTAGAGAGTGTCAATTTGTTAAGTTATCGCCACAGTTTCCACGCAGGCAATCATGCTGACGTGGTTAAGCATATTGTTCAAAGCCTTATCCTTAATGCGCTCAAGCAAAAAGATAAACCATTTGTTTACCATGATACCCACTCAGGAGTGGGTCGCTATGACTTAACCCACGAATGGTCAGAAAAGACAGGTGAGTACAAGCATGGTATCGCACGTGTCTGGCAACAAACTGAGATTCCACAAGATATCCAAAGCTACCTTGAATCTATCAAGGCACTGAATAACGGTGACAAACTGCGTTACTACCCTGGTTCACCGCGAGTGGCTCGCGCGCACCTGCGCCCACAGGACCGCATGGTCTTGACGGAGCTTCACCCAAGCGATTACCCACTTTTGGAGCAGGAATTTCATCGCGACCGTCAGGTCAGTATTTATAAGGAAGATGGCTTCAAGCGCCTCAAGGCAAGTTTACCGCCACAGGAGCGTCGTGGGCTGGTACTGATTGACCCGCCTTACGAACTGGCGAAGGAATACCGTGATGTCGTCCAAGCGATTTATCAGAGCTATAAACGCTGGGCCACGGGCATCTATGCTATCTGGTATCCGGTCGTTAATCGCTGCGACATTGAAGACATGATTGAAGGTCTTGAAGCCCTTGGCATCCGTAAGATCTTACAAATTGAGCTGGGTGTCGCGGCAGACAGTAATGAGCACGGGATGACCGCATCAGGCATGATTGTGATTAATCCACCATGGAAGCTGGAGAGCCAGATGAACGCCATTCTGCCTTTCCTCAAAGAAGCCATCGCGCCTGCAACCGGTCATTTCAAAGTAGACTGGATCGTACCGGAATAACGGACACTCGCGCTCAGATACAGCGTGGGCAGAAGAAAAATTAAACAGGATAGATTGAGTTCAACCGATCTATCCTCCATATCAAAGACAATGAATTAAAACTCGCAGGGAGTTTGTCGCTGGGCAGCTCATATCGCACAGCAGCTTCATCCCGCAAATAATTGGAGAAAGTAATGGCGACTCATTTTGACTATATCTGTATCGGTGGCGGTAGTGGTGGTATTGCTTCAGCAAACCGAGCAGCGATGTATGGTGCTAAAGTTGCGTTGATTGAAGCTCAGGATCTAGGCGGTACGTGTGTCAACGTTGGTTGTGTTCCGAAGAAAGTCATGTGGCATGGTGCGCAGGTGGCCGAAGCGATGAACCTATACGCTGAAGACTACGGCTTTGATGTTGATGTGAAAGGCTTCGACTGGAGCAAACTGGTTGAAAGTCGTCAAGCTTACATCGGTCGCATTCACCAATCTTACGATCGCGTACTTGGCAACAACAAAGTTAATGTTATTAAAGGTTTCGCTAAGTTTGTTGATGAGAAAACGGTAGAAGTGAACGGCGAGCACTACACCGCTGATCACATCCTAATCGCTGTAGGTGGTCGCCCGACGATTCCTAACATCCCAGGTGCAGAGCACGGCATCGACTCAAACGGTTTCTTCGAGCTGAGCGAGCAACCAAAACGCGTAGCAGTTATTGGCGCGGGTTACATCGCCGTTGAAATTGCTGGCGTACTAAGCGCTCTTGGCACAGAGACTCACCTGTTCTGCCGTAAAGAATCACCACTGCGTAGCTTTGATCCGATGATCATTGAGACGCTGGTTGAAGTGATGGAAGCGGAAGGCCCAACACTGCACACTCACTCAGTACCAAAAGAAGTGGTTAAGGAAGCCGATGGCAGCCTAACGCTTCACCTAGAGAACGGCAATACTCAAAACGTCGATACGCTGATCTGGGCGATTGGTCGTCATCCGGCAACCGATGCTATCAACCTAGCCTCAACAGGTGTTGAAACCAATGACCGTGGTTACATCAAAGTCGATGAATACCAGCAGACCAACGTGCCTGGTATCTACTGTGTCGGTGACATCATGGAAGGCGGTATTGAGCTAACGCCAGTGGCCGTTAAAGCGGGTCGTCAGCTATCTGAGCGTCTGTTTAACAACAAACCAGAAGCCAAGATGGACTACAACCTAGTGCCAACGGTGGTATTCAGCCACCCGCCAATCGGCACTATCGGCCTAACAACCCAAGAAGCCGAAGAGAAGTACGGTAAAGACAACGTTAAAGTCTACACGTCTGGCTTTACCGCAATGTACACAGCGGTTACTAAGCATCGTCAACCATGTAAGATGAAGCTCGTCTGTGCCGGTGAAGAAGAAACCGTCGTCGGCCTACACGGCATCGGCTTCACGGTAGATGAAATGATCCAAGGCTTCGGTGTAGCAATGAAGATGGGCGCAACCAAAGCCGACTTCGACTCTGTGGTGGCTATCCACCCAACAGGCTCAGAAGAGTTTGTTACTATGAGATAGCCCTAGGAAAAACATCCTACACAGGTAAATAATACTGGAAGCAGCACAGCAATCAGGTCTTGCTGTGCTGCTTGATTTTCACTACTTCAATACTCATACCGTTCCAAACCATCACACACGAGTTTTAATCCTCTTAGCCTCTTATCTAACATTAGTCAAAAAGTTCGCGTCATTCGTTTCAAATTCCCTCATTAAAAACAAAAACATCATTTAAAAGCAAACACTTAAAACAATAGGCAGTCGTTAAGGAGCTATTGATACTGCTGAAGTTTAAGTGGGCATTTATTGTGCTTTAAATCTAATACTTGAATATATTTTGACCATTCCAAGCCAAATAATCCTCCCTTAACCGGCCAACCATAAGCTCCGGCCTATACTCAACCATGAATAATAAATCAGTTGAATATAAACATTCACACGGAGATAAAAAATGCTCAACAAAATACACTGCGCATGGCTAGGCCTACTATGTACCCTTACTGCTCCCGTCGCATACGCCGACTCAGAGCCTCCCGCTTCCGATAAGCAATGTGTCGCCGAAACCAATTGGTTTCCACACGAACAAACCCCGTTCCCTGATGGTAATGAATTTTCAGATGACACTAGCTGCGACTTTCATCGCTGGTCTTGGCAAATGTTTTTATGGCTAACGCAAGAAGAAAACGGTAAACCCAGGTTTCTTGGCTTCGACACTCCCTATGATCTACTTGGAATTTCTGATCGCGAACATTTAATGCCTCGCATGACGAAAACCATGACCGCTCACAGTATGGATGAATACCTACAAGCAGGTACGGAAGGAATATTAGTGGACCAAGATGGTCGTGCCGTTTACTACTCTCAATACATCAACCCCGAATTCGTTAACTTCATGAAAGATAGCGACTTAACCAACTATAAAACGGTTCAAAAGCTTGCAAAAGAGCATCCTGAAACTACTTTCCCAATCAATGTGGCTGAATTTAAAGCTTCTTGGAAAATAGTTCAGCCGAATGAAGATGTTTCGGGTTTTTATACTATGGACTCATCAGTCTATGCGCTAAAAAACTCAGGAGGCAAAATTGTCGTTGATGATTCCAAATCACTTAACGTTAAATTGGCACTAGTCGGTTTTCATATTGCAGGCGTCGTTAAAAACCACCCTGAAATGATCTGGGCAACGTTCGAACATAAAAATAATGCTCCTAACGTTCCCTCTAAATATTCACCAAGCACCATTATATCTGACAAGGATTGGACGTTTTATCAAGCGAAGACTCCATTTTCGCAATGTAATTTAAACCAAGGCGGTGCACTCACCCTCGATGAAGCAACACAAGAGCTATCGCCAGTAACGCAAGTGTGTCGACAATTCGAAGATGGCAATCTCGCAACCCAAATGTCGTTTGCAGTTCCAACGAATATCAAAGTCGTCAATCAACTGAATGAAAGTGTTCTCGGTAAACTGAATAAGAATGATGTTTGGTCAAACTACTTCGAGGTTTCTGCAATTTGGTTCCGCCAAGAGAACGCCCTCGTCCCTGATATGGATCTACAGACTGATGTCGACTCATCAGGTAACCAGTTGCTTATTGGAGGGTTACGTTTATCAAACTCAACTATTGAAACCTTTACTCAAAGCCAGAGCACAATGAACAACTGCTTTCGCTGTCACAATACATCACAACGTTTTCCCCCAGCCGTCAATTTGGATCCCCTACCCGGAACGAACCTTAATATCAGCCATGCCTTTATGAATATCTACTTCTGGGATCAAGAGTTGAAGCAAGCCAAAAAAGCTAAGTAATGACGGGCAATAGTCAAACACTAAGGAAAGACAATTATGACAAGTATTTTTAGAGTACATCCGGCTATCAATTTCGCACGAGTCGGAAACAGTGAAGAGTATTACATTGCGCCAGAGACCGCTGCGGGCGAGTTGTTAGACAAAGACACAGGGCTCTTCGGTGGATTACCAATCAAACCAGGCACTGAAGATACCCCTATCACTGCCGAAGACTTCCGCGACTCCACTCCCGACAAAAAAGTGAAACGTCAAGCAGCTCGTTTTCGTATTTTCGCCTACAGTGACGAGCAACATAGCTATCCGAGTAATACTGCCGGTAAAGAAGTGAAAATTGGTGATGTAGTCAATGGCAAAACCATCGAAGACATTATCTGGTCAGTACATGTTGCCAACAAAAAGAACAACAACTGGGGAATCCAGAGCTCCAATGGGCAAGAAGAAGGCATAAATGCCTATCGCAATGGTCAGACACCACCAATTCGTAATCCTTCTTACGGCACTGTACTAAACACCAATGACAGAATGACAAAACTGGTCATTGACCCAGGACCACGCACTATTCAATCTTCCGAGTCAGGAAAAATTGTCGAGTTTGACGCCAAAACACCGAGCACCTATATCAACAGTGAAGGTAATATAGCCAGTTGCGATTACCCAGTTAGCTTCCCCGCCGATCATTTTGAAAATCAAAACCCAAACTCAGGGGACATTACCACTCTTGGACAATTACAAATTGAGCCAGATACCGGCAGATTGATCATTACAGGGGGCTACGGTAACGCATTTGCCTTTGTCGATGCAGATGGCAATAAGCCAACATTAGAAGATCCACTCGATAACGATGGTTGGTTCGATGATGTCTCAGACGGTCCGGTAAACGCGATCATTAAATTTAATGATGGTAGCCAAGCAAGCGTTGTTGCAGGATGGTTTGTCTGCACCGATCCAAGCTACGCGCCACAGACACGTAATGTCGTCTCAACCTGGGATGATATTTTCAATACTTGGGTAGAACAGCTAGATCTCATCCCAAACCTTTTTGCTGATGGCAAATACAACCCTGAATACGCCGCCTCTTTCTATGGAGATGTACTCCCAGTATTTCACGGCGCTTTTTTGCAACAGTGGAATACCAATCTTCCCGGACAAGCGATTAACGGTCACCGGTTTGTAGCTGCAATCAAACCGTCTGACGATCCTAAGGTAAAATTTCCCAACTTTGACAGTTTGATTCGCAATCCCAACGATCCCGCTCAAAGTGAGCAAGGTCGTATGATGCCGCTTTCATTAGGTGATGCGCAAAAAAGCTTTTTATCACTTTCCACAACTCAATATTTTCTTTTAAAGCAATGGCATAACGGCATAAGCGAAGCTGAAGCCCCATCACTCAGCCTTGGGGAAAAACTGGATAAAGTGGTTTTAGAAAACTGCTTGGGAGGACGTTATTCACCCGGAATCGATCTCACCTTCATTGTTCGTGATGTAAACCTTTACCAGCAGAAGTGGCAAGGAGAAGCAGGGCCATTTCGCATTAACCAACAAAGACTCGATTATCAAGATGCCACTCCTGATCAACCCTTCCTAAACATAGGTTACATTCCACTAAACAAAGACCCTGTCGAGCCTGGGGATCTATCTAAATTCATGGCTCAGCCTTGGCATACCGACTACAACAGTTGTGCAGTACACGAGCCAGATCCTAATCCACCGGGGAACAATACGCTTTATTGGTCTTGGCCGGCGCAGCGCCCTGTACAAGTCTATCCCGTAGATTTATGCACATTCGACGAGAGCAGCCAGACTTGGTCTCTCGGCAGGCAGCTCTTCAGCGTTCGCGGGGAAGGAACAGAAACCGATTACCCACAAAATCGTGGTCGCTTTCAAAGATACATTGATTACGTTGAAAACTGGCACAAAACAGGTTTCGTGATCCAAGGGATACAAGTCAAAGCTGAGCAAGGGAACAACTACGGAGTAGACAAGTTCATTGAAGTCGCTAGCCAGTATAAGTCTGAGGGTGATCTAGTACAGCCAGGCTTAACCTCTGCCATTCCAGAAGATTAACTGGCCATCGGCGATTGTCACCTACTGCGGGCAAGCAAAGGTTTGCCCGCTTGTTAAAAGAAGAGCTGTCATAACCCTATGAAAGATTACCACGTATCAATAATTGGTGGCGGACCTGCAGGACTTGCTACCGCGTTGGCTCTGAAAAATCACGCCAATGCTTCAGGTGAAAAGTTTCATATCGACGTATTCGAAGCCAACGGCAAGGCCAAAGCAAAAATTGGTGAAACCATTCCACCTGCCGCCACACCGATACTACGCGATCTAGTTGGTGAACACCTAGATAGCATGCTAGCAGAACATACCGTGTGTCCAGGCTCCCTCTCCCTGTGGGGAAGTGATCAGCCGGGTATGAACGATTTTATGTTCGACCTTGATGGGCAAGGCTACCACTTAGATAGAAAGCGATTTGAAGAACAACTGAGTGACATTGCTCAACATAAAGGAATCCATCTCAATCCACACTCGCGACTAGCACAACTCTCCAAAAACAAGCACGGCTTTAGTTTACAACTAAACAAAAAAACAGAGAGACAAACCATCAATACTGATTTTGTTGTCGATGCGACTGGTTGTGCCGCTGTATCGGCTCGCAGACTAGATATAGCGCGTAATACCTTTGATGAAGTGCTTTATATTGGTGCGCTTATTGATGATCAGGCGACACAAATACAGCCAGTATTAATGCCTACGCGTACTCTGGTTGAGTCTTGTTCGTATGGGTGGTGGTATGCAGCAAAGCTACCCGGGAATAAGCTTATAGTGACGCTTTGCACTGACACACAGCAAATGCAGGAACAAAATCTCGATGACCTAAATGTATGGTACTCTCTGCTCAACCAAACTCAGCTCATCAGAGAAACACTGAAAGAGCGACTCACTGAAAGATTGACCTACCAAGTTACTCTTTTCAAACGTGGGGCGAGCTCCAGCATCTTAAGTGCAGTGGTAGCTCAAAACTGGCTGGCTGTAGGCGATGCAGCATCTAGCTATGATCCCATCAGTTCAGCAGGAATTACCAAAGCACTCATGCATGGACAGCTTGCAGGGTCGAGTGTTCACGATGCACTAGCTAAACGTTCAACCTCTACACTTTCGCACTATCAAGACCAAGTTTTTTCAGATTTTAATCAGTATGTTGGCCTTAGATACTCTCTCTACGCTAGCGAGCAGCGCTTCATGCAATCCGGATACTGGCAAAGAAGGCTAGGCCTATCCAATACCGACTAGTATCAATGACTAACTATGCCATCGGTATGGTCAGTGGTTTCTTGGCCAATGTAGGGTATATCAATCCAATCAAGTCATGTCTATGAACAGACAAACTGACCATTAAAAATACCGTACATAAGTCTGATATTGATTACATGTGTTAGGCATGCAAGCGATCATGTTTAAGGCTATTCACGCATCGAATACTGGTATTAATTAAGGGGTGATGATGATGGCTATCCCATACCAATGCGACCTGACTGACAAAAGGCATATCATTGATTTGTTGTATAACGACTGACTGATCAAGATGTTCAGTTAAAGATAACGGTACTATCGCAATGCCAAAGCCGGCTTGTGCCATGGTAATTGCGGTGCGCAATTGTGGCGCAGCATAAGGTCGAGCAATATGTACTCCCGCATTATGTAAAGCCGCCTCAATACGGTCATACAGCGCTGGGCCAGCATCACGAGGGAACATTAAGACATTCTCATTATTTAACTGGGTCAAGTCGAGTGTTGAATGAGCAACCAAACGATAGCTAGCCGGAGTAACTGCCACAAGAGGATCATCAAACAAGACCTGCCGGTTAAGAGACTCACAGGCATAGCAAGGCAGGCGCATAAAAGCGAATTCCAAACGCCGCTGTTTAAGCAATGTGACCAACTCGGGCATTGAGTGCTCAACAGCCACTAAATTAAGCGTCGGATATTGCTCATGTAACCTGCGAATATTTTCTAAAACTTCCCTGCTACTCGCCGTTGAAGAAGCAAGTCCGATACGTAACTCCTGTTTTTCCCCTCGCGCAATTTGCTCTAGCTTACGCTGACAACACTCCACCTCTTGTAAAATGTGCTGTGCATCATGATAAAACTCTTCACCCGCTGCGGTCAGCTCTACACCGCGGGATAAGCGCTTAAATAAAGTAACGCCTAACTCCTCTTCTAGTTTCTTTATCTGTTGACTTAGCGGTGGTTGAGCGATGCCTAACTGCTCTGCTGCACGGGTAAAATGTTTCGCTTTAGCTACTGCGACGAAGTACTTCATGTAGCGAAATTCCATCATTCATCCATATATTTTTCATATCAAAATAAATCTTTTTTATATTGGATTTGTTGGGCGCCTCAAGTCAATCTAAATATACATCTTGATTCATATTTAGGTTCAGTTATGCAACGTTCTATCTCTTCAGTCTGTTCTTGCTCTCAGCAAATTTCAGAACAGTTTGCTCGCTATCAGCAAGGCTCAGGAGAAGGCGAGATTTATCAAACTTCACTGATGAGTGCTTTGATTGCTGGTGTTTATGAAGGGTCAACAACTATTGCTGAATTGCTTGAACACGGTGATTTTGGTTTAGGGACTTTTAATCAATTAGATGGCGAATTGATTGCTTTTGATAATCAAGTGTTCCAACTGCACGCGAATGGCTCAGCACATCCTGCTCAGCTTGATCAAAAAACCCCTTTCGCGGTGTTCACTTTTTTCAAACCAGACATTGAGCTGTCAATTAATGACACGTTAACCCGTCAAGAAGTCCATCGACTTATCGATCGTCTGATTCCTAGTGACAACATCTTTTGTGCGATTCGGCTTGAAGGGAGTTTTCCACTCGTCCAAACCCGCACGGTGCCTAAACAGCAACGTCCGTATCGGCCAATGCTCGAAGCAATAAAACAGCAACCCACGTTTCATTTTAAGCATCAATCCGGGGTGATGGCAGGATTTCGCAGTCCTAGGTACACCACTGGAATTAATGTCCCCGGCTATCACGAACATTTTATTAATCGAGCGAGAACAGGCGGAGGTCATGTTCAGGACTACCTAATTTCATCGGGTTTTATACAAATAGGTCGTGTCTCACGTCTTGTGATTGATACACCAGTATCAAGCGATTTTCTTGATGCCGACCTAGTACCAAAAGATCTTCATGCCGCTATCGAAGCGGCTGAAAAATAACTCAACACATAGTCAGTCAAAAGGAAATGTTATGTCATCCCCTCACGCTTTGCGCAGTGGCGCGCAGTTAATTACCCAGCAGCTAGAAACCTCAGGCGTTCGGTATGTCTTTGGTATACCCGGAGCTAAAATTGATCGCTTATTTGACGCTCTGGAAGACACTAAAGTGCAACTGATTCCGGTAAGACACGAAGCCAATGGCGCGTTTATGGCAGGCATCATGGGACGTTTGACGGGTAAAGCGGGCGTGACCTTGGCGACTTCAGGTCCGGGATGTGGGAATTTAGTCACCGGTGTTGCAACAGCCAACGCAGAGGGTGATCCGATGCTGGCTATTGGTGGCGCGGTAAAAAGAACTTACCAGCAAAAACAAACTCACCAGAGCATGGATACGGTGAGTATTTTTCGCTCAGTAACCAAATACAGCGCAGAGATCCAGCATATTGACGCAGCGAGTGAAATCATGGCCAATGCGTTTCGAATTGCTGAGTCTGGACGCCAAGGCGCATGTTTTATCAGCGTTCCACAAGATGTCTTAAGTGAGCAAACAGATACAGACTTAGTTATCCCACCTAGTTTTCGCCCAAGTGGTTATGCGGATCGGGTCGCCATTGAAGAAGCCGCTCATCGGATTAATAAAGCACAGCGCTGCGTGGTACTGCTTGGCTTACATGCCAGCGATCAAGCCAACGCCTCTACGATCAGTCAATTTTTACAAAAAACGCAATTACCAGTAGTGGGGACTTATCAAGCGGCAGGGGCCGTCGATATTCACTATTATCACCATTTCGCTGGCCGAGTCGGGCTATTCAATAATCAACCGGGGGATGTGCTACTGCAAGATGCCGATTTGATTATCACCATCGGCTTTAACCCCATCGAATACGACCCAGAACTATGGAATGCTCGCCGTTGCTCAATCATTCATATTGATATTGAGCCTGCGCAGTATCAACAACACTATCAACCCTGTCTAGAAATTGTTGGCGATATTGGTTCGACATTACAAACACTTTGTACACAGATCCGCGAATGCTCCCGTTTATCGTCTACGGCAGTATCGATTCTAGAAGAAGTGGCGCAACAAAGGCATATCATCAAAAGCTCTCCGATTAAGCAGCGAGTAGCAGGTTTTCACCCGTTAAGCTTGCTCAAAACCATGCAGGCAATCATCACACCCGATACCACCTTGTGTCTCGATATGGGGAGTTTTCATATTTGGATAGCACGCTATTTAAGCTGTTTTCGCGCTCGACAGATGTTGGTCTCGAACGGTCAGCAAACGATGGGAGTAGCGCTACCTTGGGCAATTGCTGCGAGCTTATTAAAACCTGGGCATAAGGTAGTGTCAGTTTCTGGTGATGGTGGCTTTATGCAGTCGAGCATGGAGCTGGAAACCGCAGTGCGATTAAATTGCAACATAGTTCATATTATTTGGGTCGATAATGCTTACAACATGGTGGAAATGCAGGAGCAGAAAAAATATCAACGCATCTCAGGCGTAAAGTTTGGACCGATAGACTTTCAAGCTTACGCGCAGTCGTTTGGTGCGCATGGGTTTGCCGTGACACAAGCGGATCAATTAATGCCTATTCTCCGCCAAGCAATGGAAGTAGAAGGGCCAGCAGTCGTCGCGATTCCCGTCGACTACTCAGACAACTACAAACTAATGCAAGCCAGAAGCGAAGAGCAACAAGATCCTGTTTTTCAAATTAACAACGAAGGAGTTTTTCTATGAAAGGTTTAACCAACAAAGTGACAATCATCACTGGTGCCGCGAATGGTATTGGTTTAGCTATTGCGCAACGTCTCTATGACGAAGGGGCTCAATTGATGCTAGCAGACTGGGATCAAGAGCAGTTGCTCAAAGCTTTAGAGCACTTTGATCAGTCTCGCGTGGCCGCGCAGAAAGTCGATGTCTCAGATGCTCAACAAGTGGCAGCCTTAATCCAAACTTGTGTCGAAAACTTCGGGCAACTAGATATTCTAGTCAACAATGCGGGCATTCATATTCCCGGAAATGTGCTGGAATGTAGTGTAGAAGATTGGCGTAAAATTTCGGCAGTGAATATCGATGGTGTGGTTTACTGTGCAAAATTTGCCTTACCAGAGTTACTGAAATCCCGCGGCTGCATCATCAACACAGCGTCGGTGTCTGGTTTAGGTGGCGATTGGGGTGCAGCATTTTATTGTGCAACGAAAGGAGCGGTGGTGAATCTAACCCGTGCAATGGCGCTGGACCATGGTTTGGACGGAGTTCGCATCAATGCCGTATGCCCAAGCTTAGTCAAAACCAATATGACTAATGGTTGGCCAGATTCAGTGCGCGACAAGTTTAATGAACGTATCCCTTTGGGGCGTGCAGCTGAACCAAAAGAGATTGCTGCGGTAGTCGCGTTTTTAGCCAGTGAGGATGCCTCGTTTATTAATGGTGTGAATTTACCCGTTGATGGTGGTGCCACCGCTTCAGACGGACAACCTAAAATCGTGTAATCTAACCAAGCTTCAGCACCAGATGCGACTTATTCTGTGTTCGTCTGTACTAACGCAGCAGCATTAAGCATGGCGTCTTTGGTACTCACATCAATAACTCGCATCTTTTTGAAACGCTCAGGTTCTTTGATTGCAACATCATGAGCAAATATCACCAATTTAGCCTTTTCGATGTCAGCGGGAGTAATTCGGTTGATGATGCCATTTGCTCCTTGGGTTTCGACCTTAATCTTAACCCCCACAGCACCTGCTGCTTTTTCCAAAGATTTCGCCGCCAGAAAAGTATGCGCTACCCCTGACGGACATGAAGTCACCGCAAGAATATCCGCTTCGCCCTCACCTATAACGGATGAATAAGCTGGCGACTGAGCAATAAGGCTCTCTCCTTCCACTACGTGTTTCTTCAAAGCAATGGCTATCAGAGCCGTTGTCATTGAGCCTGCAACCGTGCCCACAATATAGCCAACCTTGCCATCAACGACAGGTAACACAATCCAACCTCCCCATGGTGCATGGTTGGTCACGTGGAACATAAAACCCACCACATTTCCCACAACACCACCAGCCACAATCGCGGGGAGTACTCGCGCGGGATCGCCAGCGGCAAAAGGAATCGCGCCTTCACTGATCCCGATCATCCCCATGAGACCCGCCGCCTTTCCTGCTTCTCGTTCTTCACGTTTGAATTTATTCGGTGACAGGAAGGTTGCTAATGCCATGCCTAATGGCGGGGTACATATGGCAATACCCACTCCGCCCATCAGCCAAGGCTGGGTATGGACTTGGGTTTGGGCGAACAAGGTCGCGACTTTATTGATCGGCCCTCCCATATCAAAGGCGGTCATAGCCCCTAATACCGTACCTAACATCACCTTACCAGAACCTGCCATACCAGTGAGCACGTCATTCATTACCGTCATGGCTGTGGCAATGGGTGATCCTATCAGCCACATCACCGCCCCGCAGGTGACAAACGTACCAATCAACGGATAAATAAAAATGGAGCCAAGCGACATCATGCTGTCTGGCAACTGAATCTTCTTTAGCAACCAAACCACAAACCCGGCGAAAAAACCGACGACAATTGCCCCTAAAAAACCAGTATTGTAATGACTCACTGCGATCCAAGCGCCTATCATTCCAGGGGCCAAACCAGGCTTATCCGCTATAGAATAAGCGATGTAACCACCCAATACCGCTGTAAAGAGTGTGAGGCCAGCCATGCCCATCTCTGCAATATCAGCAAGAACACCTTCCTCGGGCACACCACCATGTCCGGATAACATCACCGAAAGGGAAAGCAGCACCCCACCCGCGACTATAAACGGGATCATATGAGAGGTACCAAACAACAGGTGCTCTTTGATACGACTGAGCTTTCGAGCCCATGGGCTCACAGGCACATACTCAGAAGAGCCTAATGCACTCTCATTAGCATTATTTTGAGTACCAGTTAGTAACTCTAGCGCCTCTGAGGCAGTATCAACCGCTTTGAGCTGCTCAACAAAACCATCTTCAATGATCTTGGTAGAAATTTGTGCCAATACTTCAATATGGTGGTGCTCGTCATTATTTGGCGATGCCAGCATAAAAAAAACATCTGATAGCTCACCGTCATCAGCACCGTAATCGATGCCTTTACGACTAATGCCCACAGCAACAGATGGCTGAACTACCGCATCGCTTTTGGCATGCGGAATGGCGATCCCCTCATCAAAGCCAGTATTGCCAATCTCCTCCCGCCGCCAAACATCAGAGAGGAACCTTTCTTTGCTCTCAAGTTTACCTGCAGCATCGAGCATGCCCACAAGCTCCTTGAGCACTTCCTCTTTGGTTTCGGCCTTAAGATCTAAGCAAATGGTCTCCGGCTTTATTAGGTTGGTTATGTCCATTATTGGTACCTTGAAACGCTCCACGCGGTATATACCCTAGCGACCCCGCTTCCCTCGATATACAGGACAGAAGGTGCATTTACTGGATTAATGTAACGTGAAATTTAAACTGTGATAGTGCTCTTGTGTTTATTGATATTAAATCAATTCCCCTCCAAAGCGCTGTGATAATATCCCCCAAAAATAGGTGGATAAACTATGAAAATCGTAGCGGTGACAGCGTGCCCTACAGGCATCGCTCATACTTATATGGCAGCGGATGCTCTCATCAAAGCAGCCCCAAAGTATAACGTACAGATTAAAGTTGAAACTCAAGGCGCGATGGGGATAGAAAACCAACTCACCCCCCATGATATTGATCAAGCGGATCGCGTATTGATTGTGTCCGATATTGATATTGAACAGCCCGGCCGTTTTGAAGGTTCCAACCAAGTTCAAATCTCAATCGAAAGTGTGTTACTTAATGTCGATAAAGTATTCCTAGTGCATTGCCGTGGCTAAGTCTGTTGATGAGCGAATACCAAATCACCTTTTTTGTCGACAATAGCAATGCCAGCGCCTACGTGAGCTTGCCCCTTAATCGGGTAGCCAAAAAGTTCAAAAGTACGTTACGTATCATCAATATCACGCAAAACCGCAGTGCTAACCTCACCAAGTCCGTTGCCATGTTGCAAGTGGGTCTTCAACATGGTGACCTTTGCCAGATCACCGCAAAGGGTATTGATGCGGAGCTAGCCTGTTTTGTCATCAAAGATATCATCGCGGAACACTTTACTGTGGTTGGCTCTCATATCGACTATCAGTTTTGCAGCCAACTAGCTGAACGCATACCCCAAATATGCCCACCCTGTGAGATCCAATGGTACTACGCCAAAGCCTACACTGAGCTCAATAAGTTCGAATGCCTCAAAGGATTAGCCCAGCTCATTCATCCACTCCAAGCCGATAAGCTCGTTCTCGACCTCATTAAGCGAGAGGAGCGCTCATCCACATGTGTCACACCTGGTATCGCTCTCCCCCATGTCATGTTTGCGGATGCAGAGCACCTTGCTGTCGCTGTTATTGCCAGTGAAGCACCAATAGATTGGGCGTCCAAAATGGGCAACGTCAATCTCGCCATAGCTCTGGTTATGCCAACCAAACCAACGCCTGAGCAAATCATGGCAGCAACCAACCTCACCCGTAATCTACTGACAGGCCAAGTCGCTGAGCGGTTGCTACTAACAAGAAGCAGTGTCGACTTACAAGCGCTACTTATGTACGCCATGTCAAGGTTACTTGTTTAATATTAACTAGATAGACGCGCGGTATTCTGTAGGTGTTTTGCCAGTTCGATTTTTAAACACACGACAAAAGTAATTCACATCTTTAAATCCACAGCGGATAGATACCTCATTCAGCTTAAAGTTATACTTCTTCAACATGAATTTAGCGCGATCGATCCTGACCCATGTAATGTAGTCCGCGAGTGTCATGTGCCCCTGCTGGCGGAACAAACGAGAGAGGTGGTTAGAGGAGATACTGAAACGTGATGCAATACTGACACGGGTAATTGGGCGATGAAAGTTCTCTTGAATATAGATACAAATCCCCTGATACAGATCCTGAACACGATTATGGGATTTCTTCTCAACTGGAGTGTCCAGCATACTCTTTGAATACTGCAGTAGTGCCTGTAGTAAAAGCTCATCCATGGGTTTCTTGTTGCTTTCACGAGCTAAAGCACTGAGTGCCTCTAGAATGTTATCAATAGCAAAGCCGGAACGAGTTTGAATACTATGCTTTTGGATATCGAAAAAGCTTGCTTCATTTTTTCGCTTACTGACTAGGCTAAAGCCCATTTGGCGGCGACCAAATAGAATGCTTAGCACAGAACAATCGGTATCCCAATCCGGCTTATTCCAGCAATTGGGAGGAATAAATATCGCGTCCCCTTGTTGAGCAATAACTTGAGTCACTTTGAGGTCATGACTCTCCATTTCATTAATATATTCCCCACTAAGAACCAATTCTAAACGAGGGAAATTAACCTGATAGCTAAATTCTGGCGGTGTATGAAAATCCCCCGCAAACCATATGTTATGAAATGGCTCTCGCTCATTTAATACCGATGAAATTAAGTCATTAAAAATCATTAGCTACACTCTACGCATAGGGTTCTATACACAAAGCTAATTCAAGATAACCCATGTTTGAATTAGTTCTGCCTACAGGTATACACCCTACCGGTCTTTTGTACTAATGAGCCATCTCACACTTTCATTTTAAGGTTACAAAAATCTAGAAAGTACACCAATCTTACAGTAAACGCTACGCCACAAACTGCCTAGAATATAATAATGTTAACGATCTTATTATTTGCTTTACAGATATCTCCACCATTAGGAAAGGTTACATATATACAGTTTTGTCCCTTTAGTATTTTTACCCCGGCCACTCGCTAATAAAAATGGCTTGGACAGATTGCCAAGCCATTTTCTTATATTGCTATCACAGCTTACTGCGGTTGAAGCGCCTGTAACTTATCGCCGGTCATAACAAAATGGAGTGTACCTCCGGCTTTAATTTCATCGTGCTTGAAGGTGAAGTTCTCACCCAGAGGCTGACCATTTATGGTGGCTGACTTGACGTATTTGTTATGAGGGCTGTTATTGTCCGCAATAATCTTAAACTCACCGCCTTTTACCGGAATGGTAATTTCGTCAAACAGTGGGCGGCCAATAGTGTAAGTTGGATCGGCTGGGGTCACTTGATAGAAGCCCATGGCGGACATCAGATACCAAGAACTCATTTGACCCACATCTTCGTTACCAATCAGTCCGGTCGGCTCAGTGGTGTACATCTCGGACATGATTTGGTCGAGATATTCCTGCGTCTTCCAAGGTTCATCGGTAAGCGCATACAGGTATGGGATATGATGCGATGGCTCATTGCCATGCATGTATTGACCAATGTAGCCCGTCAAATCAGGTAATTCTTCGCCAGTATTGGATGAACTGGCATTAAAGAGCTCATCCAAATCTTCACGGAAGGCTATCTCTGGAGTAGTGTCTTTACCTCGTATTGCATCCGCATTATAGATCTCTTCTTTTAAACGCTTGTAGTCATGCATCGGCTGAAACTTCCACTGCCATGCATTGCCCTCGGTATAGGCAAACTCGTCAACGTAATAAGGGTCAAACGGCAATAACGGGCATTGCGGTTTCATTTCGCCAGAACCGCTAGGGAACTCCACCAAAACACACTCATCCAATCTTTCCTCATCCACTGGCTGATAAAACTCGAGTGGTGGTTTGTTAGGTGATGTGCTGTCAGGATGGTTTTTCGCGCGTAAAAACCCCGTTCTTGGATCCCAATGGTTCAGCCAGTTTTCCGCCCGAGTTAAGAACTCGTTCTGCAGATCCGTATCACCCGCCATGCGGGCAATTTCTGACATCGCCCAGTCGCCATAAGCAAACTCTAGAGTATAAGAGGCGCTGTTCCAGTAACCGTGGTGGACAAAACCATTATCCTCGTACGCTTGTACCTGCACCACACTTGCCGCGCCGATATTGTTATCTTCGGTCCAGTCTGGGAACTCCTCCGGTTCGTGGTAACGAACGGTGAACTCTGCCGCTTCTTTGGCAAGCTGGGGGTCGACATCCAAGCCTTTTGCCATTGCGTCCGCAATGATAGAAACGGCGGGGAAGCCAATCATGGTGCCAGTGTAATGGCTGTGCAGCTCCCATTTGGGCAAAATTCCTCCATCTTGATACTTACGAATCAAGTCATTAGCAAATTCTTCGGCTCGCTCAGGATCTATGATGCTCTTTAGCGGGTGAGCGGCACGGAAAGTATCCCACATTGAGTAGACGGAATAGTTCGGTGTCTCTCCGGCATCTTTTTGAATACGGGTGCGCATCGCCGGATATTGACCGTCTACATCTTGGAAAATCATAGGGGCAATCGAGGCATGATAAAGCGCGGTGTAGAAGATTTCTTTCTGATCTTCTGAGCCACCCGAAACTATCATTCTACTCAGCTCTTGGTGCCACGCATCGTTGGCTTTTTCACGTGCCATATCAAAAGAGACACCTTGTGCTTCAGCTTCTAAGTTCTTTTGAGCCCCCTCTACACCGGTTGGGGACAAGCCGACTTGAATTTCAAGCGGTACCGATGAAGGCGCAAAATCTAAATAGGCGATGGTTTTGGTGGCATCTATATTGTCATTTTCAACATCAATTTCAGTCTCTACGCCATCCACCATCGCCATTGCCTTGACGATAGGCTGATTGAACCTTGCATAGAAGTAGACATGCTGGTTGTTTGCCCAACCATTTGAGCTACGCATGCCGCGAATGGTGTAAGCGTCAATGAACTCAAGGTCGCCATTCATCGTTCGGTTATCAAAATGGCCCTTGTTAAGGGTGTGGTCAAGGTCGAACTTGATACGTGGAATTGTGCCTTGTTTAAACGTGTAGCGATGAAAGCCAACACGTTGAGTCGTTGTCAGCTCAGCTTGGATTTTGCCTTCGTTTAGCTCCACAGCGTAATATCCAGCTGCTGCAGTTTCGTTTTTCTTATCGAAAGTGTTGTAAACCGCATTTTCTTTCTCGGTAAAGGGCAAAACGAGGATATCTCCAAGATCGGTAATTCCGGTGCCTGAGAGGTGAGTGTGAGAGAAACCGTAAACAGGAATTTCAGTCAGCTCACCATGATCAAAGTAACCCGCGGCTGATCCCCAGCCTTCCATCTCAGTATCAGGGGAAAGTTGAACCAAGCCATAAGGCACGACCGCGCCAGGAAAGGTGTGGCCATCAGCTCCGGTACCTATCATTGGGTTGACATATTGAGTCAGAGTGGTGTCTAAAACCGTGCCGGAGCCGCTGCTGTCCTCTTCGGGATTACAGCCAGCGAGCCCCAACATCACAGCGATGATTGCAGTAGAGACGAGCGTTCTTTTTAGTTTCATGTTTCTATTCCATAGTGATTAAAGTGTCTACAGAAAGAGAGGGGCTGGCTTGCCCCTCTTTTTGCGATTGTGGAGAGGCTGGATTACTGTGCTTGCATCGCTTCAGATTGATCGGATGTCATCACGAAGTGCAGTTCACCACCGTCCCTAAGCTCGTTGTGGGCAAAAGTAAAATTTTCCCCAAGAGGCTGACCATTGATGGTGGCTGACTTGACGTAGATATTCTCGTCACTGTTGTTTTCCGCCGTAATAGTGAACTGACCGCCATCAACAGGGATCACCGCTTTATCAAATAGCGGGCGTCCGATAGTGTAAGTCGCATCACCTGGCGTCACTTGGTAAAAACCCAAAGCGGACATCACATACCAAGCCGACATCTGACCGACATCTTCATTGCCAATCAAGCCATCGTGGGTCGGGTGATAAAACGTGTTCATGGCTTGATCAATGACCTCTTGGGTCTTCCATGGCTGTGCCGTCCAGTTGTAGAGATAAGGCACATGGTGATCGGGCTCATTACCCATCACAAATTGGCCAATGTAGCCCGACATGTCGTGAGATTGGCTGGTATCTGCATTTGGATCCGCATTGAACAAGGCGTTCAAATTGGTCAAAAATGCCGCTTTGCCTTTTGGTGTGACATCTTCAGGTAACGAGAAGTCATCACGTTCAATGAATTCGCCCGCCATGACATTAGCTAAACCATTGAGGTTGTGCGGTGCAAACCAAGTCCACTGCCAGCTATTGCCTTCGGTGAAGTCTTCACCACGGTGCTCGGCGCGATATGGCCAGAACGTGTCGTAAGGCTTGAGATCCGCGCGGTCTTTACACTGGTCGTAATCCATATGATCTGGAATCGCGAGCGCCAGATTGTCATCCAGACATTGTACTTTCAGGTTATTTGCCCACTCCTTCGAGCCATTATTGAGATAGACGGGGCGCATAAATCCAGTCACACCCAAGGCATTGCCATCGGGATCTTGCAGCTTACCGTAGTAGGTTGGATTGAAATCGAAGTAGTTTTTGAACGACTCTGAACGTGCCATATAACGTTGATACTGGGCATCATCACCCGCCAGCTTGGCAATTTGCGCGATACACCAGTCGTAGTACGCATTTTCTAAACCATAAGAAACAGACTCGCTGACCAGTTCATCGTACTTATCCATTTTCAAACCATCGACATAGCCTGGCTTATCGCCCGCATCAGCGGCCCACTTCGTATTAGCTGGAATAAAGCCATTGTCTTCTTGGTACTCATTGTGGCGGGTCATGATGGTGAAACGTTTGTCACCATTCCATGCGTCTTGGTAAGGAACCCAAGTTTCGGTTTTGTTCAGGTCAAAATTCACCGACTCTTCAGCTGCTTGCAGCGCCAAATCAAACTCTTCGGCTGAAAAAGCGTCAGGGTATTTCACCATGACATCAGCAATCACAGCCATAGCAGGATGACCGACCATCTCCCCTGTATAATCTGAGTGCAGTTCCCACTTAGGCAGTACGCCGCCAGTGCGGTATTTATTCAAGAGGTCACGGACATGTTCGATGGCACGCTCTTTATCTACGATGGTTTTCAACGGTTGAGCAGCGCGGAAGGTATCCCACATCGAATAGACAGAATAATTCACCACGCCCTCTTTCGCTTGGTGAACTTTGCCATCCATACCACGGTACTTTCCATCCACGTCTTGGTAGACAAATGGCGCGATGAAAGTGCGATACAAAGAAGTATAAAAGAGGGTTTTATCTGCCTGATTACTCCCCTCCAATTCAAAATCACCCAACACGTTTTGCCATGCAGTACGGTTTTTGGCGACCACACGCTCAAAATCCCAGCCATTAGTATCTGCGGCTAAGTTTTTCAGTGCACCGTCCACTCCCGTTCCAGACACAGCGACCTTGACCACTAGCGCCTCGTCACCCTTACCAAAGTTCAAATGCGTCATTACATCATTGGCCATCCGAGCCAAACGCTCCGGATCGGGTTCCGGCTCGCCCGGAACGGACTCATGCTCAGCGTACCCTCGGTAGTCTTCTAACCCCACCTCAGTAGCGTCCGTCTCTGTCAGCTCCGTTTCTAAGACCAACTTTGAATACAAGTTTTCCTCAACGATAGGCTCGGAAAACTCAGCAGCAAAGAAGACAGTTTGCCACTGTCCCCACTCATTAGAAGTACGGGCACCGACCACGGTAGTATCATTGACCCTTTTGTAATAGATATTGCGCGAATGGTTGCCGTACTGTTCTAGCAACTCATGCTGCAGATCAATGCGGATTTTTCGGTCTTCTCCGGGCTCGAAGGTATAGCGCTGGAATGCCACACGATCTGTGGCCGAAAGTTCAGCTTTAACACCCGTCTCCACCAGATCCACGGCGTAGTAACCCACTTCCGCCACTTCAGAGGCTTTATCCATCGTTACTGGGTCAGTGTCGAACCCGGTGTAAGGTAAAAAGGCAAAATCGTTTAAATCCCCTTTACCCGCACCAGAGATATGGGTCATGGAAAAGCCAGACAGCAAATCGTGTACTGGGTCATACTCCACGGGTGACCCTTTACCCTCCCACCCTGTCGGGTCAAAGTTATCCGGTGAGGGCTGGATCATCCCCTCAGGCATCACGGGGGAAGGGTTTACATTGCCTAAGCCCTCGGTACCAATCAAGGTATCAACGTATGCCAGAGTGGGGGTAGCAGTCACATCAAATCCGGATTCGTCATCGCTGTTACAAGCAGCCAGACTAAACACAGCACTGAGCACTGCGATTGAGAGAAGTGTTTTCTTAAATTGCATGGTTATTGTCCAAGATTGAGTTTGCACACAAAAAAGGGAGCACTGAGCCCCCTTAGAAATGATTACTCGCCAAGATTGGCTTTCATTGCCTGAGACTTGTCACCCGTCATGACGAAATGGAGTTCGCCACCCGCTTTGAATTCGCTGTGCTGGAAGGTGTTGTACTTATCTAAAGGCTTACCGTTAATGGTCACCTCTTTGATGTACATGTTGTCTGGGCCGTTATTTTCCGCTGTCACTGTAAAGGTACCCAAGCCGATATCTACGGTGGCTTTGTCGAAAATAGGTCGGCCTATGCTGTAGGTGGGATCCGTAGGGGAAATTTGGTAAAAACCGAGGGCAGACATTAAGTACCAAGCGGACATTTGGCCAACATCCTCATTGCCGATAATGCCATCCGGAGTAGGCTTGTAGAACTCATCATAGACCTGATCCAGATACTCCTGCGCCTTGTACGATTCTTCCGTACGGTTGTAGAGATAAATCACGTGGTGCGATGGCTCGTTACCATGAATGTACTGACCTATGTAACCGGTCATATCTTGATGGGCATCACCGCCATTAGGATCAGCATTAAACAGGTTGTTGAGTTTATCGTTTAAACCTGACGTGCCCCCCATGATCTCGGTTAGCTTGTCCAAGTCCTGCATAAAGGTCCATTGCCATTGCCAGGCATTGCCTTCGGTGTAGTAATAAGCATCTGATAGATAAGGGTCAAAATCGGCAGAGGCATATTTCAGCTCACATGGATCAACGCCACCCTTTTTCAGCTCGGTAGGTACAAAGAAACCTGTGCCATCGGCATTACCGGCATCAGCATCCCAATGGTTAAGCGAGTAATAGGAACGCGCTTTAAACTCTTCGTAGCCGTCCATATCGCCTGCGGCTTTGGCCATTTCGGCAATGGTCCAATCGTAGAAGGAGTACTCCAACGAGTATGAGACTGAGTTCCAATTCGGATACCGAACACACTGTTCATCTTCGTGATAGCTCAATTGACCAGCCATCACTGAACTTAAAATATCATCGTGGATCTGCGGATATTCATCTGGAGCGTAACGTGCAGACTTCACCGAGGCGGAATACGCCGCTTCAGCATCAACTAAGCCTTTGGTCACTGCATCACCCAAGATCGCAGCCGCGGGATAACCAATCATGGTGCCCGTTTCTGAGCCGTGCCCTTCCCATTTAGGCACTAACCCAAATTCCTGATTGGATTTGCGAATTAAATCTTTGGCGTACAAAGTCGCTTGTTTAGGATCGATAATGGTCCACATCGGGTGAACAGCACGGAACGTATCCCAAGTGGAGTAGATAGAGTAGTTAGGGGTATCCCCTGCTTCCAACTGACGCAAACCGCCCAACATATCCACATACTGCCCATCGACATCATAGAACTCTATCGGGGCGATCATCATGTGATACATACCGGTGTAGAAGTTGGTTTTCTCTGCGTCACTGCCTCCTTCTAGCTTGATTTTGGCTAACTTTTCAGCCCATGCATACTCTGCGTCTTCTTTCGTTTGCGCAAAATCAAACTCTGGCACTTCGGCTTCTAAGTTCTTCTGTGCGCCTTGCCAGCTCACTGGTGAGATACCCACTCGAATCTCAATAGCTTCATCACCCGCGCCAAAATTTAGATAGGCGGTTAGGTCGTCACCTTCGTAAACCGAACTCTGAGCCATCGGTTGAGTAGGCAAACTGTCACTTTCGCCCAACATTGCCCTAGCAATTGGCTGACTAAATTTGGCATAGAAGAAGATATCGTGACCTTGATGATCTTGGCCTTGGAACCAACCAGTGGATTTTTTGCTACCGCGAAGAGTGTAGTCATCCACCACTTCCAGCTTGTTGTTGAGTGATTCACCGTTATTGTTCAAAAGGGTATGGCCTAAATCGAACTTAACGTTTCGCTCAGCACCTTCAGCAAAGACATATCGGTGTAAACCAACGCGCTTGGTTGCGCTCAGCTCAACCTCAATTTGGCCTTGGTTTAGCTTAGTTTTGTAGTAGCCCGCGCTTGCTTCTTCATTGACTTTGTCAAAGGAGTTTATCTGGGTATCGGCTAAATCAGCATAAGGTAAAACTAGGATATCACCCAAGTCGGTGGCACCTGTGCCAGAGAGATGAGTATGGGAGAAACCGTAAAGTGGCATATCAGTATCGACTATTTCACCGGTTTCGTAATTTGATGAATCCCAATAACCAGAAGCTGAATGCCAAGGGTTCATGCCAGATTCATGGTCCGTTTCAGAGCCAATAAACGTATCGGGGGACAACTGTACCATGCCTGCCGGAACTGTCGCTCCGGGAAAGGTATGCCCCGATGCCGCGGTGCCAATCATTGGATCAACATACTCCAACACTGTCAGATCAACAGGCTGTTTATCTCTGGTGTCATTGTCACTGTTACAGCCGACTAACCCGCCAGAAAGGCCGACTAGAATGGCGAGTGAAAGTAAACTACGTCTATACATGTACTTACCGTATTATCGTTATATTTAGTAGGGAGGAGAGCCCTTTGGGGGAAAGGGCTCTTAATTAGGAGCTTAACGTTATGGATGCTTATGAATTAATCAGTGTTGCTGCCTTGCGCATAGCCTCTTTGGTTGAACATTCCACCACCTTGGCGTTTGCAAAACGGTGAACATCTTTCACTTGGATATCATGAGCCAGAATAACCAGCTTCGCATTGGCAACATCTAGGTCAGTAATACGGTTCTGAATGCCGTTCTGACCTTGGGTTTCAACCTTGATTTTAATGCCAGCCGCGGCGCCTGCTTTTTCCAGTGCTTTTGCCGCCATAAAGGTATGTGCAACGCCTGAAGGACAGCACGTTACCGCCACAATGTCATACTCGCCTTCGCCAGCTACAGGTGCAGGTTTTGCCTGAACAGGCTCAGCCTCTTGTGTGTCGTCTTCTGATTCTTCAGCAACAGGCTTCCAGAAACCGACAATCAGAGCAGTGGTCATGGAACCTAATGCGATACCGACAACGTACATTGGAATATTGCTAGATACAGGCGCAGTAATCAGGCCTCCCCATGGGGCATGCAGCAATACGTCGGTTAAGAAGCCAAATACACAGCCAACAACACCACCCACTACAATCGAAGGCAGAACTCGAACAGGGTCATTTGCGGCAAATGGAATGGCACCTTCCGATATACCGATTGAGCCCATGATTGCTGCCGCTTTACCCGCTTCTTGCTCTTGCTTGGTGAATTTTTTCTTAAATAGGAAGGTAGCAAGTGCCATACCCAGTGGTGGTGTACAAATAGCGATACCAACGCCACCCATTAGCCAAGGCTGAGTATCCACCTGAGTTTGAGCGAACAGTGTTGCCACTTTGTTGATTGGGCCGCCCATATCAAAGGCTGTCATCGCACCCAGAATCGTTCCCAGCACTACTTTTGATGCCCCAGCCATTGAAGCCAAGAACTCATTCATTGACGCCATGAAAACCTTAATAGGTTCACCTATCCCCCACAGCACAATACCCGCCGAGATCAGTGTGCCAAGAAGAGGGTAAATAAAGTACGCACCCAACGCGGTCATGTTGGTAGAAAGCGGTATCTTCTTAAGCTGAAGTACGACACCGCCAGCAAGGAAGCCCGCCACGATGCAGCCAAGAAAGCCACCGCCCATATCTGCCATAATGCCAGAAGCGATCATCGCTGGTGCTAATGCCGGTTTATCTGCAATTGAGTAACCGATAAAACCACCAAGAATAATAGGAAACAGCACCAAACCTTTAATACCGATATTAGAAATATCAGCTAATAGGCCGTCTGCTGGCACCGCACCTTTACCTGATGCCATTACTGCAAGAGCGAGTAGTACACCACCAGCCACAATAAAGGGCAACATATGTGAAGTGCCATATAAAAGATGGCCTTTCATCGTAGTTAATATTTTTTTATAGTCACTACTATTATTTTCTTGAGCTATAATTGCCGTCATAATTTCACGCCTTAAGAATTAATTAAAACATTTAATATTTGTTGTTCGTCTTGTGCGTTATGAATTTCTCCAATAAATTCTTCGCTAAACTTGCCAAATAGTTCTTGGAGGACATAGATATGATGATCTGCACCATTATCAGGAGAAGCGATCATAAAAAAGACTGTTGGTTCAACACCTTCTTCATCAGCGTAATCAATACCTTCACGCTTGACACCAACCGCAATAGCAGGGTTAACCACCGCTTTACTTTTGGAATGGGGATAAGCAATACCATCCATTGACGTCACGCTTAATGATTCACGTGCTTCAATATCAGATAAAAAATTCTCTTTACTATTAATGTTGCCATTTTCAAATAGCATGCTGGAAAGCTCTTCAAAAACTTCTTTTTTATTGTTGGCCTGAAGGTTTCCTTTAATTAAATTGACGTTAGTTAGTTCTGTAATCATTATTTAACTCATTGGTTCTGGAGTAATGAGTTAAATTTAAAGAATGTCGGATATTTCTTAAATAGCAAAAAAAAACCAATAACTATATTTTTGTATCACTTAAACTCTATTGTGAGCAATGTCATAAGGCTCAAAATAGGCATGGGAAAAATGATAGGGCTATCACAAACCTCGACCCTTCGCTAATAACCAGAGGTCGAGTGGAATCATTGTTGGGGAGAACAAAACCAGAAAATGGCCATGTATAGATTGGTAAAGCGTCAGCGCTATAGACCACACAGTTTAAAGCTGCTTGGTTTTATAGTGACCAAGAAAGAGGTCACTAAGCCAAGGCTTAGTCCTCGGAGATGGTGGACTCGAAGTACTCAAACTCTGGTAGCGGCGCACCTGAAGATCGTAATGATTGCGTTTCATTAACTGGGAAAGTTGTCCCTCTGAAAGGAGTATTCAAAAATAGTTCGGGTAAGTCACTTAAGCTGAACAGCGTCTTCGTATTAGTAAATTCTTCACATGGAATTTTCCACTCGTTAGACAGTAATTCTAATACCTGAACCATTTGCTGTTGCGAAGAGAAGAAGAGATAAGATCCGCCAATGGAATGATAGCGAGACACTATAGTTTTGGCCACGTCCTGATAGCCACAACTGTCGAATTTATGAAACAATTCAATCACTTTTCTTTTAGAGTTAAAAC
Source organism: Vibrio coralliilyticus (assembly GCF_024449095.1). Lineage (NCBI taxonomy): Bacteria > Pseudomonadati > Pseudomonadota > Gammaproteobacteria > Vibrionales > Vibrionaceae > Vibrio > Vibrio coralinecrosis. The sequence continues at coordinate 3,191,819 of NZ_CP024627.1, forward strand.
GAGCACACAATCCATCTTCACTATGCCCAATTCGCACTTCGGTTTCTTCATCCGGCTGGCGCTTTAACCCAGTAAAAGAAAGTAAAATTAGCCCACCCGCACCAGCCAGAATCATAGGGCCTGCCACTGATACTGCAAAAATGCACACGATGGCACCAAACCACGCTGCCACTTGAGAGGCACTATTCACCCAACGGGGCATATTACGCCGCTTATTTACCACTAACCCTCTATCTGAAAGTGTATAGTCATAACGATAGTCAAGGCCAAACGTTAAGTAACATACACCTGACATCAATATGGATAGACCAATCATCATGACATTTAAAAATACCTCGTCACGATCAAATAACACATAAGTGAGAATAAAAAGAGGAATAAGAGGAACCAGTCCGTAACACAAGTACAAATAACGAAAAGACTCTTCAATATCGTATTTATGCCAACTTATCTGATTGCGACCAGAGGCAATCTCCTGCTCTTGCTGCTTTTGCTTCTCCGCAAACTCTTCTGGAGTTATATAAAAAGGTAAATAAGCCAAGGGTTACTCCCCAGCGGTCAGTGGCTGGTTTTGTAGTTTTGTAATTTCTTCTTTAGTACGAAATTTTCCCTGATAAAGGTACTTCCAGTCTGGAAGGGGCGCTTTTTTTTGCTTCAATAGATCGACCTCTGACTTCTGATAAAACATCGTTCGCGAGGGTATCTTTAGCAATGGTTCAGGCCTACCACCATCTAATCCAAAAAGAGACTTAGGGTTACTGATTTCACAACACTCTAGCTGATGACACTGACTCAGCGTATTAACAACCTGCCTCATTTCTTCAACCGTTTTAAAGAAGAGGTAACTACCACTTCGGCTCTGACTACGAACGACTTCAGTCTTAGCAACATCTTCATATTCACAATGATCACACTTATGATAGAGAACTATCACTTTGCGTTGAGTATTGTAATAAGCAAATAACCAGTCTTCACTATGACCAATTCGTACCTCTGCTTTATCATCCGGCTGGCGCTTTAACCCAGTAAAAGAAAGTAAAATCAGCCCACCCGCACCAGCAAGAATCATAGGGCCTGCAACTGATACTGCAAAAATGCACACAATGGCACCAAACCACGCTGCCACTTGAGAGGCACTATTCACCCAACGGGGAATATTACGCCGCTTTTTCACAACCAAGCCTAGTTCCGAGAGCTGGTAATCGTAGCGATAATCAAGACCAAAGAGTAAATAACAATAGCCATAGCCAAACACCAAAAGAACAAGGGAACCAAAACCCATAAAGGCATCTTTGCCACTAGCAAGCCAAAAATAACCCAGCATCACCGACAACAAAGAAATTGGTACGAGGCTCATCAATATATTGTGATATCTATTTGGCTCCTCAATATCGTATTTATACCAACTTATCTGATTGCGACCAGAGGCTATCTCCTGTTCTTGCTGCTTTTGCTTCTCCGCAAACTCTTCTGGAGTTATATAAAAGGGTAAATAAGCCAAAGGTTACTCCTATAACACGGTTTCGCCTTGCGTATCGCTTAGCGTCTGAATGATGACCGCTTGTTTGCTGCTCTCTGAAATCACACTGTAAGAAGCGGTTTGTTTAATCGCATGTTGCAACCAGTAGTGCCGCTCCCCTTCCTCGCTTGGGTAGCTGATTTGCAATGCCAAATACTGCATATTGTCACTGACTGGTAGCGTCACACTGTACACGCTTTTACCTTGGGTCGCACTGGCGGCTAAGCTCTCTAGCTCCGCATTTGGGTACCAGCGCCCAGCGGTGAGCTCTTCTGCACTGGCTTGGGTATTGGTGCGCAGTTTTACCCCTTGCTTAGCCACCGAATTAGGCACTTGAATATGCACTTCAACACCTACCAACGTTTTATGAGTATACCTATTGAAGGCTTGCACTTGCTCGATCGGCTTATGATATATCATAGGCTGCTGAACAATACTGTGCAGCTCAAATAAGGCTTCTTGAACCAGTTGACTATCCTGCTGTTCCCGCTCTGCTAGTGTCGCGGCCTGGCTCCAGCGCACCCGTTCAGGGTGATAACCCCAAGGTAAGCGATCAAGCCACTTCTGAAAGTCATCTTGCTTGATATTATTAAGAGTTAAATTGATCAGAATACTTACCCCCGTTAGCACTGCAATAAATGCCATAGTAGGGCCACCAAACATCAAGTTCACAGACAGTGATCCACTCAAACCACCAATCATTTGGCCAAGGCCAACTAAAGTCAGGCCTGATAAGGATAGGGTATTAGCAATATGTAACTGTTTTTCAACACCATAACTTTGATCTATTTTCTGGAATGAACGGTAAGCTTCAATTCCAGAAGCTAACATACCAAAGCTTGCAGTGATGGCTAACCATTTGTTAAACAACTTCAGATCATCTAAAACTAAACCCGAAAATCTATCATTGTTAGCCACTAAAACGCGTAGTGCGTTTAATGAAGAGCCTCTCAATTTTTCACTGGATCTAACATTATTCCATAACGTCCCTGTCCGTATCCCAGTCCATGCTGCTGCGACATAAAACAGCTTTTGTTGCACATCAAGGAAGTCATCCTCTGACATCAGCCCGGTTTCTTCAATCGTAATGATTGCATCCCCGAGCGCGATAGCGTTAAAGAGAAAGGCCAGAAAACCTAAGCCCCCGACATTTTCAAACAAGGTATGCAGGTTTTTGACTTGATTGCTCAAGATCTTGCGCTGCAACTCTAATGTGCGCTGCACTAGGTTACCTTCCAGCACAATCCGCTGCGGGTACCCCAAGGCATTGGCATTGACCACTTTTTGTAGGTGACGTTTTTTGTCCAGCAAGGCTTGGCGCTGCTTGCTTGATACCTTATTACTGCGTTGGGCAGCAAGCTCTTGGTTGACCAGTTTTAACTCTTTGTGAGATTGATTCATACGCTCACGCCAATCTGCAAACTTGGCCGCATAGTCATTAGGTATAGTCACAGCAGTGGCATGGGCGACGATTTCAGCGAAGGCAGCACGCCAGTGGAAATGGTGGCGCTGCATGGGCTTAGAAAGCGTAGCCATCAGTAGCGAAGAGGCCTGAGCACTATAGCTCAATGAAAACTCAGCCACACCCCGCATTGCCGCGCTCGCCGCGGCCTTAAAGATCTCATCCAACTTCTGGAAGCCTTGTGCAAGCTCTTTGAGTATCGTGGTTTCTGAACTGTTGGGGTTAGACATAAAGTCGACGATTTTGGCATACATGCCAGTGCGATTGCTCCACGCCGATACATGCTCCATGATGCCTTCTTGAGATTCACTATTGACCTCAAGTGGGGACGGTAACGCCCCTTCCAGCTTTTTATAGATGCTTCGGCTGAAGCCCGCTGTATAAAGTGGCAACATACTGGTGGGTTTTGACCACTGACTTTCCGCCCAGCCTCTATCGTCTTCTTCTATCACCAAACTGAAAGACTCGACTGCTTCAAGGTGAAGCTGGCTAAGGCTCCATTGCGTCTCTTCGCTGTATAAATCGAATATCTGCTCAAGGTGGTGTGGCGACAATGCTTCCAGTGCCGCGATAAAATCCTGCTTAGCGGCTACAACCTGAGCTAACATCGCGTCCTTCTGCTCAGATAACGCTTGCATTTCACTGAGCATTTGTTGCCAATTCAGCTGCCTACGCCAGCGATCCGTAGCTATCCACTGCTCGTAGCGACCAAATTGTGAGGCTGAAATACCAAATTCTTTTTGAATCGACTCCGCCACTAACGTGGTCTGGTGTTGGTAATAGTCAATATCCCCTTGTGAAAACGTCGAAGGCATTCCTTTTACGATAGGACCTTGCGATTGCTGGGTGAGCTCCAACATACCAAGATTGTCATAATACTCCCCCATCTTTTGATAAAACTCGAGTTGCTGACTCTTGCTTCTAACGCGGTAGGGAAAATCGATCTTGTCGCTGGCCCCAAACAAGCACAATTGCATCGCCGTCTGCATCAATTGCCATTGGCTGGCGTATTGCTCGGTAAACAGCCGATAAGGGCTAGCAATGCTGGCAAAATGGATCGCCATATCTCGAACATCTGCGGCATGATCTGTGACCGCGATAAAATAAGCCGCCTCATCTTCAGGTAACGCACCAGTGATGTCGCTTTCAACCGCAACTGGCTTGATAGTGCTAGAGGCATCATCGGCCATCGTTACCACGCAGGACTGTGCAAAGCGCCCATCTTCTATGGCAGATGCTTCAATGTCAGCCACCTCGGTGAGGTTCTCAATCGGGCTGATATGACGCTGGTGGTCATTAGGCATAAGCACGACGGTTTGCATCCGACCAATGTGGGAGCTTGCATTGTCCAGAACCTTTAAGTACATGGTCCATGTCCAACGGTGCTCTGAAAAGCACAGTGACAGCACACTGTCCTCAGAATAACTGAGGAAGGGAGAAGTTTTTTGAGGGCTACCCCGCTGCGATGATTGTGGGTCTTCACTTTCACTTAGTTTGTAATAGGTGAATTGAGCACCTTTCACCTCATACTCATCCAGCGTTTTTTGTTTGGCATCGTAGACATACAGCCAGCCATCTCTTAGCTGTCTTAGGGTGTAACTGAGTGTGTTCAACCGTGCAGGCCCTTGACCGCGCCAATGTTCCGGCAGGCCAAATGATTGTGTGTCTTCAGACTCTAACTGGTCCAAGGCGTAGCGCACGGGAACAAAGTGAGCGGGCGCCGCTTCGCTTGATGTTTTTGGCTTGGTAAACTTGCGCGGCTCCGGCTCTTTTTGGACAGGCGGCTCAATTTTTTCCGTACCCCCTTCCCAGAACATACTGTGCTTAGGCGGAGAGCCTGCAACATCATCAGATGGATTCTCGGATACCTCAGCGAACGACAACAAATTGCCATCCGCTTCATAGGCAGCCGTCGCCTCTTCACAAGAATAGGCATGGTCAACCCAAAACATTGACGTTTTAGGGGGTAGTGGCAGGCTTTTACTCATCTTTTTACTCTGTCATTGGAACAAGGCTAACCTCAAGGCTGGAGCGCAAACCAAGCAAAAAGTACGCCCACTTTAATATTCTAATATATTCAAAAGGTTAGAGTTTTTTACGTCTCATCAATTACGAAAAATTGGAAAATCTTCCAATTTCTTGTGTTCAGCCTTCAATTTTTGGTTGTCGTCTTATTCACTTTAAACGGTTCAATTCAAAGCTATCGCTTAAAACAAAGGCTCTAAGTACATCGCCTTAAAGCCTTTATTAAAACCGTTGAATTGCTATGCCGACTGAATGGGCTCTTGGTGCACCGCAGCACTGAAGCGATACAACACCGTAAGCCCCGGCAATGTCGCTATCGCCACATAAACCCCGACATAGGCAGAACTGAACGACATCGCTTCTGTCACAATCAGCGGCGTCAAACCACCAAAAATAGACAAGGCAATGTTGTAACCAATACCTAAGCTGGTGGTTTGGTTAGCGGATTGCTGCCATAGGAGTGCGGCGAGGTTACCTAAAATAATCGCGGCTAAAGCACTGATCCCCAACACTGCTAACGCTTGCCAGATGAATTCACTGGAACCAAGCAGTGCAAACAAAGGTACCGCAGCAAACAGCATAAACAGCGCTCCGACTTTAAATGCTTGTTGTGGTGAGGAACTTTTGTCTACGATGAAAGAAAATACGAACAACAATACAACCAACACTGACGAGTTGATCAGCGCCAGGTTCTCAATACCCATTGCTTTACCCAAGATACCACTGGCTAGGTTCTGCACATAAAACACCACCGCACCGAGAATCGAGATACAAAACACTTTGGCCACAATCTGACGACTAGACTTACTCGCCATGGCTTCAGCTTTCGGTAACTCTGGTAGAGACAAGCGTAAATACAAGCTTACGATAATATTTGCGACACCCACTAGCAGCGGTACTCGCCAGCCCCAAGCGCTCATCTCTTCCGCCGTTAAATAGTGTTCTAAGCCTGCTACGATAAGGAGAGAAATGATGACACCGACAATGGAACTCGCAACAATCAAACTGCTCACACGTGAGCGTTCTGATTTCTTCGCATCGTAGAGAAGGTAGTTAATTAACGTTGGGTATTCGCCACCAAAGCTAAAGGCCTGAATCATCTGGAAGAATAAAAACACCACCACCACATACTGGCCAACAGTATCCACAGGGACAAACGCCATCGAGACAGTTGCTAAGCCAGTCAGAAGGTTACAAAAAACCAGCGCACGCTTACGGCCATATTTGTCGGCGTAACGACCTATCACGACGCCACCAAAAGGCCGAATCAAAAAACGTAGGGCAAAGACGCCCCATACCACCAGCTCTGAGTGCTCAATGCCTTGGGTGGCAAATAGCTGGGAAATGTACATAGATATCGATGCGAATACAGCGATATCATAAAACTCCATGGCATTACCAAGGACAGCACTGGTGCGCTGTTTCCAGGTGAGTGACATTCTGTTTTACTCCTCTATAAGTTCTAATTGATTTCCATCGGGGTCTGAACAGAAAAAGTAACGGAAACGACCTAGCCTAGCGTTGTAAATATTAGTGATGTTGGTGACTTCCGATAATTTTCTATGAAAGGCTTCAAGATCATTCACACGTAAAGCGAAATGGGTGATGCCCACTCTTTTTAACGCGATCAATGATTCAGGAACTGGGGCTGAAACGTCCCCACAAAAATGAAAAAGCTCGATTCTCGAGCCTTGGTTTTCCAACATATGAATGGTGACCTGCTCATCCCGATAACGTCGTTCAAGCTGGTAACCAAACAATGCATAGAAATCTTGGCTGGCAACCAAGTCGCTGACTGTTAGCGATACGTGATGAAACTGTCCAGACATGCGACGGTCACTCCGTGTTCCACCAGTTTTCTAAAAAATACCGAATCGGGCTGATTCTCACAGCCAAGTTTGCACTTGATGGTATAGATTCGGTGCGCTTCTTCCGCTTCTTGACAGCCGCGAAGTACAGCCACTTCTTGAAAGGTTTTCATCTCAAGAAAGTAACGTACGCTGGTCAGTTCATCGTGTGTCAGCGTCAGGTTACCAAACACATACGGTTTTTCTTCGGCATAATTCGACTGAGCGGTATTAGTGACTGACAAACTATCAATCGGAATCTGGATCGGTTTGTCACTCCAACACTCAAGAGCAAGATGATTAACCTTAGGACGGAACGCAATCGCTTGACTGACCACGTCACAGGGTAAAGGCGTGATAGGCAAAGAAATCGAAAGGATGTCGTATTGCGAACCTTGGTTGGTGACTATATCGACGCGATTATGGCTCGCTTGCGCTGATTCACGGAAGTTTTGGGCGCCTTGGCTATTCCACAAGTTAATACCTGGTTTTAAGCGTGAATGCAGGTTCTTATATAACTCGTCACCCCAATAGGCTAGATGCCATGAGTAGTTGGTCGAGACCGTCTTAACTTGCTCAAGTTGTGTATCCACCCGAGAAAAAGACACCGTCTGATCAACCCCCATATATTCGACATAGCGTTTGAATACATGGCACATCGCTTCCATATCAGCGTTACGTACATCCATGGTTTGTTAACGTTATCAGTAAAAAACAATATGCGCATCATACCTTATGCATTGGGTTTTACTACCAAAAAAGCACTGACTTCGACTCACTAACACTAATTAAGATAAAAACAGATAAATCATATAACAACCCAATGGCGGCACCACTCAATACTGATATTAATATCAATTAAAACAATGATGTAGACGTATGGAGGGATAATGTACATCAGCACTTTTTATTAATGACAGCTATCTGTTTAATCGCGCCATAATCCAAAAAAATGGTTAATCACTATCCCCTAACGAAGCAAATCGGATGTTAAGAATGATTCAGCATGAGTCTGAGTGTTGAAATATATTCGTAACCTCACCTTAATATTCCAAAAATAGACTCGCGGCTTTTGATAACCAATACCGACGAGTCACGATGATAATTCGCAAGCATACTGCCCCTCTCCTTTTACCCCTCGCCCTACTGTCAGGTTGTGAAGACGAAGAAGCGAAAATAGACCCAACACCCTCAGGTCGATGGGTAACCGGTGATATGCACATCCACTCCACTGCGTCTGACGGTCATAACTTAATTACATCTGTGCTGGATATTGGCTACAACAAGTACGGAATGGACTATTTAATTTCGACCGATCATGGTGGCTTTAAGAGTTTTGAAATCTCATCAGACAATATGTGGCGTATGGCTCGCCGAGGCTCATTTATCGTAGACTGGAAAGATCAGCAAGAGCCTCACAACCACGACTACGCCAAAGACAACTTTGAACACGCCAAGCACGAACGTGAGTATGCGTTTAACTCCAATATCATGCTGGAGCATCTGAACAATTATCGTCAACAGGAACTAGCTAGCGATAAGCTGCTATTAAAGGGTATGGAATGGACCGCCCCATACGTGGATGAGCATACCACGCTGTTTATTGATGAGGGCTATCATACTTCCGCAGAACTCAACAGCTTCCATAACCACTACTTTAAGGGCAACCCGAATGACCAATCCGAGGGTGGAGCCGACAAGCAAAATATGCTGGACGGCGTAGCATACTTGCAACAAAACCACCCAACAAACAGTTTCTTCACGTTAAACCACCCATCTCGAAAGCATGAGTATCGTATTGAGATTATCCGTGAAATGTTAGCCACAGGCCCCGATGTCTTTGCTGGTATGGAAGGAGCACCTGGACACCAACGTAATCCTGAGGCGCGAGGCTCATATGAAATGGTCACGCCGATCATGATGACTAATACCCAAGGTGAACACTACAAAGCCTACCATGGTACAACTTATGGCGGTTTTGATTATATGACAGCGAAAGTGGGCGGAGCATGGGACGCTTTATTATCAGAAGGTCATCAGTTCTCGATTTTCGTCGGCAGTGACTTTCATAGCATGCTCAAAGACTTTTGGCCCGGCGAGTACAGCAAAACCCACTTGTACCTCACTGAAGAATCTCCACAAGGTATTATTAACGCAATTAAAAGCGGTAAATCTTTTGCTACACATGGTGACCTGATCACCGACCTAGATTTCCATATGACTCAAAATGGCAAAAAAGTTGAGATGGGCCGAAGCCAAGCCATTGATCATACTCTGCCAGCAACGGTAAATATTCAATTCACCATGCCAGACAAGAACCATAACGGCGATGATGTAAACGTAGAGTTCGTCGATGTCATTATGGGTACGATTACCAATCAGGTATTGCTACCCGGTGATGAAATGTATGACCAGCCATACACAGATCTGGCCAAAGTCATCCAGAGCTTCGAAAGCGGAACCGAAAGCTGGTTAAGAGAAGGCAATACAGTATCACTGAGCTTTACAATCCCCGCACAAGATAATCCTTATTATTTGCGCCTGCGAGGTTCAAACACGCCAAAAGGTACGGAAAATTACGTAGATGAGCAAGGTAATCCAATCTCTGATCTCCATAAGGATCAATCAGATATTGCCGCGATGGCTTGGAAAGACTTGTGGTTCTACTCTAACCCGATTTACGTTAACCAACCTGCAAGAGACTGACCTAGGCGTTAAAAACCGATCAAGGTCACTTTGCCTTGTGCCATATCTTCAAGCTGACAAGAAAAGTCGACCCTCTTGTCAGCTTCTTTGCTGTATAAGGCCTCAAGCTTTTCAAATGCGGAAGGTATAAAACTGACATTTTTCAATCTCAGGCTTTTACGTGAATTACTATCCAGAAACGCCAGTGCAGACTTCTCCAATACCTGTTGGCAAGTATCGAGAATATCTTTACTCACCAATTTACTATGAATGGCGCGTTGGAGATCTTGCTTGCTGATGGCTGAATTACTGCGAGAGAAAACACAAATCGCATAGATGTCGAGAATAGCCACCGCGCGCGGCCTTTGCGTTTCGCCATCCTCGTACACGGCAAGCAGGCAAGGGATTTTGCTTTCATCGAACGACTGCTGACGAATATTATTCAACACTAAGCGGTCACTCACCTCTCGCTTCATCAGCTTTTCCAACTGAGACAATTTAGGCAGCGCGAGCTCTTTTTGCACATCGTTAATGTTTTCCAATGCCCGCTCGCTTTCTTCTGCCCCCTGAACCAACGGCAAAAGTTTGCGATGCAGCTCTTTATCATCGAAAGGTTTAGACAGTACAAAACTGGCGCCAGCCGCCTTGGCTTGATTGATTTGCAACTGATCATCAACAGTGGTGATCATGCCCATCTTGATGTCCAACCCCAGCTTTTTGATTTCTTGAATTAAGGTCAACCCTGTCATGTCCGGCATATACCAATCGGTGAGCACAATCTCTGGTTGCCATTGCTTAGCTTGCTCTAAGGCATCCAGAGCACTGTCTGTTTTCTGGATCGACAAACGGCGATAACCAAAATTTTCCAGCGCTCGCCGAACAATTTCTAATGTGGCTTTACTGTCATCGACAATCAGGATCTTCACAAATCGCATTCTACTCTAGCTGGGGACTGTCTAAATTATAGGCACAATTTGTGATGACAACTAAACTTAGACTCTAACAGGATTCAAAAAACATGGAATGAGTTCATGGATTTAGCACCTCTTCTCACAGCAGAGAACCTCGTCGCCCTAGCGATCGATATGGGTCTTTTTATTCTGCTAGTCTGGTTTGTGATATTACTTTTGATACTGCGTGAGTTTCGCCATTTTGCGCGAGAGGTCGTTCATGGCCAAAATATGGACCGCAATACCTATGAACTGTGCCAACAGTCGGTTGACAGTGCCTTGAACTACACCGCAGAAAATAGTGACACATTGAATGACCTGATCATTATTCAGCAAGCATTAGAGGCACAAGTATCGCAAATCAAATCGGCTAATGAAGGAGGGCTAAGTGCTCAAGATCAGGAATCCATCGAAGACCTCAACCAAAAACTGAGTAAATCACATCAATTGATAAAAAAACTCAAAGGTGACCTCAACCGCAGCATTAAAGGGCTAAGAAAAGCCAAGAACAAACTCCTGAAGCAATCGGATACCGTAGAGAGCCTGCAACAAGAAAAAGAGCAACTAGAGAAACAGTTCGAGCAGCTTGAGCAAGAGTATGTCCAGATCAGTGAAGCTGGCGGCTTCAATAAGCTCGAACAAGACTATCAGCAAGAAAGACAACAATTGCTCGGCATCATAGAGACGTATAAGAAGAAAGCGGCTGAGAAAGGTGACATCGGTGAAGTGCGAACCCAACTTGAAGCTGTGCAGCAGCAACTGCACCACATCACCAAAGAGAAAGACTTTGTCGAGAAGAAATACCTCGACTTAATTAAAGAGAGTGAAGAAAAAAACCAGTCACCCACTTAGCTACTGGTTGATTGCTATTTCACACACATCACATTCAGCAAAGATGTGCCCTTCAGGTGATTAACTTTACCACTGTAGAATAAACCAATTCGATCCGCGCCCCAGTAAGGCAAATGCATTGGCCATTTATCTCGTGACATAACGTCAGCATTGAGCAAGGCTTGCCACTCTTTTTCCGTCGCCAAACGCATTCCCATTCGATAGCAAGTCTTATAAGCCATTTCATAATCCATGCGATTCCAAGGCAGTTCATGTTCCATATAGAACTGATCGTTACCAAACATGCTATACGGCACCTTATACTCGACACCGTTTATGTTGGCGTGCTGACGAATCGCCACCCCTTGGTTTCGCGGTTGTTCCGGCTTCGCTTGGGCTAAAGTTTTAGGCTCAGGTTTACTTGGTGCAGGAAGAACCGTTGTTTTTTGCTGTGCCACTTTAGTAGGTGGCTTGGCCGCCGACTTAGTAACTGGGACAGCTTTGGCCGTTGGTGCACCTTTCACGATTTCACGAATAAAAGCTTCTTTGTAATCCGGTAATTTTTTGACTTTAGCCAGATCGGACTTTGCTTCAGAAAAAGCTTTATACGGGCCAATCAAACAACGATACGCCTTCCCCTCTGGCTTAGCCCATACATCCGCACTGATGTGTTGATATATTTTCTTCGCTTCAGGCAAAGCCAGAGGCTTGCCATACACACCACACTGAATCCAGAAATAAGACGCCTGACCTTTTGGTTTTTGTTTTCCCCACATCCCCTTACCAATCGGGCAAGCAGCATCGAGCAAAGGCAAGGTGTCGCTAGAGGCCTGAGTTGCATCACACAAAAATTCTTCCGCATAGGCCGGAGCAGACTGCATTGGTAAAGCGAATACCGCAATGCTCATAAGTGCGATTAAAGGTCGCCTAAATGTAACGGCCATTCTCGTTCCCATATTCTTTATTTAAACCTTAAATTCGATGTCCATACTCTAAACGATAGAGTGCATTATTGACGACTCACTACTAAAAAAATTCAGATGCAAAAAAAGAGCCGTAACATGTTACGGCTCTTAGTGTAGTGAGGTTTTTATAACCAAATCTTAGGCTTGGATCACCCTTTGTAGATTTTCGGGTTAAATACATCACGTAGCCAGTCACCCAATAGATTGATAACCAACACTAGTGTCACCAGAACGACACCTGGGAAAGCCGTAATCCACCAAGCTCCTGAGAAGATGTAGTTAAAGCCGATACTGATCAGAGCGCCAAGTGATGGTTGATCTACCGGAAGGCCTAAGCCAAGGAAAGAAAGTGCCGCTTCTGACATGATGGCGTTTGCCACCTGAACCGTCGAGATAACCAAGATAGGCGACAAACAGTTCGGCAGAATATGGCGGAACATGATACGAGGAGCTTTAAAGCCCATGACTCGTGCAGCTTCCACGTATTCTTTCTTCTTCTCCGCCAAAACCGAAGCACGAATAGTTCGCGCATACTGCGGCCATTCTGCTACACCGATGATCACCACCAGCATAATTACCGCATACTGGGCGTAAAAGTCACTACCGAAGCTGGCTTTGAAGATAGCCGACACTATGATCGCCACCATCATCGTAGAGAATGACAGCTGGACATCAGCAAAGCGCATCAGGAAGCTATCGATACGGCCACCGAAGTAACCCGCCGACAGGCCAATCACGATACCTAGTATCAATTGTAAGCCGACCGCCAAAAAGCCAATCGTCAATGACAAGCGAGAACCGTAAAGTATGGTTGAAAGGATGTCACGACCTTGCTCATCGGTACCAAGCACAAATCGCTCGTCACCGTCTTCCATCCAAGAAGGTGGCAATTCTGAGTCCATGATATCGATAGACGCGAGATCATACGGGTCAGTTGGCGACAACACTGGTGCAGCAAGTGCCATTACGAGGAATAACATAAACACGGTAAAGCTGGCCATCGCCACCTTGTCGCGTTTGAAATAATAAAGAAAATCCGATTGTTTGAAACGCTCCCAACGAGAAGGAGCAGCTACTGTTTGACTCATGATTATGCTCCTTTGCTTGTCAGGTTAACAGTCGGGTTGATGATACCGTATAGCAAATCCACAATGGTGTTAGTGACTACGAAAATCAGACCAACGAAAATTACGTAGGCGGTGATCAGCGGCGTATCCACACGGTTGATGGCTTCTAGGAAAAGGAAACCAGTACCCGGCCACTGGAACACAGTTTCGGTCAGAATGGTGTAGGCCACCATAGTACCGATTTGTACACCACCAACCGTCAACACAGGCAACATGGTATTTTTCAGGGCATGCTGGTAATAGATTTTATTAAGAGCAAGGCCTTTAGCCTTACCAAATTTAATGTACTCAGAGCTCAGCACTTCCAGCATTTCAGAGCGCACTAGGCGAATAAATAATGGCAGCATGATGGACGCCAGCGCAATACATGGCAGGATTAAGTGTGCAAGGCCATCAAGAGTAAAGTAGCCAGATTCCCAGCCGAGCACATTGGCGGTTTCTCCCCGACCATAGGACGGTAGCCAGCCAAGTTCAATTGAGAAGACATACATCAACATTATCGCGGTCAAAAAGACCGGAATAGAGATCCCGATACTACTGAACGCCATCACCACTTTGGTAAAGATACTTTTCGGGTGAATTGCCGAGTAAACGCCGAGAGGAATTGAACAAACAATGATGATCACTGTGGCACCAAACACCAATTCTAGTGTCGCCACCAATTTATCGAGAATTACTTCAACCGCTGGACGCTTGAAGAAATAAGAAGTCCCTAAGTCACCTTGTAGCGCAGCGCCAACAAAGCGAGTGTATTTCGTAATGAAGGGATCGTTAAGGCCGAGCTCATCACGGAGAGCTTGACGCTCCGCTTCAGAAACCGATTGACCAACAAGCTCACGCAACGGGTCACCCAGATTATCCTGAATGGCAAACGCCACCAAACTGATCACAAACATCACTATCAGTGCCTGAAACAGGCGCTTGACCAGAAACGAAAACATTCCTTGCCCCTTTAACTTTCCGTAGATTTCAGTCTGCTAAACCAGAAAAACTCATCTGATCGCACTTTCAGTCTGAAAAATGGCACCTAACCCGACTGAAACAAAGCTAAGCACCAAAAAATTAAGTATTGGCACCCGAAAAGGGTGCCAATATTCCAACTTAATTCTGTGAGGGGTTATTTCACCACCAAGTCACCGAAGTAAGGGAAGTTCATCGCGTTCACGATTGGCGCGATATCAACGTTAGATTTTGCACCCCAAGCAAGGTTCTGCCAGTGTAGAGGAACAAACGCCGCTTCGTTGTACAGCGTTGCTTCTACTTTCTGAAGCATCTCTGCACGCTTAGCTGGGTCCGTTTCTACGTTTGACGCGTTAACCAACTTATCCACTTCTGGGTTCGAGTAGTGGCCACAGTTGTATTGGCCTTTACCTGTTGCTTCATCACGTGTCATGGTTAGGAACTCAGAGAAGTTCGCTGAATCTTCTGTATCTGAGTGCCAACCAATCATCAGCATGTCAGCCGCACACTTGTCGAACTCTGGCCAGTATTGCGCTTTAGGCATAGTCTTCAGATCCACTTTGATACCGATCTTAGACAGCATGGCCGCAGCAGCCTGAGCAATTTTCGCATCGTTTACGTAGCGGTTATTTGGCGCCATCATTGTTAGCGTGAAGCCTTTCTCGTAACCCGCTTCCTTCATCAGCTCTTTGGCTTTCTTCAGATCATAGCGTGGCACTAGGTCAGCTTGGTAACCAGCGTAACCTTCTGGGCCTTGCTGACCAGCAACCGTGGCAAAGCCTTTCATGATTTTCTTCACAATGCCTTCGTTGTTGATCGCGTGAACAATCGCCTGGCGAACACGAACGTCTTTCAGTGCTTCATTACTGTTTTGGTTCATTTGGAACGTGATGATACGTGTACCTGGTAATGTCACTAGGTCTACGTTCTTCGCCCCTTTGACACGCTTGTGATCGTTTGGCGCCACCGGTGCAATCATGTCTACATCACCAGAAAGTAGCGCGGCAACACGTGTCGCGTCTTCTTTGATTGGTACAAGTGTTAGCTTATCTACGTTACCTGTGTCTTTGTCCCAGTAATCACCAAAACGCTCAAATGTGACTTTTACACCTTGCTCACGCTGAGTAACGATAAACGGACCAGTACCAGAAACGTTCGTTGAAGCGAACGAGTTACCGTGCTTCACCACTTCCGCTTTGTCTTTGCCATCTTCTGTCTTACCAGAGTAGAACTTGCTGTCCATCGGGAAGATGTAAGTTGCCGTTTGTAGAACTAGTGGGTAAGCCCCTTTCGAGATTAGCTCAACCGTATAGTCGTCTACTTTTACCATCTTCTCGTATGGTTCGAAGATAGCTTTGAAGTCAGGAGAGTCTTTCAGACGGTCAAACGTCCAAACTACGTCGTCAGCCGTCAGTTCGTTACCAGAGTGGAACTTCACGCCTTTGCGCAATTGGAAGCGGAAAGTTGTGTCATCAACACGTTCCCATTTCTCAGCTAGGCGAGGTTCAAAATCAAACTTTTGTGTGTAACGAACTAGTGGATCAAACACCATGTGAGACATTTGCAGAGTACCGCCTGATAGCTGCTCATGCGGGTCCAGAGATACTGGGTCAGCATCGTAAGCCACTGTGATATCTGCTGCTGCTGCGCTAAAGCTCAAGCCAGCTGCCATTAAAGCCACTGCTAGTTTGCTTTTCATGGTTTTCATTGCATAACTCCTTATGCGGGATTCATCCCTAGTTGTTGTGTTTGCTTCTGTTTGGTCACCCAAGTACATCTGGGTAATGTCTACGACTTACGCCGTTTTTACTTCTTCTCTTAAACCTGTAAATTCAGGCATTAAAGAAATCAGTTGTTGACTGTATTCATGCTGTGGTGAATTGAACAGCTGCTCGGTTGGCGCAACTTCCAATAGTGTTCCCATTTGCATCACACCCACTCGATCGCACATTTGGCGAATCACAGGGAGATCGTGACTGATAAACAACATGGTGAGATTTAACTCATCTTGTAAGTCTTTTAATAGGTTAAGAATTTGTGCCTGAACCGATACATCCAGTGCGGACGTTGGTTCATCACAAATCAGAAGACGTGGACGAGTCGCTAGAGCACGCGCAATCGAAATGCGCTGACGCTGACCACCTGAGAATTCATGTGGATACTTCACACCAGCCATCTTTCCCAAACCAACGTGATCAAGCAGATCGTTGACGATCTGTCTGGTTTCCGTTTCATCGCGGGTTAACTTATGAAAACGGATTGGCTCAGCAATGATGTCAAAGATCTTCATCCGTGGGTTCATAGATGTGTATGGGTTCTGAAACACCATCTGCATCTGACGACGAAGTGGACGACGCTCCTTTTCAGATTTTAGCGAAGTCAGATCAATACCTTCAAAAGTAACCTTGCCTGAGTTTGGCTGATACAGACCCGCAATCACACGTGCAATGGTTGACTTACCCGAGCCCGATTCACCCACCAAACCGAAGGTTTCCCCTTCGAAAACTTCAAAGCTGACATTGTTCGATGCCTGCACGTACTCACGACGGCTTTCAAACAATGAATCCTTGGTGGTAAAGCGAAGATTGACATTCTCTACGGTCAACAATGAACCTGTGTATTCACGATGATCCTGACTTTGGCCTAGCCAATGATTTTTCACATCCAAAGGCGCCATCTCATGAGCTTCTTCGATGTAACTCACCAGAGGGAAACGCTCAAGCTTCATATCTGAGCGAGGAACAGCAGAAATCAAGCTGCGAGTATATGAATGGTCAGGATCGCCTAATACTTTTGCTGTCGGGCCAAACTCAACTAAGTCGCCTCGATACATGACCGCAACACGATCCGTGACATTAGAAACCACACCCATATCGTGGGTGACCAACATACAACCAACATTATTCTTGATACACAATTCGCGGATCAGGCTCAGAATTTGGTCTTGAATAGAGACGTCCAACGCCGTGGTCGGTTCGTCAGCGATGATCAAATCAGGCTCACCGGCAAGTGCAATAGCAATAACAACACGTTGGCGCATACCACCTGAGAATTGGTGAGGGTACTGCTTAAGGCGATTTTCTGGCTGTGGAATACCGACTTGCTGCATTAAAGATAAGGCACGCTGATAAGCTTCTTCATCTGACACATTCATGTTGGCGTGAATAGTCTCTTTCAGCTGGTGCTCAACCGTAAATAGCGGGTTAAGGGAAGTCATTGGATCTTGAAAAATAAACCCAATTTTTGAGCCTCGAACTTGTCGCATCTCTTCAGCCGATAAACCGGAGATCAACTCACCGTCCAAATAGACATCACCACTGGCGATACGGCCAGGAGGGCTAAGCAAATCGATCACAGCGTTACCAACTGTTGACTTACCCGCACCAGATTCCCCAACCACACCCACGATTTCGCCTCGCTCAATATTGAGCGATAACGATTTAACCGCTGCATGCACACCATGACGCGACGGGTATTCAATACGAAGATTTTTAACTTCTAAGAGTGACATTAACCAGACCTCTACTGCTTTGGCAGCTTTCTGCCCTGTCTGAAAAGTGAATCCATTCAAGCCAGCTCGTCACCCAATCCAAAAAGCAAATTGGGTATATCGTTCTGGCAATTTACAAGGTCATCAATTTGGCAAAAAATTCACAGAAAAGCAACAAACATAGGATAAAAAGTCGAGTTCGAACAAAAACCAAGCAGCTTATGAAAATAAATATGCAATCAAGCTAGATCATCGGTTGGTCATACCTGTACACAAACCTCAGCTTCAGAGTAAGAATAATAAGCAGATTAGTTATAACTTAAAACCTTTAGCCATAAAAAACGATGAATATTAATTCACAAAAAAGACCAGCCAACCCTTTAACAAAATAAAAACATTAGGTCAGATAAAATTTATTTGTTAGACCTAAACTCCGAGAAAATAAAAATTAACCAAATATAGAACCAGATAAAAACCAAAAATACAGACTAAATGACTATGGTTACTTTCACACCAAACAGCAAGTATCACCACACGATTATGCGTAACTATTAAATGCATAATCAGCACATATAACTGAGCGCTCTTTATTCAAGCGTTACCAAGAAAGCTTTTGTATAACCATGTTTAACAATCTATGCGCCATTCATGTTCGGGCTCATTCAAACCTGTTGGGACCATGAAAGCGTGGCATTGTATGTACCTCTTGATTTAAACCATTGGAGAGCAAAAAAGAGGGATACTAAAGCAGAAAGAGGCTTGAGCCCGTTAGTAGACTTAATGATGAGTATTCAATGCAAAAAAGCCCCGACATTACTGTCGAGGCTTTCAATAGTGGTCGGTGAAGAGGGATTCGAACCCCCGACCCTCTGGTCCCAAACCAGATGCGCTACCAAGCTGCGCTATTCACCGACGATGGATTTTGTTACTTGGTTTACGTTATAGACCCTCTGGTCCCGCTTATTCCAAGAGCCGAGATGCGATACAAATAACGCTATTCGCCGACTTATATTTATCTTGAAGAGAGTCAAGAAAGGAAGCAATGCCACCTGAGTAATGGGGTGGCTAACGGGACTTGAACCCGCGACAACTGGAATCACAATCCAGGGCTCTACCAACTGAGCTATAGCCACCATCAAAATTTTGATGTTTACCGCTCTTAAAGCCATAAACGAAAGAGTGGTCGGTGAAGAGGGATTCGAACCCCCGACCCTCTGGTCCCAAACCAGATGCGCTACCAAGCTGCGCTATTCACCGACGAATTATTTTTTTACTTGGTTTACGTTTATAGAAGCTTAACCCTCTGGTCCCGCTTATTCCAAGAGCCTAGATGCGCTACAAACAACGCTATTCACCGACTTAAGTTTTATCTCGATAATCAATCAAGAATGGAGACAATGCCACCAAAATAATGGGGTGGCTAACGGGACTTGAACCCGCGACAACTGGAATCACAATCCAGGGCTCTACCAACTGAGCTATAGCCACCATTATACTGCCAATTTAACTTACCTTAGTAAGCGTCCGGATGGCGCGCCCGAAAGGATTCGAACCTTCGACCTTTGGCTCCGGAGGCCAACGCTCTATCCAGCTGAGCTACGGGCGCATGCCCTATCGGCGGAGTGGAATAATACGTATATCACACTAGGCCGTCTAGTACTTTTTAAACTTTTTTTATCGTTTGGCGCCTTTTTGGGCAATTAAAGTGTGATAAACCCCTATTTCCCATTAGATAACCCCATGGAAGCGGGTAACTTGTTGTTTATTGCAACAAGTTATCAGGATATAATCACCCAATATTTACATTGATTTAACAGCAAAACGCTGTGGATCAAACCACACTCTAATAATAGGTAAGCACGAACTTACCTTCAGGAATGTAAAGTGAGTTTAATGGATATGTCTCGAAAAATCTTAACCGCTTTGGTCGCTGCGATCACTTTTTCTAGCGCCTCTTTTGCAGCTAATGTTAGCCAAGAAGACTATGATGCGATTGCAGAGCGCATTAAACCTGTCGGTGATGTGTACCTTGCAGGTTCAGAACCAGTCAAAGCAGAGCCAACCGGTCCACGTGATGGCGCGACCGTGTATGGCACCTTCTGTATTGCTTGCCACGCATCAGGCGTTAGTGGCGCACCAAAAACCGGTGATGCTGGTGACTGGGGTCCGCGAATTGCACAGGGCAAAGACGTGCTGAAAGACCACGCTATCAACGGCTTTAATGCTATGCCAGCGAAAGGGTCCTGTATGGATTGTTCAGACGATGAAATCGTTGCGGCAATTGAGCACATGATTGCCGGCCTGTAATTCGTCTTTATATAAGAAGCGATTCGAAAAAGGGCTTGGTTTTCACCAAGCCCTTTTCATTACTGTCTTCTATAAACAGTACATCAATCTTTATTAAACATCGCTCGAATATTAGCGATATGTGCCTGCCCTTTTGCCATTCGTTCTTCTTGGGTCTGGGGCTTTTTATTCACTTCCCACTCTACATCATCAAACGGTAATTCATCTAGGAATCGACTTTGGGTCGGTTTAATTAATTCGCCAAATTGGCGACGCTCTTTACACATGGTAAAAGTCAACTCGCGCTGTGCACGGGTGATCCCTACGTACATCAGACGGCGCTCTTCTTCAACATTGTCTTCATCTATACTGGTTTGGTGAGGCAAAATACCTTCTTCCGCACCAATCAAATACACATAAGGGAATTCAAGACCTTTCGAAGCATGTAGCGTCATTAGTTGAACAGCATCACTGTCCTCATCTTCTTCCCCTCGCTCCATCATGTCACGCAGTGTCAGGTGCTGAACGACTTCTTTAAGACTCTTTTCTTCCTGATCGTAATTATCTCCCTCCAGATCTGCGACAATCCAGGAGTACAGATCAGAAACGTTTTTCATCCGCATTTCTGCTGCTTTTGGGCTCGCAGAGGTTTCATATAGCCAGTCTTCGTAGTTGATGTCCCGCACCAATGAACGCACAGCTTCTACAGTGTCTCCTCGCTCAGCCTGATCGGCAATCTTGACTAACCACTGACTAAAGCGGCGCAAATTTTCTAACCCACGGCCAGACAAGTGCTGCTCCAGTCCGATCTCAAAACTGCACTCAAACAGGCTCTTGCCGCGCATATTGGCGTAACTGCCCAGTTTTTCCAAGGTTACTGGGCCAATCTCACGCCGTGGCGTGTTCACAATACGCAAAAATGCATTGTCATCATCCGGGTTCACCAACACACGTAAATACGCCATGATGTCTTTGATTTCAGCACGAGCAAAAAATGAGGTACCGCCAGAGAGCTTGTAAGGCACTCGGTTTTGCATCAGCGATTTTTCAATCAGACGAGACTGATGGTTACCACGATATAAGATAGCGTAATCGCGGTAATCAGTACGATTGAGGAACTTATGGGCGATCAGCTCACCCGTCACGCGCTCCGCTTCATGTTCTTCATCTTTCGCCAGCAACACTTTGAGCTTTTCGCCATCGGGGATTTCAGAAAACAGCGACTTCTCATACACGTGCGGGTTGTTGGCAATTAAAATATTGGCAGCGCGCAGAATTCGGCTGGTTGAGCGATAGTTTTGCTCCAGTTTGATCAGACGAAGATTCGGATAGTCTTCACCAAGCAAGACTAAGTTCTGAGGTTTGGCACCACGCCAAGAATAAATCGACTGGTCATCATCTCCCACAACCGTTAAGCGGCCACGCTCACCGACAATCAATTTCACCAACTCATATTGGCTGGTGTTAGTATCTTGGTACTCGTCAACGAGCAAATAACGAATGCGGTTTTGCCAACGCTGACGGACTTCTTCATTAGTACGCAGCAGCAGAACTGGTAAAGCGATCAGATCATCAAAATCGAGGGCGTTATAGGCTTTCATCTGCTTTTGATACATTTCAAAGCAGAACGCAAACAGTTGCTGTTGCTCACCCTGTGCGCGCGCTTTGGCTTCATCAGGGGTCAGCATGTCATTTTTCCAGTTAGAAATCGTACTGAGCAATTGACGCAATAAATCTTTATCGCCATCCAACTGCTTCTCCGTCAGCTCTTTCAGTAGCGCTAACTGGTCTTGATCATCAAACAAAGAAAAGCCCGCCTTTAACCCCAGCGACTTATATTCTCGTTTGATAATGTTGAGGCCCAAAGTATGGAAAGTCGAAACCATCAAGCCTTTCGATTCGTTTTTACCTAACGTCTGGCCGACACGCTCTTTCATTTCACGTGCTGCTTTATTAGTAAACGTCACCGCAGCAATATTGCGCGCCTTATAACCACACTGCTGAACCAAATACGCAATCTTATTAGTAATAACGCGAGTTTTGCCAGATCCCGCACCCGCCAAAACCAGACAAGGTCCTGATACATATTTTACGGCTTGGTCTTGATTGGGGTTCAGCTTCATAAAGATCTCTGAGGTCAAATTCTTTGGCGCCTATAATAATGCTGCAACAGATCGATTGCTATGCTTAATCGACACCGACTAGTGCCAGCTAAAATGATCTCATTACCTATAAATTTACATAATTAACCAAATATTTTATTGCACTAGTGTACAGCTATTAGGCTATAATGAATGAACGTTCATTCATTGGGTAGTGAAACTATGTCTAGTAACACTGCAATAGATAAGCAAGAACAGATCCTCACTGCAGCCGAAAAGCTGATTGCAGAGTCCGGTTTTCAAGGCCTGTCGATGCATAAGCTGGCCAAAGAAGCGGGTGTGGCTGCAGGCACTATCTATCGTTATTTCTCAGATAAAGAGCATCTCCTAGATGAAGTACGTTTGAACGTCGCCGAGCGGATTGCATCTGCCGTCCAATCTGGTGTCAATGACGATATGCCCTTGAAAGTACGCTATCGCACTATGTGGTTAAACATATGGAATTTAGCCAGTTCAGATATGGAAACCCTGAGTAGTCGCGTTCAATATGAATCTCTTCCCTGTGCAAATAAGAGAAAGACTCGGGAACTTGAGCGACAAATGTTTGCCCAAGTGGATCGGTTGTTTAAGCAAGGAAAAGAGCAAGGGATCTTTAAACCTCTCGACAATGAGATTCTTTCAGGGCTGAGTTTTGAAGCCAGTGTCGCACTGGCGAGAAAACATGCTTTGGGATACTACCATCTGGATGAAGCAGCCTTAGAAGCCGCAATCGAAGCCAGTTGGGATGCAATAATTCAACACTAACTTGGAGTTCTGATCAGAATGAAAAAGTGGACTTTCTTTATGTTGCTTATCGCAATACTGCTGTTTGGCAGCGTGATAGGCTTCAATCTATTCAAACAACAAAAGATAGCCGAATATTTGGCTAATCGCCCAGAGCCTGAGTTTCCGGTTACTGTAACGGAAGTGAAGCCGGTTGATTGGGTACCGGTGATCGAAGCGATCGGCTTCATCGAGCCGAATCAAGGTGTCACTATCGCCAATGAAACAGCAGGTGTGATTGATAAAATCACGTTCGACTCAGGTACTACGGTTGAAGAAGGCCAGCCTCTTGTTCTGCTGGATTCTAAGGTGGAAAAAGCTGACCTGAAGAGCTCACAGGCAAAACTGCCTGCTGCTCAAGCGAAATACAAACGTTACCAAGGCCTATACAAAAAAGGCTCTGTATCGAAAGAAGCATATGATGAAGCAGAAGCAAACTACTTCTCGCTAAAAGCCGATATCGAAAGCCTTAAAGCAACGATTGACCGCCGTGACATCAAGGCACCTTTTTCAGGCGTGGTAGGTATTCGTAACGTTTACCTAGGCCAATACCTACAAGCCGGTACTGATATTGTTCGTCTTGAAGATACCAGCGTCATGCGCCTACGCTTCACTGTGCCTCAGACAGATATCTCACGCATCCAGCTTGGTCAACAAGTTGATATCTTCGTCGATGCTTACCCTGAAACACCATTCGAAGGCTCAATCACAGCAATAGAACCTGCGGTGAATATTCAAAGTGGTTTGATTCAGGTTCAAGCGGATATTCCAAACAGCGATGGCAAGTTACGTAGCGGTATGTTCGCTCGTGCCAATATCATTCTGCCAACCTTGGAAAATCAGGTGACTCTGCCACAAACGGCTATCACCTTCACTCTTTACGGTGACAATGTGTACATCATTTCCGAGAAAGATGGTGAGAAACGCGTTAAACAGCAAGTGGTTAAAGTAGGTGAACGCGTGAAAGACATTGCTCATATCCTAGATGGCGTGAAGCCTGGTGATGTGGTTGTGACATCTGGTCAGGTTCGTTTGAGCAATGACGCGAAAGTTCGTGTAGTAGAAAGCGATGCAACTACTCCACCAGCTGAAACACCAATGCTGTAATTGGAGGCCTCATGCGCTTTACTGATGTTTTTATTAAACGTCCAGTTTTAGCGGTATCGATCAGCTTTTTGATAGCCCTGCTTGGTTTACAAGCAGTATTCAAAATGCAGGTCCGTGAATACCCTGAAATGACAAACACTGTAGTTACGGTGACAACCAGTTACTACGGTGCCAGTGCCGATCTGATCCAAGGCTTTATTACTCAGCCTCTGGAACAGGCCGTAGCTCAAGCCGATAATATCGACTATATGACATCATCGTCGGTACTCGGTACATCGACCATTACCGTTAACATGAAGTTGAACACTGACCCGAATGCAGCCCTATCTGACATTCTGGCTAAGACCAACTCGGTTCGATCTCAGCTTCCAAAAGAAGCCGAAGACCCAACTGTGACCATGTCGACGGGCTCGACTACCGCAGTACTCTATATCGGCTTTACCAGTGATGAACTTTCATCGAGCCAGATCACTGACTACCTAGAGCGTGTAATCAACCCACAGCTGTTCACTGTAAATGGTGTCTCTAAGGTTGACCTCTACGGTGGCATGAAATACGCCCTGCGTATTTGGCTAGACCCGGCCAAAATGGCCGCGCTGGGCAAAACCGCTACCGATGTCATGAACGTGCTAAGTGCCAACAACTATCAGTCAGCAGCTGGTCAGGCTGTAGGCGAGTTCGTTCTGTATAACGGTAGTGCAGATACTCAGGTATCAAACGTAGAAGAGCTGAAGAACCTTGTCGTAAGCTCTGATGAAGGTGATGTTACTCGTCTGAGTGATATCGCTAAGGTAACGCTTGAGAAGAGCCATGATGTTTACCGCGCAAGTGCCAACGGTAAAGAGGCGGTAGTAGTTGCGATCAACGCAGCACCAAGTGCCAACCCAATCAACATTGCGGCTGATGTGCTTGACCTGTTACCTCAACTAGAGCGTAACCTACCGAGCAACATCAATATGAACGTGATGTATGACTCGACCATTGCTATCAATGAATCGATAAACGAGGTTATTAAGACCATCGCGGAAGCAGCACTGATTGTATTGATCGTCATTACCCTATTCCTCGGTTCTTTCCGTGCGGTAATGATCCCTATCGTCACCATCCCTCTCTCACTGATTGGTGTGGCGATGGTAATGCAAGCGATGGGCTTCTCATGGAACCTGATGACACTACTCGCCATGGTATTGGCCATCGGTCTGGTGGTGGATGATGCGATCGTTGTTCTAGAGAACGTCGACCGACACATCAAGCTCGGTGAGTCGCCTTTCCGTGCTGCGATTATTGGTACACGTGAAATTGCTGTTCCGGTTATCGCGATGACCCTAACACTGGGTGCGGTGTATGCGCCAATAGCCTTAATGGGGGGCATCACAGGCTCACTGTTTAAAGAGTTCGCTTTGACCCTCGCAGGCTCGGTATTCGTTTCCGGTATCGTCGCTCTGACTCTGTCACCTATGATGTGTTCGAAAATGCTCAAGGCCAATGAAACCCCAAGCAAATTCGAACAAAAAGTCCATAGTGTGCTGGATGGCATGACCAACCGTTATGAACGCATGCTGGGTGCGGTCATGAAACATCGCCCTGTAGTACTTGGTTTCGCTGTGATTGTTTTTGCCAGCCTACCGATGCTGTTCAAATTCATTCCAAGCGAACTGGCGCCATCGGAAGATAAAGGGGTGGTGATGCTGATGGGTACGGCTCCATCAAACGCTAACCTCGACTTCATGCAAAACACCATGAACGACGTAAACCGAATTCTGTCTGATCAACCAGAAGTGGCTTACGCACAGGTGTTTACTGGTGTGCCTAACTCAAACCAAGCGTTTGGTATCGCCTCTATGGTGCCTTGGAGTGAGCGTGAAGCAAGCCAGTCTGAAGTAGCTGATCGCGTGACAGGCCTTGTGAAAAACGTTCCAGGCATGGCGGTAACTGCATTCCAGATGCCAGAACTACCAGGTGCCGGTTCCGGTCTGCCAGTACAGTTCGTTATCACCACACCTAATGCGTTTGAGAGCTTATTCGCTATTGCCTCAGATGTGCTTGGCGAGGTGTCGTCTAACCCAATGTTTGTCTACTCTGAGCTGGACCTAAACTACGACTCAGCAACGATGAAGATCAACATTGATAAAGACAAAGCGGGCGCATACGGCGTAACAATGCAAGACATTGGTACTACGTTGAGTACCATGATGTCCGATGGCTATGTAAACCGTATCGACCTTAACGGCCGCTCCTACGAGGTCATTCCACAGGTAGAGCGTAAGTGGCGTCTTAACCCTGAGTCGATGAATAACTACTACGTGCGTGCCGCAGATAACCGCGCGGTTCCACTTGGTAGCCTGATTACTATCGATGTTGTCGCGGAGCCACGTTCGCTACCACACTTCAACCAGCTAAACTCAGCGACCATCGGTGCTGTACCTGCACCAGGGACAGCAATGGGTGACGCGGTAAACTGGTTGGAAGAGTTAGCAAGCAACAAACTGCCAAATGGTTACAACCACGACTACATGGGTGAAGCTCGTCAATATGTTACGGAAGGTAGTGCACTGTACGCAACGTTTGGCTTAGCACTGGCTATCATCTTCTTGGTTCTGGCGATTCAGTTTGAATCTCTTAAAGACCCAATTGTTATCATGGTTTCCGTTCCATTGGCGGTATGTGGTGCCTTGATTGCTCTGGCTTGGGGAGCTGCTTCGATGAACATCTACTCTCAGGTTGGCCTGATCACCTTGGTAGGCCTGATCACCAAGCACGGCATCTTGATCTGTGAGGTGGCCAAAGAAGAGCAGCTACACAATAAATTGAGCAAGACAGAAGCGGTCATGGAAGCGGCGAAGGTTCGTCTACGCCCTATCCTAATGACAACTGCAGCGATGATTGCAGGTCTGATCCCACTGATGTACGCAACAGGTGCTGGTGCCGCTCAGCGCTTCAGTATCGGTATTGTTATCGTGGCTGGTCTAGCGATCGGTACTCTGTTTACCCTGTTCGTACTGCCAGTTATCTATAGCTACTTAGCTGAGAAGCACAAGCCACTTCCAGTCTTTGTTGAAGATAAAGACTTAGAGAAATTGGCTCGTGTTGATGAAGCAAAAGCCGCACAACGTGAGTTAGCCGACAACAGCTAAGCTCCGCGTTAACTAAAGGCCACTTCGGTGGCCTTTTTTATTGGTTTAGATTGACCGCTGACCACATCGAATTTTTATTATCCAAATAGCGACTTTCCCGTACCAATTACATAGAATATACACAAAGATACAGGAGTTCTCGTCACATGTTTGACCCAAAGAAACTAGAGCAAATTGCTAAACAGATTCATGATTCCATGCCCGCGCCAGTAAAAGAACTTGGTGCAGATGTTGATCAGAAAGTTCGTCAAGTTATCCAAGGTCAGCTGAATAAGCTGGATGTCGTTAGTCGCGAAGAGTTTGATGTTCAGACTCAGGTACTCCTTCGCACTCGCCAGAAGCTGACTGAAATGGAAAAGAAGCTAGCCGATCTAGAAGAGAAACTAGCAGATAAGTAACAGCTGATAGCGATGAAATATGGAGGGTTGGCGTACTGCGTCAGCCCTTTTTATTTTCTCAAACTTATTCTATCCCTCAGTGCATACCTAGCTTATGGAAAATAAAAAAGGCTTGGTCAACGGCGACCAAGCCTTTTCATTAAGTGTTGTGTTTATATTTTGTATTTATCACTCCAGTCTGTCTGGAGTTCTTTACTCATCTTAGCGAAGAAGATTAACCGCCTACCGCGATATTCTTCATATCCGTCATGTATCCACGTAACTCTTCACCAATGTACTCAACAGGGTGGTTACGGATTGCATCGTTCACTGCGATTAGCGTTGCATTGTCTACTTGGTTAGAAGTCTCACCTAAACCTTTACCAATCACGTCAGTGCCAATAGAAGGCATGAACTTCTCGCGCAGTAGTGGTGTAGCGACATTAGCAAATAGGTAGTTACCGTATTCAGCCGTATCAGAGATAACAACGTTCATTTCGTACAGACGCTTACGCGCGACTGTATTTGCGATGAGTGGTAGCTCGTGTAGTGACTCATAGTACGCTGACTCATCAATGATACCTGACGCTGTCATTGCTTCGAATGCTAGCTCAACACCCGCACGCACCATTGCAACTAGAAGGATACCGTTGTCGAAGTACTCTTGCTCTGAGATCTCCACATCACCTGCAGGGTAGTTTTCAAACGCTGTTTCGCCTGTCTCTGCTCGCCAGCCTAGTAGGTTCGCATCATCATTTGCCCAGTCAGCCATCATAGTGCTAGAGAAATGGCCTGTGATTACGTCATCCATGTGCTTGTTGTAAAGCGGACGCATCAACTCTTTCAGCTCTTCAGAAAGCTCGAACGCTTTGATTTTCGCCGGGTTTGATAGGCGATCCATCATGTGTGTGATGCCACCAAACTTCAGCGCTTCTGTAATGGTTTCCCAACCATACTGGATTAGCTTACCTGCGTAGCTTGGATCAATACCTTCCGCAACCATCTTCTCGTAAGACACGATTGAACCTGCTTGTAGCATGCCACACAGAATAGTTTGCTCGCCCACTAGGTCAGATTTCACTTCAGCAACGAATGAAGACTCTAGACAACCTGCTCGGTGACCACCAGTACCTGCTGCCCAAGCTTTGGCGATA
Source organism: Vibrio coralliilyticus (assembly GCF_024449095.1). Taxonomy (NCBI): domain Bacteria; kingdom Pseudomonadati; phylum Pseudomonadota; class Gammaproteobacteria; order Vibrionales; family Vibrionaceae; genus Vibrio; species Vibrio coralinecrosis. Next base: position 3,220,662 of record NZ_CP024627.1, read on the forward strand.
TCCCAACCTTCACCTTTTGGATCGTTCTCTGGGTGAACTGCGATTAGCGTAGGAACGCCGAAGCCACGCTTGTACTCTTCACGTACTTCAGTACCCGGGCACTTAGGCGCAACCATCACGACGGTTAGGTCTTTACGGATCTGCATGCCTTCTTCAACAATGTTAAAACCGTGTGAGTAACCTAGTGCTGCGCCTTCTTTCATCAGCGGCATTACCGTCTCAACCACATTCGTGTGCTGCTTGTCTGGCGTTAGGTTGATCACGAGATCAGCTTGAGGAATAAGCGTCTCGTAGCTACCTACTTCAAAACCATTTTCTTTCGCGTTTTTGAAAGACTGGCGTTGCTCATCAATCGCTGCCTGACGCAGTGCATAAGCAACATCAAGGCCTGAGTCACGCATGTTCAAACCTTGGTTCAAACCTTGTGCACCACAACCAACGATAACAACTTTCTTACCTTTCAGGTAATCCGCTTCTGTAGCGAATTCACTGCGGTCCATAAAGCGACAACGGCCAAGCTGATCTAGCTGCTCACGTAGGTTTAATGTATTGAAATAGTTAGCCATGTTAGGGCTCTCCTTTGAGAATTTATCCGTTTGGGTCGGCGTTTCATTACCGAATGCCTCGATACTAAATCAGACATCGGGTTGCTTAAAGTGATATATTCACAATTAGTTATTGCAAAAAATGCAACAAGGAAACACTTATTTCATGAACATTAAAAGTCTGCAATTGTTCATTCATCTGTGTGATAGCAAAAGCTTCGCCAAAACGGCTTCTGCTATGCACATCAGCCCTTCTGCGCTCAGTCGTCAGGTACAAAAGTTGGAAGCAGAAACCGGGCAAGAATTGTTCGTACGGGATAACCGCAGTGTTGAATTGACCCCAGCGGCAAAAAAACTTTTGCCTGTGGCTTTAAAGATTCTCGGAGAATGGCAAAACTTCAATGCGCAGATTCAAGGGCACGAAGAAGAATTAAAAGGTGAGATTCGCCTATTTTGCTCGGTGACAGCCAGCTACAGCCACCTGCCTGAGCTGTTGTCAGAGTTTCGCCTTCAGCATCCGTTTATTGAGTTTAAACTGTCTACAGGCGATCCGGCTCAAGCTATAAACAAAGTCCTTAATGATGAAGTGGACGTGGCAATCTCCGCCCAACCGGAAGTGCTGCCTGCCAAACTCAAATTTGAAACCATTAGTGAAATTCCTCTTTCGGTGATCGCCCCTGTCGGCGTGAGCAACTTTGCTGAAGCGCTGCAAAAGGACAAACCTGACTGGTCGTCCATTCCTTTCATCGTGCCGGAATCAGGTACCGCACGAGACCGCGCCAATACTTGGTTTAAAGCGATGAGAATCAAACCCAACATCTATGCGCAAGTCTCCGGTCATGAGGCGATAGTCAGTATGGTCGCACTAGGTTGTGGCGTGGGTATTGCGCCGGACGTGGTGATCAACAACAGCCCAGTTAAAGAGAAGATTCAAAGGCTCAAGGTCGCATCAATCAAGCCTTTCAAGTTAGGGGTCTGCTGCAAACGCTCGCAGCTGGATAATCCGCTGGTCAAAGCACTATGGGAAGTCGCTCAAGACGCCTATATCGCGCCCTAACAACTACCCGAAGAAACAATAAAGCCACCGTTGTCGGTGGCTTTATTGTTCGTGGTTATCGAGGCAACTACGACGATTAAATCACTCGCGAGAATTGCTGCTGACGCGCCTTCGCTCGGAGGTATTTATCAAAACACATACAGATATTACGAATCAGTAGACGACCACGCAATGTCACGCGAATTTCCTTATCGTCTACTTCAACAAGTCCATCATCGATAAAGGTTTGCAGCAATTCCAAGTCTTCCTTGAAGTATTGACTAAACTGAATATCAAACTCTACTTCTACTGCCGCTTTGTCGAGTTTGAAATTGCAGATAAGTTGTTTAATCACTTCACGTCGAAGTAAGTCATCACTATCAAGAGCAACACCTTTCCATAGAGCATGGCGGTGTTCATTAACCTGAGAATAATACTTTTTCAACTCTTTCTGATTTTGCGCATAGGCATCGCCGATCATTGAAATAGCGGAAACCCCAAAGCCAACCAAGTCACATTCACCTTGAGTGGTATAACCTTGGAAATTGCGATGCAAAACTCCTTCGCGCTGAGCGACCGCCAGTTCATCATCAGGCTTTGCGAAGTGGTCCATACCGATAAACTGGTAACCAGCATTGGTCAACGTCGCAATAGTATCCTGAAGAATGGCCATTTTTTCTTCCGCTTGTGGCAGGTCTTCATCTTTAATCTTACGCTGAGCAGCGAACAGCTGCGGCATATGAGCATAGTTAAAAATAGACAAACGCCCTGGCTGCATCTCCAAAACTCGATTCAATGTTTCAGCGAAGCGCGCTTTAGTCTGTTTTGGTAAGCCATAAATCAGATCAAGGTTGGTCGAACGGAAACCAAGCAGTTTCGCTCGCTCAACCATAGCAAAAATGAACTCTTCATCTTGCTCGCGGTTGACCAGCTTTTGCACTTCTTTATTAAAGTCTTGAACACCAATACTTAAACGGTTAAAACCTTCTTCACGCAGGTGATCAAGCATATCCAGTTCGATCTCACGAGGGTCGACTTCAATACTGATTTCTGCGCTGGCTTCAAAGCTAAATTCCGCTCGTAGAATGTTCATCAAACGGCTGATTTGGGTCTTGGTCAGAAATGTGGGTGTACCACCACCAAAATGCAACTGAGTCACTTTACGTCCATGCAGTAAGGAAGCTCGTGTCAGGATTTCCTGCTCCAGTACATCGAGATACTCATCAGCTTTATGTGCATGACGCGTAATGACCTTATTACAACCGCAGTAGTAGCAAAGCTTGTGACAAAACGGAATATGGATGTAGAGCGACAGCGGACGCTCCGGGTATTCAGTACACGCCATATCATAGTCGGCAATAGTGAACGCTTCGTGAAACTCCAACGCGGTTGGGTAAGACGTATAACGCGGACCAGAATAGTTGTATTTATTAAGGATGGCTTGATCCCATACTATTTGTTGGCTTGCGACGACTTGCTGAGACATGGTGTACTTCCGTTAGTGCTGTAATGCGTATCCGGTGTGATTAACCGTTATATTTTGGGGGCTATTTTGCCACACGCAGAGGCGGGTCGCCGGGTGGCATAGCGCTTTTTGAGTAACAATAGTCAGAATTGATAACTCGATCACTCACCCATAAGTGTAAGTGATCGAGTGACTAAAGTATCAATCTAGATCATCTGAATGTTGATCTGGTTGTTTAAAGGCTGAACTTTTTTCTGCAGCAGCTTGAGCTCGTCGATTATCGCATCTTGCAAACGAGATTCCGCTTTATGACGCTCTAAGTTTTGCTTCATGCGATCTTTCTTCGCCATTTGTTGGCGATCTTCACCACGTGGCATGTCTTTGACAAGATGATAAAGCTCCGATGTCGCTGGGAACTCTGTATCAAAATCCACCCGATCTTCACCCTGAACATAGTCCATGATGTTGTATAAGCGAATACTGATTTCCGACAAATCACACTGGCCTTGAATACCGGCTAAACAAAGCACATGAACACTTTCAAAAATGTTGGCGTTGCGCTTATCAATAGCCAGCTTCGTATGCTGTTCCTGCAATTCCTTTTGCTTCTTTAGCTGGAGCAGAAGGTAACCCGCATAGGACGCTAAGCCGAGAATAATGACTCCACCAGCAATGGCTAACAAGGTTACATTCACAATTTTCCTACCCTTTAAACTGGTTCAAATCCAGATCTTCGAACTGCGACAGCAGTTCATCTTCTGATGAAGCTTTCTTACTCACCTTTTTCGCCACAGGTGCGCTCGGCTCCTCAACGATTTCTGGCTCTTCTTCCTCTTCATAGAGGCCGAGTTGCTTCATCAGCACTTCAATACGCGCCAATTTCTCATCGACGTATTTCTGTAGGCCTGCGCCTAAGCTTTCACCATTATCAAGGCGATCAAGCAAGACATTCAGCTGGGCATCATTTTCCAGCATCTCTAGCTCTTGTTCTGCGTTGACTCGACGTTCTGCTTTGGTTGGCTTCTTCACCGCTTCAACCACAAGAGGAATTTTCTTCTTGCTGCCTAAACGTGGGTCGCGCTTTTGTCCAGCTGTCTGCTGTTTATTCTGCTTCGCTTCAGAGTTACGACCGCCCGTTTTTAGGCCTTTGCGTTTTTTCTCTTTCTTACGTAGACGTCCTTCGACGTCAGCTTCCGTGCGATTACGGACAACAATTACGTCACCATTACCGCCCGATCTTACTTTCTTACTACGGCTCATTACTGGGTTTTCCTCAGTAAAATTACATCATTACCAATAAATTCAAGCTTGAGCTGATCCCGCTCTGCCAAGTACTTAAACGTATTGCGGCTAAAAAAGACCACATGCGTAGGGTCATTTTTATAGTGCCATTTGGCAAACGCTTCGACATCAATGACCATCTTGGTCATCAGACCAATCCAGCCACCTGGCTTAACTAAATTCAACCATTGCTGCCATACCTGATCCGGATGATACAAGTGCTCAATCACCTCAGTGGCAGTCATAAAGTCATATGTACGCTCTAGCACCTCGGTATTGGGGTGATAATAGAGGTCATACAATGACATGTTGTGCCCCTGCTCTTCCATCATCAAAGAGAGAGTCGGTCCAGGACCACAACCAAAATCTAACCCTGTTGAGCTAGGCTCAATACGTTCCAATATGGGGTTGGCTACCCGAGATAAAAAGGTACGATAGCCAGCGTCATTTGGATCGTTCTCATGCAGATCATAGTGGGCTTTTTCAGCCTTTGCATCCAGCCTTTGCTCTGGATTGACAAATACCAGTTCGCATTGCTGACATTGGAGATAGGCTCGACGCTTATCTTCAAAGTAATGATGCGATTCAGGGTAATGACAAAGTGGGCAGTGGTGCATGCTGACATCCTCAAACAGGGATGCGAAACATACCAGAAAGTGGCTGTAGAGTGGAGTGCCATTGGGCAAATAATCACCAATTTAATGAAATTTTCCCTCTCTGACCAATAATCTTATCGATGTAATAAAGGAACCGAGTTGGCGAGAGGCGGAAGTTGGTGGATTTGAGATATAAAAAAAGCGATAGATCACTCTATCGCTTTCTAAAAATGCCTTTCGGCGAAACTGTGTTGCACATATTATCGTGCATCAAATTTCCATTTGTTTTTGGCGCTTTCCCTGCAAAAGGTGTCGTTTTTCACCATCCTAGTGAATTTTGGCTTTCCGTTTACTTCCCGTAACTGGGCTAATCCTTAGCCTGATCCTTTTCGCTGTCTAAACCATTAGACGAGGTGACCATCCCTATCCAGTAAGCTTCCTGCTTACCTAACTCCTTTATAGACCTCCAAGCATCCTTCGCTTGCGTCCTTGGAGACCATCATGGCCTAAATTCCTTTATCAGCGCCCTGCCGATGAACACACTTTAACGCTTGATGGATTTTGAACAATCCACTTGAAGAAAAAAATCGGCTTTTTTTTGTCCACCGCTCCTCTTCTATTATTTTTCAGATAGTTACAAAACACAACGAGAAAAGAGCAATACGATAAATGGGCGATCTCTTACAAACCTTTGGGAAAGATCGAACCACACCGAAGAAAAGTCGTTGTGATATGCATCATACGAAAGAGCCCAGACTTTCGTCTGGGCTCTTTCAATACAACATTGCTCGGGCAGTATTTAATAGGGCTTAGTGTAGGCCACCAACATATTTAGACAAAGTCTCTATATCTTCGTCTGTCAGTTTCTTCGCGATATCTTGCATCATGCCATTCATATCATTAGCACGAGAGCCATCGCGGAATTTCATTAGCTGAGCTTTGATATAATCAGCGTGCTGACCTGAAATTTTAGGGAAACCTGAAAGCTCAGTACCGTTACCGCGAGGACCATGACAGGCAATACATGCTGTCAGACCACGTGTCGCATCACCCGCCGTATATAGAGTTTTGCCTTGTTCCACCACGTTTTCAGGCGTCGTGTTGTGAGAAATTGGTAAAGATGCGTAGTAAGCTGCAAGATCTTTCATGTCTTGCTCAGACAGTGGCATTGCCATACCGCCCATCACCGGATCAACACGACCCTGCTTACCACCACTTGTCATACCTAGTTTCAGATCTTTCAGCTGCTTCTCAATATACTTAGCATGCTGACCTGCTAACTTAGGGTACATGGCCAATTGACTGTTGCCATCAGCACCATGACAAGCAACACAGGTTTGGGATTTTGCTTTACCAGCTTCAATACTGCCTTGGGCCCATACAGAGCAGCTGGCTAAAAGACTCAAGATTAGCGCTAATTTCTTCATGACATTCCATTATAATTATCAAGCTTCCAGTACCACTCCGAGTTGCCACTCATGGTACAATAGGCGACCTTATGCCGAGCACGGTTATTTTACACAATTTCACAAAAAAGTAATCAATCGACTACACAAAGTCGAGATGGAGTTAACAGTGAGCGTAAAAATTCATTATCAAAACACCCATTTCATCACCAGTGCACCTGATATTCGTCACATGCCTGAAGATGAAGGTATCGAAGTTGCGTTCGCAGGACGCTCCAACGCGGGCAAATCAAGTTCTCTTAACCGACTGACTAACCAGAAAAGTTTAGCCAAAACCAGTAAGACACCAGGTCGAACTCAGCTGATCAATTTATTTAAAGTGACCGATGGCTGCCACATCGTCGATCTCCCAGGCTATGGCTTCGCCCAAGTACCGCTGGAAATGAAAAGGAAGTGGCAAAAATCACTCGGTGAATATCTACAAAAGCGTCAAAGTCTGAAAGGTTTAGTCGTATTGATGGACATTCGCCACCCAATGAAGGATCTCGATCAACAGCTGATATTCTGGGCGGTCGACAGCGGCATCCCCGTACAGGTTCTATTGACCAAAGCAGATAAGCTGAAAAGTGGTGCGCGCAAAGCTCAAGTACTTAAGATCAAGAAGGATTCTGCTGGATTCGGTGGTGATGTGAGTGTTGCTGCGTTTTCTTCGTTGAAGGGCATCGGTGTTGATGTCCTGCGCAACAAACTTGATGAGTGGTTTGCCCCTGCCGTTGCAGAGCAGTTGACTGATGAGATTATTGAAGACCAGCAAGGCGACGAGTAAGAATAAGCGCACTACCGGATGATACCAGCCTCACTATTCAGTGGGGCTTTTTTGTCTCTGCTTTTTTACCTCGGCACTGCAGCGAAAGAAATATCCATCAGCAGAAATAAAAATCCCCACCATCCTGGTGGGGCAACGGGAGAGAAATAGGAGGTAGTTATTATTATGCCGATAGGATTGTTCAAAGCAGAGAACAATGCAACGGCTGGTTTCTTCTCAGTCTCCATCACTTTCCTTTCCTACTACTAACACCTAAATCATTAAAAAATATAAATAATTACTCTATAAAATGAGACGAACACTCTGAGCTCTTGATTTGATTTTCTATTTGAAAAAATAAAAGTGTGATTGAAGTTTTCTTACAAAATTGGTCTGAGTTACCAAATACAAGATTAAGGCGAGTTAAGAGTACGATATTGAGAATTGAGCAGCCAAATCATAACAAATAAGAAAGGACATCAGTAAGGGTATGAAATTTATTGTAATTTTCTTTGGCGCAATAAAAAACGCCCCAGTCAAATTCTGACTGGGGCGGCTGAATCAGCCTAATCCAATAACGTGAAACAAAAGGTCTGAAAGATAGAACATCTTACCTCTGTACCCTACGCCGTTTAATGTACAACAATTGGTCAGAAATGAAAACTCTTTTCGTAATTTTTTTTCATTAAAATTTTATTAAACTACAAGACGCACTAATAAGCACTGGCTTTTTTAGAATCAAAAAAAAGCCAGCGATTGGGCGCTGGCTCATGTTATTTAGCGAATTTTGGCTATTTTTTGCCTAGTGCGCCTGATCCCAGTTATCACCATGACCAGCTTCCGCAATCAAAGGCACATCAAGCTGAGCGGCTGATTCCATCAATTCTTGTACTTTACTTTCAATTTCGGCTAAAGCTGACTCCTGAACTTCGAAGACCAGTTCGTCGTGCACCTGCATCAGCAATTTCACTCGACCCTGACCTTCTTGCTCAATCCACCGATCAACCAACAACATGGCCTTTTTGATAATATCCGCTGCCGTCCCCTGCATTGGAGCGTTGATCGCCGCACGTTCTGCCGCTTTACGACGCATGCCGTTGCGTGATTTTATTTCCGGCAAGTGCAGACGGCGGCCAAAGATGGTTTCGACATACCCTTGTTCTGCCGCGGCACTGCGTGTGTCTTCCATGTACTGCATCACACCTGGGTAGCGCTCAAAATAGGTATCCATATATTGCTGTGCTTCGCCACGCGGAATACCCAACTGTTTTGCCAAACCAAAAGCACTCATACCATAGATAAGACCAAAGTTGACCGCTTTCGCACGACGACGTTGTTCAGCTGACACCTGCTCTATGTCCACACCAATGATTTCAGCTGCTGTGGCTGCGTGAATGTCTTTTCCTTGCTGGAAAGCATCCAGCAGCGCTTTATCTCCTGAAAGGTGCGCCATAATACGCAATTCAATCTGGGAATAGTCGACGGCCATGATCTTGTAACCATGCGGCGCGACAAATGCCTGACGAATACGACGCCCTTCGTCATTACGGATTGGGATATTCTGTAAGTTAGGGTCAGTCGAAGAAAGACGCCCCGTAGCGGTCACCGCCTGATGATAAGACGTATGAACACGCCCCGTTTCAGCGTTAATCATCTTGGGTAATTTATCGGTGTAGGTCGATTTGAGTTTCGCTAAACCACGATATTCAAGAATCAATTTTGGTAACGGATAGTCTAGCGCTAACTCTTGCAGTACTTCTTCGTTGGTGGAAGGCGTGCCTGAAGGCGTCTTTTTCACCACTGGCAACCCCATCTTCTCAAACAAGATAGCTTGCAGCTGCTTGGGTGAGTTCATGTTGAATTCTTGCTCAGCAATTTCAAACGCTTTCTGCTCTAACTCATCGAGACGAAGCGCAATCTCCTGAGATTGAGCCGCCAGCTTCATATCATCAATCAGCACCCCTGTGCGTTCAATACGTGATAGTACTGGCACCAGCGGGACTTCGATCTCTTCGTAAATAGTCTTAAGCTTTTCATCCTGCTCAATATTGGCCGATAAGCGATGATGCAGACGCAGCGTCACATCTGCATCTTCCGCTGCATAGGGGGAAGCCTCTTCCAGCTCAATCTGGTTAAAGGTGAGCTGTTTCTTACCTTTACCCGCAATCTGTTCAAAAGAAATGCAGCTATGTTGTAGGAAGCGCAGTGCCAAACTGTCCATATCATGTTTGCCGCCAACGCTGTTATACACGTAAGACGCGAGCATAGTGTCATGCTTTATGCCCTTCATCTCAATATCATATCGAGCCAAGACAGACGCATCATACTTTAGATTCTGACCCACTTTCGCCTGAGCATCATCTTCAAGAATCGGCTTCAATTGCTCTAGTACCCAGTCGCGATCAAGCTGATCTGGCGCATCAAGGTAATCATGCGCCACAGGTACGTATGCCGCTACGCCTTCTTCTGTCGCAAACGAAACACCAACTAGGTTAGCGACCATGTAATCGAGACTGTCCGTTTCCGTATCAAATGCAAAAACATCACAAGCCTTGAGTTTGTCTAACCAAGCATTGAACGTGTCTTTGTCTAAAACCGTTTGATATTGGCTACGATCAATCGTAATGGCCGAAACACTGAGCTCAGGGGCCTTATCATGCTGTGACGCTCCCGACTTTTCATCAGCTTCAACCACACCATTCCCACCTTCAAGTAACTCGTTAAGCCAAGACTTAAACACCAGCTCTCCATAAAGCCTAACGAGTTCATCTTTATTCGGCACACTCTTCACTAGAGTGTCATAGTTCTCTTCCAATTCGACATCGAGCTTGATTGTTGCCAACTCATAAGACATGAAAGCATTGTCTTTGTTATCAATCAGCTTTTTCGCCATGGTTTTGGAACCACGGAAACCAAGGGATGCAATATCATCGAGGTTCTCATAAAGTTTTTCTAGGCTACCGATTCCCTGAAGTAATGCGGTCGCTGTTTTATCACCTACACCAGGAACGCCAGGGATGTTGTCGACCTTATCGCCCATCAATGCGAGGTAATCAATGATCAACTCAGGTGGAATACCAAATTTTTCAATCACACCTTCTCGATCCATGACCACGTTGGTCATGGTGTTAATCAGAGTCACATTGTCATCGACTAGCTGAGCCATATCTTTATCACCAGTACTGATTAAGACCGGCATACCCGCTTGCGATGCTTGATGAGCCAATGTCCCAATCACATCATCCGCTTCCACACCAGGAACGCAGATCAAAGGCAGTCCCATAGCACGAATGACATTGTGCAGTGGTTCAATCTGACAGCGAAGATCATCAGGCATAGGTGGACGATTAGCCTTGTATTCGGGATACATCTCATCGCGGAACGTTTTTCCTTTGGCATCAAAGACCACGGCAATGTGATCGGAAGCAAATTGACGCATCATGCTGCGCAACATATTCACAACGCCGTACACTGCATTGGTTGGAATTTCCCCATTACTCATAGTGCCCGGATAAGCATGAAATGCGCGGTAAAGATAAGAAGAGCCGTCAATCAAAATCAACGGGTTGTCTGGAATATGAGCCATAGTCTTTAAGCATCCAAGAAGTTAAGATCTGCTTAGGATGCCATGACTCTTTCAGTGGATCCATTTTAACTCTGTGTACACTACTCACACATTTGGTTAATAATCCCCTGATCGACACCTCCACCTGTGGATAACTCTGTTTATACTATTTATCCACTATCACAACATTTCGTCACAAAACTGCAATAAAACATCACAAGCAATTGAAATATAATACAAATGTTTTAGATCGTTCACCATAAGATCGATCCAATAACGATCCTTAACTGTGGAAAAGACTATTGGTGTCCTTTTATCCAGCGATGAATTTTAAGCATAAAAAAAGCGACATCTTAACGATGTCGCCTAGCAAAAAGGGGTCAAAGCTTATTCAATTGAATAGTTAGCTTTGCCATAAAGCTATAAATTACACTGGAAGCAATGTGAGCAATGTCGTGTCAAAAAGAACTAGTGCAAGTTCAATTAAGTTCAGTGTCATCACCGTCTCCAAGTTGAATCTGGTAACTCGACGTCCTTGTGAACTTCTCTTATTCCCTAAGACGAGATAAATAATAATTATTCTCATTTATCTCGTCAACCCCTAAATGAGAAAAAATCTCATTTAATTTTTATGACAGTGCTACAACTGCTTCACGAAATGAATTCTTGATTCGATCAAAGGCTCTTTTACTTCAAACTTTTCAATTAGATAACCATTTCTCAGTAAGAGTCTTAACATAGAAGGAAATTGATTACGAGATTTCACCTTAAGTTGAGAATAAGTGTGTTTTTTGACCCAGATCTCTTGATAATCGAGTAGCTTCTGGGCCACCCCTTTATTTCTAGCCAGAGGTGATACACCACCAAACCAGCTATAAAATGTGTTTTCGTCAATCTCATATCCAATTTTAAACCCAAGTAGCTGGCCATTTTCTTCAGCTACCTGAATGAGGTATCGCTTGCCGTCTAATCGTTCGGACAAGCTTTCTACGCTTTCTTTATGTATGAACTCTTCGATAGTCGCGACAATCTCAACACATTCTTCTAGTGTTCCAAGTCGATATTCAACGCTCATCGGTTCTCCTTAAAACAACAAAGGCTGGCACAAGCCAGCCTTTGAATATGTGTAAGCTGAGTTATTCCGCGTCTTTTAGAAACTGAGCAGGCTGAGCATTTTCTTCTGCCAACCACTCAGCGACATCTTTAGCAAAGTAAGTCAGGATACCGTCGGCACCTGCGCGCTTAAAGCAAAGCAGTGATTCCATCACAGTCTCACGCTCTTTAAGCCAACCGTTTTGGAATGCCGCTTTATGCATCGCATACTCGCCAGACACTTGATAAGCGAACGTCGGGACTTGCAGTTCCGATTTAACACGACGCACCACATCAAGATATGGCATACCCGGCTTGACCATCACCATGTCCGCACCTTCGTTGACATCCATCGCGACCTCGTGCACCGCTTCATCAGTGTTGGCCGGATCCATTTGGTAGTTTTTCTTGTTACCACCCTTAAGGTTACCCGCTGAGCCGACTGCATCACGGAAAGGTCCATAGTAATAAGATGCGTATTTCGCAGAGTAAGCCATGATCTGAGTATTGATGTGGCCTGCTTCTTCCAGCGCTTCACGAATCGCGCCAATTCGACCATCCATCATGTCTGATGGCGCAACCACATCAGCGCCCGCTTCCGCATGAGACAAAGCCTGTTTGACCAAAACTTCTGTCGTTGCATCGTTCAGAACATAACCTTCTTCATCGATGATGCCATCTTGACCGTGCGTCGTGAACGGGTCAAGAGCCACATCAGTGATCACGCCAATTTCTGGCACATGCTCTTTTAAAGAACGTACCGCGCGTTGAACTAGCCCTTCAGGGTTGTAGGCTTCAGCTGCGCACAAGCTTTTGGCATCTTGATTCACCACAGGGAACAACGCAATCGCTGGAACCCCAAGCCTTGCTAAGTACTGTGCTTCTTCCAACATCAGGTCGATAGACAGACGCTCAATTCCAGGCATAGACTCAACGGTTTCACGGCGGTCTTTACCCATCAAGATAAACATTGGGTAGATCAGATCGCTTGTGGTTAATTGATTCTCAGCCATAAGGCGACGACTAAAGTCATGCTTGCGTATACGACGCATACGACGGCCAGGGAACTGACCTTGAATGGAAACTGACACTCTGTTCTCCTTGTGTGGTGAAAGTGCTTGATTTGCATGATATCACTCTTGCGTAATGACGCTAGCCGCAAGCAGTAAAAATGCAAGAAATGACCAAATGCTCACACTGCCGTATACTCAGGCCAAGCAAGCTTTACAGAGACAAACCATGATCGATACACACGCCCATATTTATGCCAGCGAATTTGATAGTGACCGCGACCAAGTCGTCGAGAGAGCCTTGGCTCAGGGGATAGACAAAATCCTGTTGCCAAACATCGATCTGGAGTCGATTGAGCCGATGCTAGAGACTGAGGCAGCCTATCCGCAAGTTTGTCGCTCAATGATGGGCCTTCATCCATGTTATGTCGATGGCAATGTTGAACAGACACTGCAGGTGATTCGCCATTGGTTTGAGAAACACAACTTTATTGCTGTAGGCGAAATTGGTATTGACCTCTACTGGGATAAAACCTACAAAGCCGAGCAGGAAATGGCCTTTGTCACCCAGCTCAACTGGGCCAAAGAGATGAAGCTACCTGTCGTCATCCACACCCGTGACTCTATTGAAGAAACACTTCAGCTGCTTGAACAGGAACAAGATGGCTCGTTGTCTGGCGTATTCCACTGTTTTGGTGGCAGTGTAGAAGAAGCCAAAGCAATCAATGGATTAGGCTTTCACCTCGGTTTGGGTGGTGTATCGACGTTTAAAAATGGTGGCATGGACAAAGTCATTCCGTCGCTGGATATGGACTATGTCATTCTTGAAACCGACTGCCCTTACCTAGCTCCAGTGCCACACCGTGGCAAACGCAATGAACCTGCATACACATCCTTGGTTGCCCAGCGAGTCGCTGATTTACGTGGCATCAGTGTCGACCAAGTCGATGCCATCACCACGTCCAACGCGACTAAGCTATTCCAGTTGTAGTACAAAAAAGGCTTGCCACTTGGCAAGCCTTTTTCTGATTTGAACGCCTATTCTCCAGCTTCTTCCTGCTCTTGTTCATCATTCTTACGCACATAGAAGCGCGCAAAGAACAAGCCAACCTCAAACAATAAGCACATTGGGATCGCCAGCAAGGTTTGCGAAATCATATCTGGTGGCGTTAGCATCATGCCGACAATAAATGCAGCAACGATGATATACGGTCGCTTCTCACTTAGGCTCTTCGGGTCGGTTGCCCCCGTCCAGCACAACAGGATGATCGCCACCGGTACTTCAAAAGCAATGCCAAAGGCCAAAAACAACGCCAGAACGAAATCGAGGTAGCTGGAAATATCCGTGGCAAACTCTACGCCGCCCAGTGATATCGCCGTAAAGAAGCCAAATACCAGTGGGAATACCACAAAGTACGCGAAGGCCACGCCACAGTAGAACAGCAGTGAGCTAGAGAACATCAGCGGCATGATCAAGCGCCGTTCATGTTTGTATAGCCCAGGCGCAACAAATGCCCAGACCTGATAAAGGATAAAGGGGACCGCAATAAAGATTGACGCTATTAAAGTCAGTTTAAGTGGGGTAAAGAAAGGCGATGCAACATCCGTTGCAATCATCGTTGCACCTTCCGGCAGGCGTTCAACGAGTGGCGCGGAGACAAACTCATAGATGTCATTCGCAAAATAGATCAAGCCAACAAAAACCACCAGCACCGCAACAATCGCCCGAAGCAGGCGGTTACGCAATTCCAGCAAATGGCTGATCAAAGGTTGTGTCTGCTCAACAGAAGACATGAAAACCTCTACTCTAAAAGATCGAAAAGGAGCTGCACAGCAGCAGCTCCCCTAATGCGAGACTATTCGGCTTTTTTATCTGCCTGAGGCGCTGCCTGAGTATCAAGAGTCTCTACAGCAGCCACTGAGTCATTGGCGTCAGGAATGGATTGTACTTTATCCGCTTCCGTTTCAGCACCTTGAGGTGCTGAGTCGCTTTTACTCGCATATGGGCGTTGCACATCTTGAGCGGCCTGCTTAAGTTCTTCAACAGAAGACTTCAGCTCTGGTGATAGGTCTTCCATCCCCATTTTCTCAGCCTTGCGCAAATTTTCCTGCAGTTCCTGAACTTTCAGTTCATGTGAAAGCTCATCTTTCACACTGTTTGCCATCTTTTTCGCCGCGCCGACAAATCGGGACACACTACGAATAGCATGAGGCAAACGCTCAGGGCCAAGAACCACTAACCCGACGACAGATATTAATACCAGTTCCCAGAAACCGATATCAAACACGTGTTATGCCTGCTCTTTGTCTTTCTTAGTTTCAGCAGAAGTATCTGTTTTCTGCTGTTCAATATTTTTTGGCTCGAAGTCCGCATCTTTTTTTGCTGGCTCTTCATCGCTCATGGCTTTTTTGAAGCCTTTCACTGCGCCGCCCAGATCACCACCGATACCACGTAGTTTCTTAGTACCAAACAGAAGAATAACGATGACAGCAATAATCAAAAGTTGCCAAATACTAATACCACCCATTTTCTATACCTCGGGTCTTATTAAACAAATTATTTCAAGAGTTTAACGTCTATTGACGATAAGCTCGCCAACTGAGCAGCCAAAATGTGACACCGCCAATAGCCGTGGCCATCGATAACTGCTCGTACGGGCTGTTGACCAATATTGCCGAGCATACGACTAATGTGGCCCCAACACCAAATAAAAATTTCCCCGTTGCCTGCTGACGCTTCGTAGTACGGTAACCCTGATAGAGCTGGTCCATACGCTGATTCATCATCTTGCCTTGGCGTAAGCTGTCATATAGAAGCTCTGGCAATTCAGGCAACTTCTCAGCCCAAAACGGCGCACGATCTTTGATCGCATTTATCACGGCTTGCGGGCCAACCTGATTCATCATCCACTCTTCAAGGAATGGCTTCGCAGTTTGCCAAAGATCAAGCTGAGGATAAAGCTGACGACCTAAACCTTCCACGTACAGCAATGTCTTTTGCAGTAGCACCAACTGGGGCTGAACTTCCATATTGAAACGGCGAGCAGTATTGAACAGATTCAGTAGTACATGACCGAATGAAATCTCACATAGCGGCTTAGCAAAAATGGGCTCACACACTACGCGGATAGCAAATTCAAACTCGTCGATGTTCGTTTCACGTGGAACCCAACCCGACTCAACATGCAACTCGGCAACACGGCGATAATCTCGATTGAAAAACGCCAAGAAGTTTTCCGCTAAATAACGCTTATCTTCGCTATTTAGTGTGCCAACAATGCCACAATCCAAACCAATCCATCTTGGGTTATGTGGATGATCAGGGCTTACAAACACGTTGCCCGGATGCATGTCAGCATGGAAAAAGCTATCACGGAAGACTTGAGTGAAGAACACACTCACGCCACGCTCAGCCAGCAGCTTCATATTGGTGCCGTTGGCTTTCAAGCCTTCAATGTCCGAAACTTGGATGCCGTATATTCGCTCAGAAACCATTACAGTTTCATTACTAAAATCAGTAATTATTTCAGGAACGTACAGTTCTTCACTGCCTTCAAAGTTCCTTCTTAACTGAATCGCGTTTGCCGCCTCTCGTCGTAAGTCTAATTCATCGAGTAAGGTTTTTTCATACTCGCGCACCACTTCGACGGGTTTTAAACGACGTGCTTCAGGTAAAGCTTTGGCGACTATACGCGCCATTCGATACATCAGTTTTAGATCTGCATCAATGACCGGACGAATATCTGGCCGGATAACCTTTAATACCACTTCTTGGTTAGTTGATTTGAGCTTGGCAGTATGGACCTGAGCGATGGAAGCTGACGCCAGTGGTGTAATATCGAAATCACTAAACCAATTTTCCAGTGGTCCCCCCAACGCCTGTTCAATCTGCTCTTTAGCTAATTGGCCATCAAAAGGAGAAACCTGATCCTGAAGTAACGCCAGTGGGTCAGCAATGTGAGCAGGAAAGAGATCACGTCGGGTCGACATCATCTGACCAAACTTAATCCATACTGGCCCCAACTCTTGCAACGCAAGGCGTAGCCTTTCACCTAACTCTTTGTCCGCATGTTGTTTTTTAATCCAGAATAGGGCTTTACGAGCAAGCAAAGGCGCTTTGGTTAACTGATGATTAGGCAACAGCTCGTCCAGTCCATATTCGAGCTGAACTTTGATAATACGGTAGAGGCGTTTTAATTCTGCCGGAGTCATGCGCGCTCCAGTAATTGATTCAACTTGGCTTCAAGACGAGCCGCTTGGCTTGTAACCTCATCCACCTGATCGCAGAAATGGGCTATTTCCAGTGGTGCAGGCGCCAGTTTCCACTCTTCGGTAATAACCTGTGCCAAATGGTTTTGGTGCTTGTTTGCTTTGGTTTTAACCAACTGGCCAAGGTTCGACACGCCTTGTACTAAGCTGTGCGCTACGACATCCCCGGTCACACGAGAAAGCCACTCTTCGATGTCTGGCTTACAATCTGTCATTAACTGAGAAAACTTCTGAGCTAGCTGAATATCCCCTTCCAAGATCACTTTATCTTGTTTGATCAGCTTGGTGATATTCGACTGCTCACGCAGTTCAGGTAGCACAGAAAGGTTAAGTGACAGATAGCAATCCGGTTCCCCTTCATAATGAGCCAACACATCAATTTGTTGGCTAAACACAAAGGTCAATGTCTTATTAAGCTCTTTAAGGTGAACTTGAATCACTTGACCTTTAAGGCGGGAAAGACGACGCCCTAACTCTGGGTCGTCGTTAATCAATGTATTGAGAGTCGATTCAATCGCAGCAGTGACAAGAGGTTCAAATGGCATAGCAATCCTCTAACCTCAAAATTTGTAACCACGGTGCAGCGCAACAATACCGCCAGTCAGGTTGTAGTAGCTGGTCTTGTCGAAACCCGCTTCTTCCATCATGCCTTTGAGCGTTTCCTGATCTGGATGCATGCGGATAGACTCTGCCAGATAACGGTAACTCTCCGAATCATTCACCACCAGCTCGCCCATTTTGGGTAGCAGATGGAAAGAATAGGCATCGTAAATTTTCGATAACGGCTCGAGTACTGGCTTAGAAAATTCCAGCACCAATAGGCGGCCACCTGGTTTTAAAACGCGGAACATCGAGCGCAGTGCTTTGTCTTTGTCTGTCACATTACGCAGACAGAAACTGATAGTGATGGCATCAAAGTAATCATCTGGGAAAGGCAGTTCTTCGGCGTTAGCTTGAACATAATGCACGTTACCCACAATGCCTTTGTCACGCAGTTTGTCGCGTCCCACATTGAGCATTGAGTTGTTAATATCAGCCAGAACCACATGACCTTTTTCACCGACAATGCGAGAGAACTTCGCCGTCAGATCACCCGTCCCCCCACCTAAGTCCAGCACACGTTGACCCGGGCGCACTCCACTACAATCAATCGTGAAACGCTTCCAAAGACGGTGCACACCACCGGACATTAAGTCATTCATGATGTCGTATTTGGCGGCAACAGAATGGAATACTTCTGCGACCTTGGCGACTTTCTCTTCTTTGGCTACCGTGGTGAAACCAAAATGCGTGGTTTCATTTGATTCTAAAGCTGTATTCGACTGCACGCTTGTATCCGTCATGATGATTCCTCTTCGAGCAACGCTATGAATAAATACGGCTGAGCGCTGCGGGGCGATTAGTTTACTTTATCCTCAGCCGGATGTCTTTCCGCGATAGAATCATTTTCACTCAGCGCATTATTTTCTGTGAGCCCATCATACTGAGACAGCTCCGTCAGACTCGGCGATATTGGCTTTTTGACCTCCACTCCCAGTTGCTTAAAGCTTTCTGCTTGACGAATCACATTGCCTCGACCAGTCGCAAGCTTGTTCATCGCGCCTTGATAACTCTGATTGGCCTTGTCCAACGCAGCACCAAGACCTTCCATATCGTCCACAAACAGGCGCAGCTTGTCATACAGTTTACTGGCTCGCTCGGCAATGATTTGTGCATTTTGATTCTGTCGTTCATTGCGCCATAGATTATCAATCGTACGCAATGCCACTAGTAAAGTGGTTGGGCTAACTAAGATGATATTGTGTTCCATCGCATCCTTCACCAGATCGGGGTCAGCCTGAATCGCAACCTGAAACGCTGGCTCAACAGGGATAAACATCAGCACGTAATCGAGACTCTGGATTCCTTTCAGTTGATGATAATCTTTTTGTGATAACCCTTTAATATGTGACCTTAATGATAGTAAGTGGTCACTTAATGCTTGTTCCTGCTCAGAGTTAGATTCCGCATTGAAATAACGCTCATACGCCACCAGCGTCATTTTAGAGTCGACTACTACCTGTTTATCTTGCGGCAAGTGGACAATCACATCCGGCTGATAGCGCTTACCTGCTTCATTTTGCAAGCTAACCTGAGTCTGGTACTCGTGCCCTTCGCGTAATCCAGACTCGGCCAATACTCGGGCAAGTACCACTTCACCCCAGTTACCCTGCTGTTTGTTATCGCCTTTTAATGCTTGGGTGAGGTTAACCGCTTCACGCGTCATCTGTTCATTGAGGCGTTGTAGGTTTTTCAGCTCATGGACTAAGGTATGGCGCTCCTTCGCTTCCACCGTAAAGCTATCGTTGACCTGCTTCTTAAAGCCTTCTAACTGCTCTTTGAGTGGAGTGAGCAAACCTTCAAGACTCTGGCGGTTTTGTTGATCAACTTTGGCAGTTTTCACCTCAAACAACTGATTCGCAAGGTGTTCAAATTGTTGCTTTAGACGAGTTTCGGCCTGCTCTAACAATTGCAGTTTGTCGCGATTGGCTTTGTTTTCTTCCTCATGACGCGCTTCTTGCTCTCTGAGCTGAGCTTCGAGCTGCGCTTTCTGATCGCGGCTGTGGTTTAACTCCTTGGCGTATTGCTCACGTTCTTGCTTAACCGCCTCGAAGTAGCGTAACTTTTCCAGCACCGCCATCAGCTTGCCATGAGACTGTTTTAACTCATAGGCAGCTTTGTCTCGCTCACTATCCAGCTCATCCAACTCCTGATAGGCTTGCTCAAGCTCTTTTTTTAACTGGGTAATTTGCGTATTAGCGAGCTGTTGATTGGACTCAAGCTGCTGTTTGAGAAGTTGTTGATCAAAACGCATTTTCTGCCTGATCCACCAACCAACTCCGAGCCCGCTGATTGCAGCGCTGCCTATAACACTAATAAGTAGGGCTTGGTTGTCCAGAATCCATTGCATAATCAAGGTTTAACTCTTATTTCAAGTACTGTTTCAATGGTATTTTACCACTGGATAAATGTCCAGTTTGTCGACCAGATATCGAACAGCTAGACTAAGCGCTCTTTAATTCACCTCACCGCCAATCACCAACAACTCGAGTGTTGGTTTAATGAAGGAACATCATGAACGAGCGACGTGCTTTAGGTTTTGCTTTGTCTGCCGTCTTACTGTGGTCTACCGTTGCCACCGCTTTTAAATTAACTCTCGCAGAATTTACTCCAATACAAATGCTAACCGCTGCCAGCGTAGTTTCAGCTGTGGCTCTGACAGCCGTATGCCTATTCCAAGGTAAGCTATCTTCGCTATCAAGCACCTTCATGGCCAACCCTTGGTATTACTTGTTACTCGGGTTGATCAATCCACTGGCTTACTACGTGATTCTGTTCAAAGCGTATGACTTACTTCCTGCCTCACAGGCACAAGCGATCAACTATAGCTGGGCAATTACACTGACCTTGATGGCAGCCATCTTCCTCGGTCAGAAGATCCGCAAACAAGATTGGCTGGCGTGTACATTGAGTTATTTTGGCGTCATCGTGATCGCTACTAAAGGTGACATACTGGGGCTGAGCTTTGAAAGCCCCGTGGGTGTTGGGTTAGCTCTATTGTCTACGTTGCTTTGGGCCAGTTATTGGATCCTGAATACCAAAAACAAGGCAGACCCTATCGTCGGCGTCTTGCTTGGCTTCTTAGTGGCGATCCCGTTTGCAGTTGCTCTGAGTGTGTATGAAGGCGCTCATTGGCGTGGCATCTCATTACAAGGTTGGTTAGCGGTGACTTATGTGGGCTTGTTTGAAATGGGAGTGACTTTCGTCCTTTGGCTCAGCGCACTCAAACTGACACAAAACACCGCGCGTATCAGCAATCTGATATTCGCTTCACCGTTTATTTCTCTGGCGCTGCTTGCCACAGTTATTGGTGAAGATATTCACCCGACCACTCTGATAGGTTTGCTTCTGATCATTACAGGATTGGTGATCCAGCAGATCAAATTGGGCAAAAAAGATCTCACTCAATCAACCAATTAACATTATTAGAACAATTGATAAGCCATCTCACTTCCCTGACCTCGTACCTCATCAATTTTTCCAGTGAGGTCAGGAGAAACACGCAATGCCGCTGCGGCTTTGTGTCGACTCAAATACCCTTGCTTCTCATCTATACTGAGCATGGAATCCCATTTACGGTCAATATCGCGAGCTAAAAACATTAAGCAGGCGAGCCTTTTTGATTCCACCGCCTTGCTTGGATGATTCACATTGGCGATAGCATCAATCAATTCTGAGGGAAACTTCCAGCTTTCCGCTAAGGCCGCCCCCAATTGCTGTGCGTCCGTACCGAGCACTTCTCTTTGCACTTCAACTGGATTCTCTCCTTCTGCAACCCGACGGCTTATCTCCAACGCTTTTTCAGGCTCTAAGGAGTGGATCATCAACTCTCCAATATTATGTAGTATGCCGGCAATAAACGCTTCATTAGGGTCCACTTTGACGTCCTTAGCGATGGTACTGGCAACAGTTGCAACCTCAAAGGTACTGGCCCAGTAATCTTTAATATTGAGAGTTTCCAATTTGGGAAAGGTGGAGGCGAGAATAGATGATGAAATCAAATTTCGAATCGCGCCGACACCAATGCGCACAATCGCATCGTTGATGTTCGACACTCCTTTTACACCACCAAATTGCGCTGAGTTTGCCATCCTTAACACACGCGCTAACAACACCTGATCCATGGCCATTTTCTTTGCCAGTTCACCAAAATCAATTTGCTCCCTGTTCACCATCTCCAGCAATTCCTGAAGCACACTTTCGATTCTGGGTAATTCATTAATTCTTGAGATCAGCGCTTGATAGCTCATATACCACTCCTTCAACAAGTTCTGTCCTCATTTACTATAGGATAGAAATTCAGCAAAAGAGGGATAGCCACAATATCACGCTTCCCGATCAAGAGGGCTTAGCAGAAAAACAAGCGATAAATTCAATAAGAAAAACTGAATAATTGATCAAAAAATATTCATGCGTTCGCATTGTCGTAATAGTATATTGATCCTCTCAATAAGAATTGAGATGACAACAATAACTATAAAAAGCTGGCTGTATGATTCTATTCCACTCCGTTCAGAATAAGCTTTCGACTAAGCAACGCGTCATAAGAATTGGCTATCGTGAAGCGCAGGTACTTGACCTGCTACTCAAGCACTCCCCTGAGGTCGTCAAAAAACACGACATCGTTCAACATGCTTGGGGCAGCGAGTATATTGGCGAGACTTCACTGGCGAAAAGCATTAGTACACTGAGGCAAGCCCTCGTTAAACTGGGCGCAAAAGAGTCCCCGATTGTGACGGTGCCTAAAGTCGGTTACCGACTGGTAGGCCATTGTATTGCGTATGCACCTGCCGCTCTTCCATCACAAACCATCAATCGTGAAGCAAACACTCCCCTAACTGCAACACCATCAAGTCACTCTCTTAAATTCAAGCTGTCTTTTGAGGAGTGTAAATCGCCACTGTGTTATGTTGTAGCGATTGCACTACTGTTTGCATCAGGCATTCTGGCTTTAAGCAAGCTGCACGGATGGCGTTGGGAAGACATTCCCAGTGATCAGTATCTGACTCAGCACACCATAGGACAGCTACAAGTCTTTACAGAGCCACAAACTCGACTTAGCCTGCCACTGCGTCAGCTTTTATCGAAGAACCAGTGTGATTGCGTGGTTTATATCGAGAAAAACGAGCACTTTTCTGAACTCTCATGGCTAGATAAACAGCGCCGACAGTCCATCAATATCTTCTACGCCCCCAGTCAGCTCAAACAAGTTTCGGCTCAGATTGAACGTTTTGTACAGGAGGGGCAACTATGATCCCCTACCTAACACTAGTGATTGCCGCGATTGTCTTCTCGACTGTCTTAAGCCTACCTTGGTCAAATCGTATTGAAGATAATCGCTATCAACACAGTGAAATTCATATTCAGCCTAACAATCGAGTCTTCCGCTCTGATGGATTGACACGAATTGAAAACAACCAAGTGGTGCATTTAGCCTCGCTTCAAGATGAGAATATGGATCAGCCGATTGTGATTCGTTTTCAGGGCCAAGCGGAATCATTCCGTCAGTTTGGTTTTTCATTGTCTGGTATCATCAACCTGCTCTCGGTACAAACGTTAACCCCCGTGATGAACGATGCGACCATTTCGCCCTACCTCTTGCTCAATGACGACCCTTACACACTTGATATCGATATTCTTTATTCCACTGACCGTTTCGTGATTGTGCGTGATAGGCAAACAGGCCGAGTTCAACTGCTGGCTAAGCGATAAACATCGACAAAGCTCACCAGCCTAAGCGTTATCTTCCCATGGTTTAGCCAGTACAGGTCCTCCTGTTCTTCCTCCTACCTAAACACATCACAATTTTTCTAAATCCCATCGAAGCAAGATCACACCCATCAATCAGCGATGATTTTCATTACATAAAAATGACAAATAACACAATTCAACCAATTGAATTTAAATAGAAATAAAATTCAACTCTTTTCAGTATTGTAAATTACATGACTATGGAAAGGTAAACCTGTTGCTTTGATAAGCAGCCAATAATGACAACACAACTTCATAAAACTAAGAAAAATCACGAAAGGAAACGTCTATGTCTACGGTGAAAAAACATGTGTTATCAGCAGCGGTACTTTCCGTTCTCTCTGCAGGCGCACAAGCCAAGATTTACCCTGATCAGTTAGTACTTGATCAACTGGGTGAAGATGTCTGCCGTTCTGGCTACCGCCCTATCGATCGATTCGAAGCCTCTGAGCAAAAGGACTACATTGTTTCTCGCATGGGTCAGTGGCAAATCGCAGGACTAAAGGACAACTGGGTGATAATGGGCTCTGGTTACCATGGTCAAATCAAGCAGGATAACCCCAATAGCAGCACTTGGTGCTACCCTGACAACGCTTTGTCTGAAATTCCAAACTACCCTTCTAAACCCATCCCAGAAGGTGATGAACTGGACATTCAGTATGAGCTGGTAACTGATCACTCCAACTTTGTTCGTCCATTAAGCTACCTTGCTCATTATCTCGGATACGCTTGGGTTGGCGGTAACCATAGCCAATACGTCGGCGAAGATATGGATGTCAGGCGTGAAGGTGACAGCTGGGTAATTCAAGGCAACAATGACGGCTCATGCAGTGGCTATCGCTGTGATGAGAAAACCAAAATCACCGTCGATAACTTTGCCTATACTCTTAACGACAGCGATTTCTGGCACGGCACTGTGACTGAGTCGGATCGTCAGTTGGTAAAAACCGTGACGGCAGTCGCCCGCAACAACAGTGATATCCCGCAACAAGTAGTAGTGGATCTGAAAGTGGATGAGTCTACCAACTGGTCTAAAACCAACAGCTATGGTTTTGCTCAGAAGGTATCGACAGAAAACACCTTCAAATGGCCTTTGGTCGGTGACACCAAACTGACCATCACTCTAGAAGCCAATCAAAGTTTCGCTAACACGAATGGTGGCTCCACCAGCGAGCAGGTGACGCTTCAAGCAAGACCAACCGTACCTGCAAATTCTGAAATCCCAATTCGTGTCGAGTTGTACCGTTCGAGCATCTCCTATCCGTATCGCTTTGGCGCGGATATCAGCTACGATGTCGAATTTAATGGCTTCCTACGCTGGGGTGGCAACGCGTGGCATTCTCATCCTGACAACCGCCCTTACAAAGCACACACCTTTACGATGGGACGCGGTAGCGAACACTCCGCAGATATCCGTTATCAATGGGATCACCGCTATATTCCTGGTGAAGTCAAATGGTGGGATTGGAGCTGGGCCATCAACGAGAATGGTTTAGGTAACATGCAGTACGCAACAGGAGCCAGCCTACGTCCGTTTTACTCTTACGTCTCTGGGGATTTCTACGCCGAATCTCAATTTGCTGGCACGATCGAAATCGGTCAAGCCACACCGATTGGCACTGCAGCACAAGGCAGCCGCGTCAAACGCTCAGCGGAAGCTCTGGTGAGTGAACGAATCGGTGATATCGAAGTCACCACTAACTTCGATGCACAAGAACTCGAGGCTCTTGGCTTCGGTGATGCTCAGTTGACCATTACACCAGCTAAATAACTTGCCCATAGGCCAATATGCAAAAACGGAAGAGCTCCCCACTCTTCCGTTTTTTATTCGTGAGAATTTATACCCACTGGCCAGCAACAAAGCCTGAGCTCCAGCACCACTGGAAGTTGTAACCTCCGAGCCAACCTGTCACATCCATTACTTCACCAATGAAATACAGGCCTTTAACATCCTTGCATTCCATCGTTTTTGACGACAAGTGATCAGTATCAACGCCACCTAGTGTTACTTCTGCAGTGCGATAGCCTTCTGTTCCGTTGGGTGCGATGGTCCAGTTTTCTAGCTGCTGGGTAATCTGTTTCAGCTGATGAACGCCAAACTGCTTGAGTGGCATATCTGTCAGCACTTTACGTTCAATCAGCACTTCCACTAAGCGCTTCGGCAACACTTTGGCTAAGGTATTTTTCAGGCTTTGGTTCGGGTGCTTTTCCAAAGAGCGGATCAGCAAAGTATCAATATCTGCATCCGGTACAAGATTCACAGTTACCGCTTCGCCTGGCTTCCAGTAGGACGAGACCTGTAGGACAGAAGGTCCAGATAATCCGCGATGAGTAAACAGCAAGGCTTCTTTGAAGGTTGTATTGCTTTGCGTGGTGATTTCGACAGGAATCGCGATACCGGACAGCTCAGCGAAATCCTCTTTATCTTCTTTGTGTAAGGTAAACGGCACCAAGCCCGCCGTCGTCGGCAACACAGGCAAGCCAAATTGCTCTGCTACTTTGTAGCCAAAGGGCGTCGCGCCCAGTTTTGGCATCGACAATCCGCCAGTCGCTACCACCAAGGAGTGACACTCAATCACCTCGGTATTAGCGTGAAGCTCAAAGCCCGTGTCGGTTTTTTCGATATGGTGAATGTCCTGACGATAACGTTGCTCGACCGTCGGCAAATCACACTCTGCAAGTAGCATTTTGACGATGTCTTTCGAGTCGCAATCACCGACACAGAACAGCTGGCCATGGTCACGCTCTTCAAACTCGATTTCATGCTTGTAGATCATCGAGATAAAGTCCCAGTTGGTGTATTGGGCCAATGCTGACTTCACGAAGTGTGGATTACGACATAAGTAATTTTTGGCTGAGACATCGTAGTTAGTGAAATTACAGCGACCGCCGCCCGAGATGAGGATTTTTCGGCCCGGTTTTTTAGCGTGATCCAGCACAAGCACTTTTCGCCCACGCTTACCTGCTTCTGCAGCACACATCAAGCCAGCCGCACCTGCACCGATGACGACCACATCAAACTTTTCCGTCATGACCTTTTCTCAACCAAAATCCAATAAAAAAGGATGTGCGTTTAGCACATCCTTAGCCAGTTTCGGCGCTATTCTAACGGCAAATGCAGCGCTTGCCAAATCACCCGTTATAAGATGAACGCCGCAAATAGCGTCACTCCAAGCAGTGAAGTTGAGAGAATAAAGAGCTCTCTCACTCGCTCACATTTACCGGTAAACACTTCATCGTGATGATGGTGGTACTCTTTGCTCTTCAGGTAATGGAACAGCCTCACTTGTTTAGTGACATTACCATGAGTGGTAAAGAAGCCATTTCCGTCGACTTGCTGATAGAGCAGCGGATGCGCTTCACGCATGATGTAGATAAGAGAACGCAGCGCAGTTAGATACCTAGCCATATTGACTAGAGTCACTAGCATCAGCGTGAATAGAATAGTATCAGCATTGATCATCTTTTCCTCCCTACACCTTCTATACGAAGCCCAGAAGAAAAAGACGATCTGCCTAGAAAGTCTTTAGCTGAACATTATTCAGCAGGGGCATCCATGATAGAAGATGAACCTTCTTTCGCTAGAGCTGCTAGGTCTTTGTCAATGAAGAACAGTGCTTTACCATCTTCACCCACTAACTCTAGCTTGTCTAAAATCCCTTTAAACAACTTCTCTTCCTCGTGCTGCTCAGCGACGTACCACTGCAAGAAGTTGAAAGTAGAGTAATCTTGAGATGTAAACGCTAAATGAGCCAGCTTATTGATTTTTTGAGTAATCATCTGCTCATGCTCATAGGTTTCACGGAAGACGTCGCCTAGGCTGCCGAACTCATGCTTTGGAGCATCAATCGCCCCTAGAATTGGCATCGCACCTGTTTCGCTCACGTAAGTGAATAGTCTTTGCATGTGCTCCATTTCTTCTACGGCATGCGCACGTAAAAATTCAGCAGCACCTTCAAAACCGTTGTCTTCACACCAAGCACTCATTTGTAAGTATAGATTGGATGAGAAAAATTCGAGATTAATTTGCTCATTCAATTGATCAACCATTGCCTGTGAAAGCATTTATCACTCCTAATTAACTCGATGAACTTCAATGAACTATATCATTTCCACACCATAACACTTTGACGAATGAATGTGGATCTGAGATCACCACGGCAAAAATTTTCTCACCTTAGTGCTAACCTATAATCAGATACCTAAATGGAGGTAGCACTATGAGTTATCAACATATTTTAGTTGCTGTAGACCTATCTGAAGACAGTAAAATCTTAGTAGATAAAGCGGTGGCTCTTGCCAAGCCTCTCGGCGCCGATGTCTCGTTTATTCATATTGATGTCAACTACGCTGAACTGTATACCGGCTTGATTGACATTAACCTCGCCGAAACCCAGCATCAGGCTATCGAAGCCTCTCAGCAGCAACTGCAGAGCTTTGCTGAGCACGCCAATCACCCTATCAAGCACACCTTAGTTGGTAGCGGTGATCTAGGTAATGAGCTGTGCGATACCATCAAAGAATTCAACATCGATTTAGTGGTATGTGGTCATCATCAGGACTTTTGGAGCAAACTGCTGTCTTCCACCCGACAGCTGATCAATTGCTCTCCGGTCGACATGTTGGTCGTGCCACTTAAAGACTGATCGCGGCTGACTTTTGGTATAGACTGCAGAACAGTTGTTGATAATGAGTATTAATCATGGGTTATCTATCTGCAGTCACCCTGTTGTGGGCGTTCTCGTTTAGCCTGATTGGCGTTTATCTCGCTGGTCAGGTTGATTCTTGGTTCTCTGTGCTAATGCGCGTTGCGCTCGCCAGTTTGGTGTTTATTCCATTCCTTAAGTTTAAAGGGGTCGATAAATCGCTAATCATTAAGCTGATGACCGTGGGCGGTTTCCAGCTTGGTTTAATGTATTGCTTCTACTACCAGTCTTTTCTTTTACTCTCTGTACCAGAAGTTCTACTGTTCACCGTATTCACACCGATCTACGTCACCTTGATTTACGATTTACTCAAAGGTCGATTCTCACCTTGGTACCTAGTAACTGCCGCTATAGCGGTGGCGGGCGCAGCCTTTATTAAATTTGCAGGTATCAATGAGAACTTCCTGATCGGCTTCCTTGTTGTGCAAGGTGCTAACGTATGCTTTGCCATCGGTCAGGTGGGCTACAAATATCTGATGGAGAAGCAACCGGTTGATTTACCCCAGCATACGATTTTTGGTTATTTCTACTTAGGTGCTCTGTGTGTTGCTTTGGTGGCGTTTGCGCTGATGGGTAATATCGACAAGATGCCAACCACCAGCACGCAGTGGGGAATTCTGATTTATCTAGGTCTAATTGCTTCAGGTTTCGGCTACTTTGCCTGGAATAAAGGGGCGACTATGGTGAACGCTGGCGCACTAGCGGTGATGAATAATGCGCTGGTTCCTGCTGGGCTCATCGTCAACATAGTGATTTGGAATCGAGACGTTGACCTCACCCGCCTAGCAATTGGCGGTGCGATCATCATGCTGTCGCTATGGATGAATGAAACCTGGGTCAAGCGTAAAGTCGCCCAGAGTTATCAAGCCGCAAGCTAAACAAAAACGCTCTCCAGTTGGAGAGCGTTTTTTATCAATGCATATTGGGTGTCGCTGCCGATTCGAACATCTCTGGTGGCAGGTTCAAGGCAGGGTTTTGACTGAGGCGAGCCTTGATTTTAGCTTCATGCTTTTGCAGTTTGTGTTGCTTCTTAGCCAGCTTTAATAGCTTCTTCTGCTGCTTGTAGTATTTCTTAAGCGCTTTCTTAGCCTTCTTAATCGCTTTCTTATCGGACAAGTCCAGCGTCAGATCATCGGCAGTGGTTTTGGGTCCTGTAGACACCTTAGGCTGCGCTTTCTCTTTAACTCGCTCCACCACGCGACGCACCGCTTGGGACTTCTCTTCAGAAAGGTGAGGTACTTGAGTCTCTTGAGGTGGTAAAGCTTCCGCTAGTAAACCACAGGCGCGTTGCTGCTCTATAGGTTTGCTCTGGCACTGCTGAGGAGGAATGGCGGCAGGTTTACACAAAGAGGTTTTCTCTGCTGAAGATCGAGCACAAGAACGACAGACAAACTTAGGTGCGACCACCAAACGATGGATTTCATTCAATCCATCAGCAATTTGCTTGCGATTCATCTTACAAAGTCGTTTAGCCATGCTACCACTCCAGCTAAGAATACGAATAATTCTTAGTATGATATACCTGCATGGTGACGATTAAGCAAGCACTAAATAACGCTGTAAAATACGATTGAGTGCTAAGTCATTGATGCATTCACATAAACGTCAAAACGATTTTTTTTCGTCTCAATAGCCATCGCGGGCTTTTGACCATTCAGCCACTCTGCGTAGTCAGGTCTCTTAACCACCACCCTTTTACTCGCAAGGGCTAACGCAGGTTCTAACAGCTTATCAGCATCCAGATCGGCCCCGACCAGAGATTGAAAAACTCGCATTTCCTTTTTGACCAGTGCACTCTTCTTTTTGCCTTCTGGATGTGGGTACATAGGGTCTAAGTAAACCACATCAGGCTTAGTAAACTCTGAGTCGTTAGCCAGAGATTCTAAGGCGTTATGGCTAGAAGCATGAAGTAGAGACATTCGCTCACTGACCCAGTCTCCGATTTCTGGGTCCTGCTTTGCTCGTTCTAATCCATCATCTAATAAGGCTGCCACAACAGGGTGACGTTCCACCATTTGCACTTTACACCCAAGTGAAGCCAGCACAAACGCATCACGGCCCAACCCCGCCGTACCATCGAGCACTGTGGGAATCACGCCTTTATTCAAACCGGCAGCTTTTGCAATAGCCTGCCCTTTTCCACCACCAAACTTGCGCCTGTGAGCCACTGCACCACCCGCTAAATCGACGAAGATAGCGCCCAACTTAGGCTCATCGACTTTACGCAGCTCTAAGCGTTCCGCAGTCAGAACCAGCGCAAAGGCGCTTTGTTGATCATGCAACAGCCCCCAACGCTGAGCCAACTGATTCAGTTGCTCATTTCGGTTCGGATCTTCACTAATGAGTTGTAGCTGCACGATAGGCTCCATAGGGGTGGTCAAATTCTCGGGCGCCAGTGTAATGGATTTTGCTAGTCGACACTATGCTTGTCAGTCAGCAGCTCATCGACCAGCTCTTCAAGTGGTTTGGGTTTGCCAATCACGTATCCCTGAGCGTAGTCAACTTCCAACTCGACTAAGAGGTCGATGATACGGCTATTTTCAACAAACTCGGCAACGGTTTTCTTACCCATTTGCTTTGCTAGGTCATTGATTGAGCGAACCATCAAGTGATCGACTTCATTGACGTCGATATCTCGGACAAATAATCCGTCAATTTTAACGATGTCGACTGGCAATTTTTTCAGATAGCCAAATGATGACAAGCCAGAGCCGAAATCGTCGAGCGCTATCTTACAACCAAGCTGTTTAAACTGAGTGAACAGATCTATTGCCTGATTCATATTACTCATTGCCGCAGTTTCGGTAATTTCAAGACAGATTTTTTCACACGGTACAGGGCTGTGCTGAAGCGTATCCAGTAGGAAAGCAATAAACTCCTTATTACCCATCGAGTGGCCAGAGAGGTTAATCGAACACATGCCAAGATTCGCCAACGCCACGGGATTGGCAGCCAGCCAATCTAAGGTTTGAGTCACCACCTGTTTATCGAGCAACTGGGCAATGTTGTACCGCTCAGAGGCAGGCATAAAGATGCCCGGAGAAATGTATTCACCAGCCGCGTTACGTATACGGATGAGGATCTCGAAATGCATCAGCGACTCTTGTTGGTTTAGCGCTAATATTTGCTGAGCAAACAGCTCAATGCGCTGATTCGCCAGTGCATTGTGAACCAAACTGACACATTCCATTTCCTGTTCACGACGGCGCAAATCAGCGTCACCTTGGCAGTAAAGGTTGAAACGGTTGCGCCCTTCTTCCTTCGCCGCGTGACAAGCTGTATCAGCCTGCGCATGAACCATTTGCGGAGAATCAGCAGTATGATCAATCAAACGAATTCCTATCGAACACGTCAGGTTGAGACGAATCTCATCCCAAACAAAAGGTTGCTCACTAAGTGTCATGATAATCGTATTGGCAACGTTTTTAGCATCACGCTCAGTACAGTCTTTGAGTAGCACAGCAAATTCATCCCCCCCCATTCGCGCGAGAATGGCGTTATACGGTAAGACCTCTTCCAGCATGCTAGCGCAGAACTGGATGGCGGTATCTCCGGCCTCATGGCCGGCCGTGTCATTGAGCACCTTAAGCTGATCGAGGTCCAAATACAGCATGGCATGAGTACGTGTATAGCTTTCCACTTCCAATAATGACTTCGCCAGCTCCATCTCAAAGTGATTCCGGTTAAACGTCCCTGTCAGCAAATCGTGACGAGCCTGATACTCTAATTGCTCTGCTAACTGCTTAGTTTCGGTAATATCTTCACCAACGATCAGCAAGTGCCCTGACTCAACAAGCGGGCGAATATTTTCACGAATCCACACCGGTTTGCCATCGGCATGACGGTACTCAATTTCTCGCCGCCAAACGCCACGCATTGCTTGTTTCGGCTGTAACAATACCTGACGAGGGATAACCGCATCTTCATGTAGGTAGAACTCTCTTAGCCGGTGCCCGAGTACTTTGTCTGATGAATAACCAATCAGTTGCTCAGCAAATTGGTTTACCTGCTGAATACGGTTGTGCTCATCAAGCGTAATCATCATCACAGGCTGCTGGTCGTAATAATGACTAAGGTTAGCCTCTCTCTGATAGAGACGTGCCTCTGTGATTTTCCTTGAGGTGATGTCACGAGCTTCCAATAAATACTCCGCTCCCTGACCCATTTCGGGTAGAGGCTTGAGTGACATTTCAAGCACCATGGTCCCCTGTTCGGTGTGCCAGATTTCAGCTTCAAACTGAGTATTCTGCTTCTGGTGTCGATCATTGAAGTAGTGTTTTAATTTATCTGCCGCATGGTCTTCCCAGTGTTGGTGTTGCCAAATCGGCCGATCAACACTGAAATTCTGATGATAGAGGAGTTCTTGCAGCTTACTGTTGCTGGATATTGACCGCCCCTGTGCATCCAACAGGCCGATAAAGTGGTAGCTCTGGTCAAAGACCATCTCAAGCAAAGTTTGGCTCTCTTTGGCTAAGGATTCGCTTTTCTTAAGTCGGCTCAGGTAGTAAACCAAGGCAATGATGATCACCGACAGCAAGACAACCAGCCCAGTAATGATTCTCAGCTCTTTCTCATACCGAACCGCAAAAGGCAGCGGCTTATTGAATAGGGTTGTCGCGGCCTCTCCTTCAATGCCCAAGCCCCATTTAACAACAGCTTGGTAATCCAGTTTGATTTCAGGAGTCGCCACTTCAACTTTAGGTAACGATTGATCGTCAGCTTTTAGCACTTTAAGAAGCTGTTTAGCCGTTTGCTGCCCTTGTGTTCGGCCATTGAGAATAACGCCTCCTACCGCACCATTGCCAAGCCCTAAGTCATGCACCATATATATCGGAGCATTAGACTCTCGACTGAGTTTTTTCCACTCCTGCTTCGTGGCTATCCGGCCTTGCTTATCTCGGTAATAGACCCAAAACAGTATGCTACTTTTGCTGTCAAGGCTGGCAGAAAAGTCTATCAGCTGCTGGTAGCTTTCCGGTACTAGTAGCTCAACCATTGGCTGATATTCACTATTGAGGGTCAGGAAATGTTCAACCTGTCGCCTAACCGCTTGACCTGTGACAGAGTAGTCACTGACAACATAAATCTTTTCCACTTGCGGCTGTATACGTTCAATCAAGGCAACATTACTATAGATATCAATATCTTCTATTACTCCCGTTGCTCTTAGTTGTGAATGCATTTGTGGTCTATAGTGGTTGATGCCACCAAATACCACAGGCGTATCACCAAGCTCGGGGGCCAAGCGTTGCATTAGGTTAAGTGCATTGTTATCACTCACTACAATAGCTGTGAAGATTTCTTGAGAAAACTTAGTTTGGTAAAGCTTATAGAGCTGTTCTAGGTAGGCTGGATTTTGTAATCGTTTTGAGTCGAGGTACACCACGCGCGTGGCAATATCCTCTCCTCTCAACACATCCTCAAGACCACGCTGAAATGCATCAGTCCAAAAAAAGCCTTGGTGATAAGAGTGAACAATCAGTACATCTTTGTCTTTGGCGTGAGCATAAGGGAGCGCCGCACAAAATACAGCTAGAAGAATCAGGCAAAAGCGCACTAAAATAGCTCTCAGATGAAGTTAGCAATTAGTTTAATAGTATCACTCTTGTTGATATTTTGAACTAAGGACATAGCGTTTTAAGTAGGGATAAAGATGCAAGCTCACCATACCAAGCTCGATGACCTTGACCGTGCGATCTTAAAAACACTGATGGAAAATGCCAAAACTGCCTACGCGGAGATGGCGAAACAATTCGAGGTCAGCCCAGCCACTATCCATGTTCGCATCGAGAAGATGAAAGCGGCCGACATCATTCAAGGCACTGAAGTGATCGTTGATACCAAAAAGTTGGGTTACGATGTGTGTTGCTTTATCGGCATCAACCTTAATGCTGCTCGTGACTACCATTCGGCACTTGAGAAGCTAAATGCATTGGAGGAAGTGGTTGAAGCCTATTACACCACTGGAGCCTATAATATCTTCGTTAAACTGATGTGTCGCTCAATTGAAGAGCTCCAGTTTGTTCTGATAGATAAACTTCAAGCCATCGATGAAGTTCAATCAACAGAGACTTTGATTTCTCTCCAGAACCCCATCAACCGTAACGTTAATCCATAAGCAAGAAGGCCTGCATAATGCAGGCCTTCTTTATGTTATTTGGATTCCAGGTACTTTTTGAGTTCTTCGGCAGAAATGCCTTGTTCGGCAATCGTTTTTGCAATCGAAGCAACCTCTTCCCCTTTACGGTCTTCCACTACCTGTTGAAACTGGTACACAATATCACGCAACATATGAAGTGGCACTTGCTTCGCTGCACTGCGAATACGCTCTCCACTTTGGTTACCCAGCTCGTTCAATAGTTTTCCAAACATCACTTTTTCCGGAGCATCTTCTAGTTGTTCCAGTACACGAGCCATTTCATAAGTTGTCATCGACATCGAGGTTTAATATCCACATTAGTTATTAGAAGTGAGGATCAAATATACAATGTTTTCTTAGTCGTTCAAAGCAATTAGACAAACTTACGCTATGGCAGCATGCCATTTTTTTCCTGCTTTACTCATCAATACAAAAATCCCTGGAACAATGATGAACATCTGCACCGCTATCATTACTTGTGGTTCCATTCCAAGTCGTTGCACGGTCCCGACAACAAGGCCAGAACCACTCATCTGGAACAAGCCAAGTAAAGCAGCCGCAGTACCGGCTTTATCACCGAATGGCGCGAGAGCTTTTCCTGCCGCAGCGCCTAGCACCCATGCGAATCCGACCGAAGACATAAAAATCGGCAACATAAAAGCCATGGCCGTCGGTGTTTTAGCCATCGCTAGCATCACAATACCAGCTAAGCCAAGGGTCATAATACCAACAAACAATGTTTTATGCGTCCCGTATTGCTCCATAAACTTAGGTGCTGTCATACAAGCAACGATGTTAATCGCAGCGTTGATCCCGAACCACATGGTGAATTCGTTCATCGTCAGCCCCAATTTTTCCATCAGGACTACAGGAGCCGAGGTAACATAAGCCAGAATGACGGCCATAGCCAACATACACAATGAGGCGTGGAATAAGAACGATGGAGTTTTGAGCACAGCCATGTAACGACTAGGACGAAATACAGGCTCTTTACTTGGCGCAGGGTTGGTTTCCTTCATTTTCATGAACATCACAACCAACACGATCAAGGCAAACCCAGCCATAAACGAGAAGTTAGATCGCCAACCAAATTGCTGAGTTAGCCAGCTACCAAGAATTGGTGCTAACGCTGGAATAAAGCAAATGGCACCATTCAAGTAGCTGATCATTTTGCCACTTTTTTGTGGCCCAAAAATATCGCGAACTGTTGCAAAGGCTGCTACCGATGTCGCGCACGCACCTAAGCCTTGTAGCAGCCTCGCGATTAGCATCCACTCAATCGTCTGAGCGCCCCACGCCAATAAGGCACTCAACGCATAGATACTAATTCCACCTAATGCAACAGTTCGACGTCCTACCTTGTCTGCCAGTGGGCCTGCAAATAATTGACCGACACCCATAGCGAACAAAAACCATGTAATCGTATCTTGAGCCAGTGCGTGTTCCACGTGAAACGCTTGAGAAATCAACGGTAAGGCTGGCAAATAGATATCAATTGCCAAAGGACTAAACAGTACTAGCAAAGTGAGTAGCACCATTTGCATTTTACCGTGATTTTGTTGATGAGCGGTTGGCACGAAGAAGACTCCCGACAAGAATTGATGAAATTGTTTGCAGTGTAAGCTAGTCTAGTTATGACATCCAATGACACATAATCATTAAAGATATTCCATATAGGAATTTCACATGAACATAGAAAAACTTGCCCGCCTCGACCTTAACCTTCTTGTATGCTTGAAAGTACTCTCAGAAGAGTTAAACGTGACTCGCGCTTCACATCGCCTATGCCTCAGTCAGTCGGCTGTGAGTAAGAACCTCGCAAAACTGCGTAATCAATTCGACGATCCTCTGTTTGTTCGCCACGCTCATGGCTTAAAACCAACCCCAAAAACACTGTTCCTCAAACCAAAACTGGATAGCTTGATCCATCACTTAGAACAAATTACTCAGCCTGAACAATTCTCGCCAGACTCGAGTGACCATAAGTTTCAGATTGCCGCCGTGGAAAGTGTTTACCCATTAATTCTTCCTCATTTTCTACCAGAAATTTTTAAGCGGGCACCAGGAGTGACCATCAGTACCCATTCATGGGCCGATCAAACCTTTCGTCAGATCCAACGCGGCGACATTGATCTCGGTATAACAGGTAAAGACATAGATATTAACGATGCAAAACTCACTATGCTTCCACCTAACGACATTTGCGAGCAGGAAATATACAGAGATAACCAGATGTGCTTATTGCGCCATAATCATCCAATTCTCTCTGGCCACTGGAACCTAGAAGCTTACCTCGAACAACGCCATGTCCAGGTTCGTTGTGATGGTAATGATCGCTGGCTACTGGATTATCGCTTGGCAGACATTGGTAAAGAACGGGATATTGCCATCACAGTACCTGACTTTAACAGTGCAGCCAGCCTTTGTTCCTATACGGACTTTATCTTTACCGCCCCAAGTCACTTTGTGAAGCTATCGTCTAAACAACTGGGCCTGACCGTCTTACCACTGCCTTTAGAGTTTCCGCCAATGGCCTATACCTTGTTCTGGCATAGAGACCGAGAAAATGACCCTGCTTTGTCTTGGTTACGTAGAATAATCAGAGAAAAAACGACCGCATTGAGATGATTTGCAGGCTGACGGTAAAAGGAGTAGCTTATTGCCACATCGTCCGCTTTATAGAAAGGACGCGTGAATAAATGATGAAGGATTAATAGATGCTTACCACTACTGAACAACGTTTGGCAGCCATTCGCGAATGGCTGGTTCAGCACGATATTGATGCGTTGCTAATACCCCATGAAGATGAGTACTTAGGCGAATATGTACCCGCTCATAATGAACGTCTGCATTGGTTAACCGGTTTCACTGGTTCAGCCGGTGCCGCGGTTATCACTCAGAGCAAAGCAGCGATGTTTGTTGATGGTCGTTATACGGTTCAAGTGACCAAAGAAGTCCCTGCAGACTTATTTGAGTATCGCCATTTAATTGAAGAACCAGCTCTAGATTGGGTTAAAGACCAGCTTTCCCCGGGGCAAGTTGTGGCCATAGATCCGCGAATGCACAATTCAGCTTGGCTATCCATGGCACAGGCAAAGCTTGCAGACCTATTGCAGCTCAAAGTACTCTCCAGCAACCCTATTGACGAGCTGTGGCATGACCGTCCGCAACCTGTGGTTTCAGACGTTCGTTTAATGCCAACGGAAGCGGTTGGTCAATCTTGCCAATCTAAGCGTCAGGAGATCAGTCAATTGGTCGCGCAATCAGGCGCTGATAGTGCCGTGATCACAGCACTGGATTCCGTTTGCTGGCTACTCAACGTACGCGGTTTAGATGTTTCTCGATTACCGGTTCTTTTATCACATGTGATCTTACATGCGGATTCAACACTGGAATACTTCCTTGACCCAGCTCGCCTGCCTAACGGCTTTGAACAGCATGTCGGACAAGGAGTTAGTGTTCATCATCCAGAGACACTCCAAGCGCGACTTGAATCATTGGCGGGCAAGAAAGTATTGCTCGATCCAACGACCAGTAATGCATGGTTCAAATTAATTCTGCAAAACAGCGGCGCTCATGTAGTTAGTGCGGCAGATCCTTGCTTGATGCCTAAAGCTGCGAAGAATGAGACTGAAGTTGCAGGTATGAAAGCCTGTCATATTCGAGACGGCGTTGCGATGAGTAAGTTCTTGTGTTGGTTAGATGCACAAGTAGCTGAAGGCAACTTGCATGATGAAGCAACGCTCTCCGATAAATTAGAGTCTTTCCGCAAGCAAGACCCAACTCTAATGGATCTGAGTTTCGACACCATTTCTGCTGCGGGTAGTAATGCGGCCATGTGCCACTATAATCATGAGAATCAACCTGAACCTGGTAAGCTAGAACTCAATACACTTTATCTAGTCGACTCTGGCGGTCAGTATTTAGATGGTACAACGGATATCACGCGCACTATTGCTATTGGTCAACCAAGTGACGAAATGATTAAGCAATTCACGCTTGCTCTAAAAGGCCATATTGGTGTTGCTCGTGCCCGTTTCCCGAAAGGCACACGTGGTTATCAGATTGACACATTAGCACGCCAGCATTTGTGGGCAGAAGGCTATGATTATGACCACGGCACAGGCCATGGTGTTGGCCACTTCCTAAATGTTCATGAAGGCCCTGCTAGTATATCGAAGCGACAGATTGATGTTCCTTTAGTCGAAGGGATGGTGCTTTCAAACGAGCCGGGCTATTACCGCGCTGATGCCTTTGGAATTCGTATTGAAAACCTAGAGCTAGTGGTTGAGACTGAAACCAATGGTGACTTTCCAGTTCTTTCGTTCGAGTCTCTAACTCGTTGTCCGATCGATACAAGAAATATTGATGTTAATATGCTAACTAAGCCAGAGCTGGCATGGTTAAATGATTACCACCAAAAAGTTTGGCATGATATTAGCCCCTTAGTCGAAGGGGATGTAAAGGAGTGGTTAGAAAAAGCAACCCAACCACTTCACTACTGATTACTGTAGCAATCGATTCTTGCACTAAAGCTCTCCAATGGAGAGCTTTAGGTTTAAGCGTATCACTAATGTTCCACGTGAAACACTTTAAGCACTTCAGCCGGAATAGACTGAGTGCCAATCCCTCCATACTGGATCAAAACCTCTGGCGCGAATCATCGCTTCAACTGAGCTTGCACTTCTCTCATCACTGATCTCGAACTGCTCCAATTCCGTTTCTTCTGATGCGTAGCCACCAGGTTGTGTTTTTGATGCTGCAGACATTGACGTAATACCCAGTGGCAAAACATTATCTCTGAAGTGTGCTGATTCACGTGTCGATAGAGAGAGTTCTACTTCAGGATTGAGTAATCGATATGCGCAAATCAATTGCACTAACTGCTTGTCACTCATCTCCGATTTAGGTTGCAATGCCCCCGCGCATGGTCTTAATCTTGGAAACGAAATTGAATAACGCGTTTGCCAGTATTTACGCTCTAAATAATCAAGGTGAGCAGCAACATAGAAGCAGTCAGTTCTCCACTCCTCCAAGCCGATCAATGCGCCAATACCTATTTTATCTATGCCGGCTTTTGCTAACCGATCCGGAGTTTCTAAGCGATATTCAAAATCCGTTTTGTTGCCTCGCAGGTGATGCTCCGCATACGTCGAAGGGTGATAAGTTTCCTGATACACCATGACAGCATCCAGACCTAATGATTTGAGTTCTGCGTACTGGTCTTGTTCAAGCGGCTGCACTTCCATCGCTAAGTAGTTAAATTTCTGTTTAATGATGGGCAACATCTCACGGAAGTACTTCATCCCCACTTTAGTTTCATGCTCACCTGTCACTAATAATATGCTATCAAACTTCATCTGTTTAATGGCATTCATTTCAGCTCTGACTTCTTCTTGATTCAGGGTTCGACGTTTGATGCGATTTTCCATTGAAAAACCGCAATAAGTACAAGCATTAGCACACAGGTTCGACAAGTAAAGAGGAATATATAACGAAAGCGTATTGCCAAAGCGCTGTCTAGTTAAAGCATAAGACTGCTGGGCCATTGCTTCTATGTAAGGCTCTGCAGCAGGTGAAATTAGTGCCTTAAAGTCTTCTAGATCACGCTTGGGCTTAGCCAATGCTCGCTCAACGTCTTGCGCGGTTTTGGCATATATCGACATCGAAATGTCATCCCAATTTAACCTGTTAAATTGGTCTGTAAAAGTCATTCTCACACCTACTCATATTAGAGATCATCAAGGAATGACGTCAAAGGGCTCGATGCAACAGCATGAGAGACTTGCCCAGCCAAGCCAGCTTCATAGGCTAGTCGGCCAGACTCAACGGCCATCTTAAATGCCGTTGCCATTGATATTGGATCAGAGGCCGCTGCTATTGCTGTGTTTACAAGTACGGCATCCGCTCCCATTTCCATTGCTCTTGCTGCATGTGAAGGCGCGCCAATTCCCGCATCCACTACAACCGGCACATTAGCTTGGTCAATAATGATCTCAAGAAAGTCATGCGATGCTATGCCCTTATTTGAGCCAATTGGAGCTCCTAAAGGCATCACGGCTGCACACCCTACCTCTTCCAACCTCTTACACAGAACTGGGTCCGCATGGCAATATGGCAAAACCGTAAATCCGTCTTTCACCAGTTGCTCGGCTGCTAATAATGTTTCAATGGGATCTGGCATTAGATATTTTGGATCAGGATGAATTTCGAGCTTTAACCAGTTCGTTTCTAGCGCCTCTCTGGCTAAATGCGCTGCAAAAACTGCATCTTTCGCATTTTTTGCCCCCGAAGTATTAGGCAATAAATTCACTCCTGATTGGAGCAAAGGCTGTAGGATATCATCTTGGTGATCATGCACATCTACTCGCTTAAGTGCCATTGTAGCTAATTGAGAACCAGACGCCTTTATTGCGTTTTCCATTAGATACTTGCTGGCAAACTTTCCTGTACCCGTAAACAACCTTGAACTAAACTCTTTGTCTGCGATCTTCAGCATGGCTATTATCCCCCGGCGATGGCCTGAAAAAGTGAAATGGTATCTCCTTCACTCAGACATGTTGTGCACCACTCACTACGAGGCACAACCGTATTGTTAATAGCAAACACACAGCCGATTTCAGGCAGTGAAAATTGCTTAATAATGCTCTCTAAGTCCGACCCCGCACTCACATTATAAGGCCGTTCATTTACTATGATTTGTATCTCTCTCATCATTTCGCTTCTTTATTAATCGGTTATAGCGCTTAACCTCTGCAAACAGCGCAATGTTTATCACGGGCAATTGTCATCACTTGCCATTCAAGAGTTAATCCGTTGAATAGATGGAGTTGACTAGGAAGAAAACTGAACCTTCCCATTGCCAGCCTTTGTATCGCAGCCAGTGCTTGATAGTTTCCCAATGTGCCTACAACAGGACCAACAACGCCACTATCGCTGCACTTTTTAGGTTGTATTAGTTCATCAAAAGGATAAAGACAGCGATAGCACCCCATCTTGCTGCGCTCTTTTTGCGAATAATCAAATACAGCAAACTGGCCTTGCCAGCCTACGGCTGCAGCAGAGATAAGTGGCTTGCTCTGTTTGAAACACACTGAATTGACTAATTGGCGCGTTTCAAGATTGTCCGTACAATCTAAAACAACATCGGCCAGCATAACTTCTAAAGCGAGTTGAGACTCTGAAAGCCGTTGAGAGATCGTGCGCAAGCTGATGCCCGAGTTTAGGGCACTCAACTGGTCTCGTATTGCCTTCGTCTTTTCCTCACCGAGGTTAGCCTCTCGATAAACGATCTGACGTTGCAAATTAGTACTATCTACCTTGTCATCATCAACAAGCACTATTTTTCCAACACCAGCTGCAGCTAGGTATAATCCTGCCGCACTTCCCAAGCCACCACAGCCAATGACAAGGGCATGGGCTCGATTCAATCTGTATTGACCATCTTCACCAATCTCAGGTAATGACACCTGTCTGTGATAACGTAAAAACTCTTGGTCTGTTAGCACGTTGAGGACTCCTCCGTTAGCCCTCTGAAGAATTGGACGGCATGCTCACATGAAGGCGCGTTGGTAATGGCACTAACCAGTGCCAAACTTGTCACACCACAGTCCCACACTGATTTGGCGTTTGCAGTGTTAATCCCTCCGATCGCAACGGTTGGTATCACAGCGGTTCCATTAGCGGACATAGAGTTAACCAATTTCTGATATAGGGCTAAGCGGACCAAACCTTGTGGGCTGGACATCAATTGCTTGGTTTTTGTTGGAAAGATGTGACCCAAAGCTAAATAGCTTGGATTGAACTGTGCAACTCGTAGCAACTCAAAATAACCATGTGTAGACAGACCTAAGCAGATATTGGCTTCTGCTAACACTTCAAGGTCAAGCTTCTCTAAGTCTTCTTGTCCTAGATGGACACCGAAGGCTTGATGCTCAATTGCTAACTGCCAGTGATCATTGATAAACACTTGTGCATCATACTGGAGGCCTAGCTCGATTGATCGAACAATCTGTTGCTCTAAATCGAGTTGTTGCGAGTCCTTAATACGTAGTTGTACCGTCTTAACCCCCATCTTCAAGAGTTTCTCGACCCAATCCGCGCTATTAACTACCGGATATAACGCCATCGCAGATTTACACACAGTAGGAAATAAGAGTTGCTTCCCTTTAGTCACACTATCAGTTTGAATACCGGAGCTAATATCCTCAATAAGCGGAATAGGAAAATCTTCGATACATTCGGCCCATGTTTCACGTGAAACATTTATCATTGCCCGAGAAAGGGTCAATGCATCTTCAATCGTGAATTGCAATGAAAGTAGAACAATAACCCAAGATAAGTGACGTATTTCTTCGGTATAGGGAATATGATCCGAGCTTGCCAGCGCATTGCTACCATGGCCATGCAAATTAGCCCAAATATCTATTGATTGTTCTTTCTCTGTAATATTGAGATAAACGTGCACTGGAAACTTGGAAGGCACATACTCTGTAAGAGACAGTTGTGAGTAGTAAATGAGGTAGTAATCTAAATTACCAACCGGAGAAGAACTGATTAAATCAGCCCCAAGAGCAATCGTGCTTTCGCCCTGAGTGACCTGAATAGTTTGAGCAGGGCTAATGCCCAACTCAAACTTATCTATTTCAAACCCTTGCTTCTTGGCCAGCCGCAGGCACAACCCCACCTCATGATGGAGTGTATCCATCATAGCTGGAATAAGGATCTTCACCGTTATCCCTCCGTGACCGAAGTTACTGCAGGGTGATAAAGCTCAGAGCCAGTCTCTCTAAACTCTTTAGACTTTTGACGCATGCCTTCCAATGGGTCATCAAGCAATTTGATTGAGATGGCTTGGTCCGCCGCGACTTGATCAATATCTTTTGCGTATTCTCGAACTTCCTGAGAGATCTTCATTGAGCAGAATTTCGGGCCACACATAGAGCAGAAATGGGCAACTTTACCTGACTCCTGGGGCAAGGTTTCATCATGGAATGCACGGGCAGTATCAGGGTCAAGCGCAAGGTTGAACTGATCTTCCCAACGAAATTCAAATCGAGCCTTAGATAAGGCATTATCACGAATCTGAGCACCTGGATGCCCTTTCGCTAAATCGGCAGCGTGAGCGGCAAGTTTATAAGTGATCAGTCCTG
Source organism: Vibrio coralliilyticus (assembly GCF_024449095.1). Lineage (NCBI taxonomy): Bacteria > Pseudomonadati > Pseudomonadota > Gammaproteobacteria > Vibrionales > Vibrionaceae > Vibrio > Vibrio coralinecrosis. Next base: position 3,264,080 of record NZ_CP024627.1, read on the forward strand.
TCTTTACATCTTCTTTGTTAGGCAAGCCTAGATGTTCTTTTGGAGTCACATAACACAGCATTGCACAGCCATACCAACCAATCATTGCAGCACCTATACCCGACGTAATATGGTCGTAGCCGGGAGCAATGTCTGTCGTGAGAGGGCCGAGCGTATAGAAAGGCGCCTCATGGCAATGCTCTAGCTGCTCTTCCATGTTCTCTTTAATCATATGCATTGGCACATGCCCTGGGCCTTCAATGATCACCTGAACATCATACTCCCATGCGATCTTTGTAAGTTCTCCAAGCGTGCGTAATTCTGCAAACTGGGCTTCATCATTGGCATCTGCAATTGATCCAGGACGCAAACCATCACCAAGCGATAGTGCCACGTCATACTTAGCACAGATTTCACAGATCTCGCGGAAATTGGTATAGAGGAAACTTTCTTGATGATGAGCCAAACACCATTTAGCAATGATAGAGCCACCGCGTGAGACAATGCCTGTCACGCGCTTGGCTGTCATAGGGACATAGCGAAGGAGTAAACCTGCGTGGATAGTAAAGTAATCAACGCCCTGCTCGGCTTGTTCAATTAAAGTGTCACGCATTACCTCCCAATTGAGATTTTCGGCAATGCCGTTCACTTTCTCTAATGCTTGGTACATTGGTACAGTGCCGATTGGGACTGGGCTATTACGCAAAATCCATTCGCGAGTCTCGTGAATATTACGACCAGTAGACAGGTCCATCACTGTATCGCCCCCCCAACGTGTCGACCAAACCAACTTTTCAACTTCTTCTTCAATTGATGAGGTCACAGAGGAGTTACCAATGTTGGCGTTTACCTTCACAAGAAAGTTACGGCCAATGATCATAGGCTCAGATTCTGGGTGATTGATGTTTGAAGGGATAATAGCGCGACCTTCAGCGACCTCTCTGCGTACAAATTCAGCGCTGATTTCGTCTGGAAGATTAGCCCCAAAGCTTTGGCCTGAGTGCTGCTGATTAAGAACCTGATCTCGATACTTTGCGCGCCCCATATTTTCACGTAACGCAATATACTCCATTTCAGGTGTAATAATGCCTTTACGTGCATAATGCAGCTGAGTAACACATTGGCCACCTTTAGCACGACGGATGCGTGGCAGGTTGCCATAACGAAGCTCATCGAGCGTTTCATCTTCCAGCCGTTGCTTGGTGTACATTGAACTCACATCATCGAGCACTTCTGTATCATTGCGCTCTTCTATCCACTTCTCTCTCAGCTTAGGTAAACCACTGTACAGGTCTATGGTATGAGTAGGATCGGTATAGACTCCTGAAGTGTCATAAACCCTGATAGGTTCATTAGGCTCGAAAATCGGCTCTTCTTTTGTGCCACCAATAAGGCTATCAGCTAGAGTGATTTCGCGCATAGGCACACGAATATCTGGGCGTGAACCTTGTACGTATACCTTGCGTGAATTGGGGTACGGTTGTACCGAGAGAGAATCAATAAACTGTTTTGCTTCCAGTCTCGCTTGCTTGCGACTCGACATAGCATTTTTCCTTGCTTTGTTATTCTAGATAAAAAGATTTTGGATAAAAATGCTTGGCGGATAGATGCGACAAGAGGTATCAAAGTAATAAAGAAATGTATTACTTGAATGTAGATAGATCACAGGTGCGAAAATACAGTGATCTCTTCTCCTGTTCCCTTCGCAGATACTAATCTGATCAGGTTCAACGGATCCCGAATTAACGGTCTCAGCCTTATGGCACTCCGACAAGTAAAATCAGTATATAAAAACGGCCTGGTGAAACCAAGCCGTGTAGAAGAATATTAGCGAAACTTTACCCCAAAATTAGCTCTTAATCAGTATTTGAAAGCCAATACCAGCCGCTGAGATACTAAGTATAACGTTTAATAGTACGTTGAGACCCATCTTAAAAAATGCACCTTGCTGCATGAGTAATACATTATCCATGGAAAAAGTCGAAAAGGTCGTCAGAGCCCCAAGAAAGCCTAAGCCAACGATTTGTCGCCAAGGTTCGGTGGCCAACATTTCATTTTCAAATGCCGCGATCAGCAAGCCCATAATAAATGAGCCCACTACGTTGACCGTCAACGTACCATAGGGAAAACCACGCCCAAGTAAAACAACACACAGTTCGGAAATTAAATACCGAGAACACGCACCAAAGGCGCCACCCAAAGCGATAAAACCGAGAATCGAAAGTTGTCCCATGGTTCCTCCTGTCAAATTCTGCCGTATTGTATCTGGAATAAGGCTATTTTCGAATCAAAATCGCAACACATTATCTCAAATTAATTCTGAGATTTAAAAAGTTACAGGAGTCACTTTACTTCAATGTAACCCATTAATCCGGTTTTCATGTGTTCAATCACATGGCAGTGATACATCCAGCGCCCTGGATTATCTGCAACAAACGCCGCTTTGGCTCTACCGTTTTTACCTAGCAGTACGGTATCGGTATGGAACGGTTCTGCAATCTTTTTACCGTCCATTTCTAGAACTGTGAATGTATGACCATGGATATGGATCGGGTGGTGATACTGGGTGACGTTCTTTAAGTCAAAAATATAAGTCTTCCCCAATTCAAGTGTTGCCAAAGGTGCTGGAATATTATTTTTGCTCATACCTTCCCATGACCGTTTATTGGTTAACCAGAATTTGGGCATAGCTTTACCATCTTTACTCGTTGGGGTAACCGCGCCCTCCCACTCAAAAACAAAGTCAATTTCCTCAGCATTAGCCAAATCAAGCTGAGGCACTGGATTCAATGGTAACTTGGGCAATGGTTGAGACTCAGGCAAAGAAGATTTAACAACGTCGAATTCACACAGATGGAATGGGAAACGTCCCTTCATTTGACGAACATAGACACGCTCACCAGCTTGAGGAGCAATAAGACCTATATCAACCCTCATTCCTGGGCCAATTTTATGCTGAGATAGCTTATAGGGCGTTTTTACCGGATTACCATCGATAGCGATGACCCATGCGTCAGCACCTTCCACTGCAATCGGGTAAGTAATAGTATTGTCGACATTTGCTATTCGCAACCGTGTGGTCGCTCTGGCCTTCAGTTGGTAAATCGGCTCATGTATACCGTTCACACTACTCCACTCCCCTGGAGTGCCCATTCGTGCACTCATACGCGGGATCATTAAGTCTTTCCACTGGCCTTGCTTGTCTAGGTGCCAGTGCTTAAGCATCAATTCATGCTCTTCATCAAAGATAACAGGCTGGCTCTCTTCAACAATGATCAATCCTACCAATCCCATTCCAAGTTGCTTCACACTGTTCATGTGCGGGTGATACCAGAATGTGCCGGCATCAGGTGGTGTAAATTCATAGCTGAATGTCTCACCTGGCATGATAGGTGGCTGGCTAAGAAATGGGACGCCATCCATCTCAATAGGAATTCTCAGTCCATGCCAATGGATGGTAGTCGGCTCTGATAGTTTGTTAGTGAATCTTATGGTAACTGGCTCACCTTGACGGCAACGGATCGTAGGCGCAGGAATCTGCCCGTTGAATCCAAGCACTTGGGTTTGATAACCAGGCACCAATTCTGCAGTCGCAGGTTCAGCCGTAATATCGTAGACATAACGCCCTTGCGAATCAGTAGACCGGTTCATTGAACAAGCAGGAAGTACACTAAGAGCAGAAATAGCGAGTGAGGATTGCAAGAAGCGACGACGAGAGATTTCCATATTCTGATAACTATTATTGGTTCATTAGCAAAATGTAACAAATAATTAAGAATAATACTCACTAGAAAAGTAATTTTTAATGCCACTTATTATCACTGGATAAATGACAGATAAGAAAGAAAATAATAGCCCATGTCTTTGACTATTGAGTTATCTCGGGCGAGTTACGACTCTACAGATTAGACATTCATAGTTGGAACGAAAAAGGCTCTAGTCTTTCGACTAGAGCCTTAAATATGGCAGGGGTGGAGAGATTCGAACTCCCAACACGCGGATTTGGAATCCGCTGCTCTGCCAATTGGAGCTACACCCCTAAATTCTCTACAATCAGGTTCGAATGGATTAGAACTCCCAACACGCCCTATCACAAGGTATCTGGGGAATCCACTGCTCTTTATTCTTTCGAATTAGAGCTACACCACTGTAGAATCTTTTCAGATTTTAGATTCGAAAAAACCTCGCTATAAGCGAGGCTTCGAAATAAGTGGCGGAGCGGACGGGACTCGAACCCGCGACCCCCGGCGTGACAGGCCGGTATTCTAACCAACTGAACTACCGCTCCGCACTGGTTAGACTTAAAGTCTAAATTTAAAGCCTGGCGATGTCCTACTCTCACATGGGGAAGCCCCACACTACCATCGGCGCTATTGCGTTTCACTTCTGAGTTCGGCATGGGATCAGGTGGGTCCACAACGCTATGGTCGCCAAGCAAATTCTTTAATCTGGAAAGCTGTTAATGCGTTCTCTACACATTCAATCTGTTCTACTTTGAGTCCATCAAAACCCTTTGGGTGTTGTATGGTTAAGCCTCACGGGCAATTAGTACAGGTTAGCTCAACGCCTCACAACGCTTACACACCCTGCCTATCAACGTTCTAGTCTCGAACAACCCTTTAGGACCCTCAAGGGGTCAGGGAAGACTCATCTCAGGGCTCGCTTCCCGCTTAGATGCTTTCAGCGGTTATCGATTCCGAACTTAGCTACCGGGCAATGCCATTGGCATGACAACCCGAACACCAGAGGTTCGTCCACTCCGGTCCTCTCGTACTAGGAGCAGCCCCCTTCAATCTTCCAACGCCCACGGCAGATAGGGACCGAACTGTCTCACGACGTTCTAAACCCAGCTCGCGTACCACTTTAAATGGCGAACAGCCATACCCTTGGGACCGACTTCAGCCCCAGGATGTGATGAGCCGACATCGAGGTGCCAAACACCGCCGTCGATATGAACTCTTGGGCGGTATCAGCCTGTTATCCCCGGAGTACCTTTTATCCGTTGAGCGATGGCCCTTCCATACAGAACCACCGGATCACTATGACCTGCTTTCGCACCTGCTCGAATTGTCATTCTCGCAGTCAAGCGGGCTTATGCCATTGCACTAACCTCACGATGTCCAACCGTGATTAGCCCACCTTCGTGCTCCTCCGTTACTCTTTGGGAGGAGACCGCCCCAGTCAAACTACCCACCAGGCACTGTCCTCAACCCGGATAACGGGTCTAAGTTAGAACATCAACACTACAAGGGTGGTATTTCAAGGACGGCTCCACCGATACTGGCGTACCGGGTTCAAAGCCTCCCACCTATCCTACACATGTAGGGTCAATGTTCAGTGCCAAGCTGTAGTAAAGGTTCACGGGGTCTTTCCGTCTAGCCGCGGGTACACTGCATCTTCACAGCGATTTCAATTTCACTGAGTCTCGGGTGGAGACAGCGTGGCCATCATTACGCCATTCGTGCAGGTCGGAACTTACCCGACAAGGAATTTCGCTACCTTAGGACCGTTATAGTTACGGCCGCCGTTTACCGGGGCTTCGATCAAGAGCTTCGACTTACGTCTAACCCCATCAATTAACCTTCCGGCACCGGGCAGGCGTCACACCGTATACGTCATCTTACGATTTTGCACAGTGCTGTGTTTTTAATAAACAGTTGCAGCCACCTGGTATCTGCGACTCTCAATAGCTCCATCCGCAAGGGACTTCACCGTCAAGAGCGTACCTTCTCCCGAAGTTACGGTACCATTTTGCCTAGTTCCTTCACCCGAGTTCTCTCAAGCGCCTTGGTATTCTCTACCCGACCACCTGTGTCGGTTTGGGGTACGATTCCTTACAATCTGAAGCTTAGAGGCTTTTCCTGGAAGCATGGCATCAATGACTTCACTGCCGTAGCAGCTCGACATCGTGTCTCAGCCTTAAAGAGAGCCGGATTTACCTAACTCTCAAGCCTACGCACTTGAACCTGGACAACCGTCGCCAGGCCCACCTAGCCTTCTCCGTCCCCCCATCGCAATTGTAAGAAGTACGGGAATATTAACCCGTTTCCCATCGACTACGCCTTTCGGCCTCGCCTTAGGGGTCGACTTACCCTGCCCCGATTAACGTTGGACAGGAACCCTTGGTCTTCCGGCGTGGAGGTTTTTCACCCCCATTATCGTTACTCATGTCAGCATTCGCACTTCTGATACCTCCAGCAGACTTTACAATCCACCTTCAACGGCTTACAGAACGCTCCCCTACCCAATACATAAAATGCATTGCCGCAGCTTCGGTTTACAGCTTAGCCCCGTTACATCTTCCGCGCAGGCCGACTCGACTAGTGAGCTATTACGCTTTCTTTAAATGATGGCTGCTTCTAAGCCAACATCCTAGCTGTCTAAGCCTTCCCACATCGTTTCCCACTTAGCTGTAATTTGGGACCTTAGCTGGCGGTCTGGGTTGTTTCCCTCTCCACGACGGACGTTAGCACCCGCCGTGTGTCTCCCGGATAGTACTTACTGGTATTCGGAGTTTGCAAAGGGTTGGTAAGTCGGGATGACCCCCTAGCCTTAACAGTGCTCTACCCCCAGTAGTATTCGTCCGAGGCTCTACCTAAATAGATTTCGGGGAGAACCAGCTATCTCCAGGTTTGATTGGCCTTTCACCCCTAGCCACAAGTCATCCGCTAATTTTTCAACATTAGTCGGTTCGGTCCTCCAGTTGATGTTACTCAACCTTCAACCTGCCCATGGCTAGATCACCTGGTTTCGGGTCTATATCCAGCAACTTGACGCCCAGTTAAGACTCGATTTCTCTACGGCTCCCCTAGATGGTTAACCTTGCTACTGAATATAAGTCGCTGACCCATTATACAAAAGGTACGCAGTCACACCACGAAGGTGCTCCTACTGCTTGTACGTACACGGTTTCAGGTTCTATTTCACTCCCCTCACAGGGGTTCTTTTCGCCTTTCCCTCACGGTACTGGTTCACTATCGGTCAGTCAGTAGTATTTAGCCTTGGAGGATGGTCCCCCCATATTCAGACAGGATATCACGTGTCCCGCCCTACTCGATTTCACCTAAAATGCGCTGTCGGTTACGGGGCTATCACCCTGTATCGCAGACCTTTCCAGAACTTTCACCTGACGCATTATAGACTTAAGGGCTAGTCCAATTTCGCTCGCCGCTACTTTCGGAATCTCGGTTGATTTCTTTTCCTCGGGGTACTTAGATGTTTCAGTTCCCCCGGTTCGCCTCATTACCCTATGTATTCAGATAATGATAACTGCTTATGCAGTTGGGTTTTCCCATTCGGAAATCCCAGACTCAAATGACTTTTACTGTCTAATCTGGGCTTATCGCAAGTTAATACGTCCTTCATCGCCTCTGACTGCCAAGGCATCCACCGTGTACGCTTAGTCACTTAACCATACAACCCCAAAGGGTCTTTGTTAAACAACCAAAGTTGTCTGCCATTATTTAAACATGATGCAGACTCGATTTTGCCGGACTCAAATATTAAACATCACAAGGATGTTTCCAAGAACACTTGAATGTGTGTTGGTACCTAATTCAAAGAATTAGGATTTGAGAACTTTTATTGAATAACAACGCATCTCAAAGAGATGGGGATTGTTGTTATTCGTCAGCTTTCCAAATTGTTAAAGAGCTAGATTCATTTAAGAACCATTTTTAAGAACACTTAAGCAAGTATGCTTAAAGATGGTGGAGCTAAGCAGGATCGAACTGCTGACCTCCTGCGTGCAAGGCAGGCGCTCTCCCAGCTGAGCTATAGCCCCATCAAGGTGTCGATACTGTTGCCAATCTCCTGGGAGGAAGATTGGTGGGTCTGAGTGGACTTGAACCACCGACCTCTCGCTTATCAGGCGAACGCTCTAACCACCTGAGCTACAGACCCAGTATCGTCTCTTAAACTACATAAACCATCAATCTGTGTGGACACTCATCGTGAGTAATCATCGTATAAGGAGGTGATCCAGCGCCAGGTTCCCCTAGCGCTACCTTGTTACGACTTCACCCCAGTCATGAACCACAAAGTGGTGAGCGTCCCCCCGAAGGTTAAACTACCCACTTCTTTTGCAGCCCACTCCCATGGTGTGACGGGCGGTGTGTACAAGGCCCGGGAACGTATTCACCGTAGCATTCTGATCTACGATTACTAGCGATTCCGACTTCATGGAGTCGAGTTGCAGACTCCAATCCGGACTACGACGCACTTTTTGGGATTCGCTCACTTTCGCAAGTTGGCCGCCCTCTGTATGCGCCATTGTAGCACGTGTGTAGCCCTACTCGTAAGGGCCATGATGACTTGACGTCGTCCCCACCTTCCTCCGGTTTATCACCGGCAGTCTCCCTGGAGTTCCCACCCGAAGTGCTGGCAAACAAGGATAAGGGTTGCGCTCGTTGCGGGACTTAACCCAACATTTCACAACACGAGCTGACGACAGCCATGCAGCACCTGTCTCAGAGTTCCCGAAGGCACCAAAGCATCTCTGCTAAGTTCTCTGGATGTCAAGAGTAGGTAAGGTTCTTCGCGTTGCATCGAATTAAACCACATGCTCCACCGCTTGTGCGGGCCCCCGTCAATTCATTTGAGTTTTAATCTTGCGACCGTACTCCCCAGGCGGTCTACTTAACGCGTTAGCTCCGAAAGCCACGGCTCAAGGCCACAACCTCCAAGTAGACATCGTTTACGGCGTGGACTACCAGGGTATCTAATCCTGTTTGCTCCCCACGCTTTCGCATCTGAGTGTCAGTATCTGTCCAGGGGGCCGCCTTCGCCACCGGTATTCCTTCAGATCTCTACGCATTTCACCGCTACACCTGAAATTCTACCCCCCTCTACAGTACTCTAGTCTGCCAGTTTCAAATGCTATTCCGAGGTTGAGCCCCGGGCTTTCACATCTGACTTAACAAACCACCTGCATGCGCTTTACGCCCAGTAATTCCGATTAACGCTCGCACCCTCCGTATTACCGCGGCTGCTGGCACGGAGTTAGCCGGTGCTTCTTCTGCAGCTAACGTCAAATGAATGCGCTATTAACACATCCACCTTCCTCACTGCTGAAAGTACTTTACAACCCGAAGGCCTTCTTCATACACGCGGCATGGCTGCATCAGGCTTGCGCCCATTGTGCAATATTCCCCACTGCTGCCTCCCGTAGGAGTCTGGACCGTGTCTCAGTTCCAGTGTGGCTGATCATCCTCTCAGACCAGCTAGGGATCGTCGCCTTGGTGAGCCATTACCTCACCAACTAGCTAATCCCACCTGGGCATATCCTGACGCGAGAGGCCCGAAGGTCCCCCTCTTTGAGCCGAAGCTATTATGCGGTATTAGCCATCGTTTCCAATGGTTATCCCCCACATCAGGGCAATTTCCCAGGCATTACTCACCCGTCCGCCGCTCGACGCCGTTATCGTTCCCCGAAGGTTCAGATAACTCGTTTCCGCTCGACTTGCATGTGTTAGGCCTGCCGCCAGCGTTCAATCTGAGCCATGATCAAACTCTTCAATTTAAGATTTTGTCGGCTCAATGAATACTGAACATTACATAAAGTAATGTTTGAATTGACTGTGCTGAATCCGAAGATTCAATGGTCACTTCGTATCATTGAAACCTAAATTGATACCGAAGTATCGAATTGGATTATCATCAACGAGTGCCCACACAGATTGATAGGTTTATATTGTTAAAGAGCTTTCGTTTTAAGTCTTACTCAAAACGGACGGCCATTTTAGCGAGATAAAGTTTAGTGTCAACCACTTTTTTCAAACTTTATTCAAGCGTTTCCACTTGGCTAATTGACCTTGCTAACTGGCCTAACATTTCTGTTGAAGCGTTGCCGTGTCAGCGAGGGGGCATTATAGAGATAGAGATTATCTTGGCAACTCTTTTTCTCGATTTTTCTGTATTTTTTTACCTTTCGGTGAAACCTTAACCTCTAATGACCAAATTTCACCTTTATATTCACAAATTACTAAATTTTTGAGCAAATAATGTAACTTTTTCCCAGTTGGTGTATTCAACTTCCTTGCTGGTATCCGTCTCTCCTCCAGTCATATTCATAATGAACTTAATCATCATTTTATCGAACCAGTTATAACGAGGGTAATAGAGCGCACCGGCAAACACACCAATTAACTCCGGCTTCCAAGGAGACTTGATCAAGAATTTGCGAATATATGCGCTACCTTCAGGAGTATCTTTCCCTTGGTCTTCCTTCCTCGCAGTCAAATTAACGCAAAAGAAAGCAACCTTACTCGACTCTAACTCTTGCCTATATTGCTCTATAAACTGATAAAGCCGCTTATTTAAATGACCATATCGGATTGATGCGCCAATCAAAACCTTGTCATACAATTCAAAATTAATGTTTTCAGCACTGTGTAAATCCAGCGTTTCCACATCAAATTGTGAAAGCTCTTGCTCTATATAACGAAGGATCTTTTTGGTTTGCCCTTCACGGGAAGAATAAAGAAATAGTGCTTTGGTCACATAAGCTCCTTAACTGCGCCAAAATGTTGGAGTGAGTAGAATCAGTAAAGTGAATATCTCAAGACGCCCAAACAGCATAGAGACAATTAATACCCATTTGGCTTTATCGTTAACATCACCGAAATGCAATGCCACTTCTCCTAAACCTGGGCCAAGGTTATTGAGCGTAGCTGCCACTGCAGAAAAGGCACTTAACTCATCCATACCTGTCGCGATTAGTCCCAGCATGCATACCACAAACACCAAAGCGTAAGCAGAAAAGAACCCCCATACAGCATCGACTACACGTTGAGAGAGTGCAGTTCCACCTACTTTGATCGTGTAAACCGCTCTTGGATGTACCAAACGTTTTAGCTCGCGCGCACCTTGCAAAGTGAGTAATAAAATACGAATAACTTTCATCCCTCCCCCCGTTGAACCGGCACAGCCTCCGATAAAGGAAGAAAATAGCAAAAGTACGGGTAAGAAAAGCGGCCACTCGGAGAACCCTGTGGTCGTAAAACCAGCCGTAGTAGAAATTGAAACGGTCTGAAATAACGCCTGATCAAAAGCATCATAGACAGAGTTATAAGAGTGATGATTAAGCAGAATCAGAAAGCACACTACAAATAACAGTGCCTGAATGAAGATAAAAGCTCGGAACTCTGGATCTTTCCAATAGTATTTAGGATGAACACCACCGGATGCAAACGCAGCAAAGTGCAAAGAATAGTTACACGCAGAAATGAGTAAGAACACCACGGTAATCATGTTAATCGCGTAGCTATCAAAGTAGCCCATGCTGGCGTCATGCGTAGAAAAACCACCAATTGCGATAGTGGAAAAACTATGACCTATCGCGTCAAACGGCGTCATGCCCGCTAACCAGAATGCCAAGGCACACGCAATCGTTAAGCTCAAATAGATGTACCACAGCGCTTTTGCGGTTTCAGCAATCCTAGGCGTCATCTTACTGTCTTTGACTGGACCTGGAATCTCCGCGCGGTACAACTGCATGCCACCAATACCTAGTACAGGCAGAATTGCCACAGCAAGTACGATGATCCCCATTCCACCGAACCACTGTAGAAACTGACGATAAAACAATAGTGCCTTGGGAAGCTCATCAAGACCAACAATCACCGTTGCTCCTGTAGTCGTCAGCGCAGAAAAAGATTCAAAAAAAGCGTCTGTCACTGACACATTAGGATTATCAGAAAGCAAGAAAGGAATCGAACCCGCACTACCAATAACCGTCCAAAACAATACAACAATCAGAAAACCGTCTCTGGCTTTGAGTTCATGTTTATGACGGCGATTTGGCCACCAGCAGATAGCGCCACAGATGAGCAGAACAAAGAAAGTCGTAACAAAAGGCACACCTGCACCGTCACGATAAATCAACGCGACCAGCGCAGGCGCTAGCATTGAGACACTAAAAAGAGCGAGCAATAGCCCGACAATACGAATTATTGAACGAAACTGCATGAACTGATGATTACTGAAGCTGAGCTTCCGACTTCCTGATTATCTTTATTTTCCGTCTAAAGAGGTAACCAAAGCCTTGGCTCCACTTTTGTTGATTATGGTTTGGGTAAAGTCACTTACATAGCGAAGTTCAATTTCCACGACCATCTTTACTTGTTCACTATAGTCAGTCTCCACTTCTTGCGCGCTAAATTGCGGCAGTAAAGCCTGAACAATAGTCATAAAGCCATAGTCTAACTCCACTAATAGCTTTGTGGTTATTTTTTTCTCAATTGTTTGAAGCAACTTGAGTGCCTGCTGAACACCACCACCATACGCTTTGACTAAGCCACCAGTACCAAGTTTTATTCCACCAGAGTATCGAGTCACTACAGCCGAAATCTCACCCACTCCGGAACCTGATAGTTGAGCTAAGATGGGTTTGCCTGCCGTGCCAGAAGGTTCACCATCATCACTAAACCCCCATTTCATTGAATCTTCAGGTCGACCTGCGACAAACCCCCAGCAGTTGTGTCTGGCACCTGAATGTTGTGCTTTAACCTGCTCAACAAACGCCTTGGCAGCTTCGACAGATGGAGTATGCGCTAGCTGGGTAATAAAGACACTTTTCTTAATTTCTTCTTCGAATAGAGCAAGTTGAGCGGGGATAAGATAGGGCAGATCGTTCATGGCATTACGTCACTTTTCATTATCTTACCAGTCTACCATGAAACCCAATTAGCGCGCTTAAAAGATCAGCGGCAGCGCACAATGTTAAACACTTGTTTAAAAAATGTATTGAATTTAATTTTAGCTGAGTCCAAACTAAAACCACTGGTCTAACCAGAATAAAAATAAAGCGACATTTCTATATGCCGACCACAAGCCTGAGGTCGGTGTACGCGCAATCCCAAGATTGTATGTCATGGAGATAGATAATGATTTACCAAGCCGAAACCCTACAGGTAAAGGAATTACACGACGGTATCGCTGAGCTCAGTTTCTGCTCACCCAATTCTGTCAACAAGCTCGACCTCGCCACTCTTGAATCACTCGATAAAGCACTCGATGCTCTGAATGCCCATCAAGGCCTCAAGGGTCTGCTGCTGACATCAGATAAAGACGCTTTTATAGTTGGCGCAGATATCACTGAGTTTTTAAGCCTGTTTGCCAAAGAAGAAGCCGAACTCGATAAGTGGCTGCAGTTTGCTAACAGCATCTTCAATAAACTTGAAGACTTGCCTGTCCCTACACTTTCCGTGCTGAAAGGCCATACTCTTGGCGGTGGATGTGAGTGCGTACTTGCTACCGACATGCGCATTGGTGACAAAACCACCAGCATTGGCTTACCAGAAACTAAACTCGGAATCATGCCTGGCTTTGGCGGCTGTGTACGCCTGCCCCGCGTCATTGGTGCTGACAGTGCAATGGAAATCATCACGCAAGGTAAAGCTTGCCGCGCAGATGAAGCACTGAAAATTGGCTTACTTGATGCTGTGGTTGACAGTGAGTCATTGTATGAATCTGCGCTAGCAACGCTTACCCAAGCGATTAATGAGAAGCTTGATTGGCAGCAGCGCCGCAAACAAAAAACCTCTCCACTTACTCTCAGTAAGTTAGAAGCGATGATGAGCTTCACGATGGCGAAGGGCCTAGTGGCACAAAAAGCAGGTCCGCACTACCCTGCACCGATGAAAGCGGTCATCGCCATTGAAGAAGGTTCACGTTTTGCACGTAATGAAGCCCTAGATATTGAGCGTAAGTACTTCATCAAATTAGCTAAGTCCGAAGAAGCGAAAGCACTGGTTGGTCTTTTCCTTAATGACCAGTACATCAAAGGTATTGCCAAGAAAGCAGCGAAAAACGCTAACAAGCAAACTGAACGCGCAGCGGTGCTCGGTGCAGGCATTATGGGTGGCGGTATTGCTTACCAATCAGCCCTAAAAGGCGTGCCGGTTATGATGAAAGACATCGCTCAGGCATCTTTAGATCTCGGTATGACAGAGGCGTCTAAGCTGCTTAATAAGCGCTTGTCACGCGGCCGTATCGATGGATTTAAGATGGCTGGTATCCTAGCGTCGATTACACCTAGTCTACATTACGCCGGGATTGAAAATTCGGATGTGATTGTTGAAGCTGTGGTAGAAAACCCGAAAGTAAAAGCCGCAGTATTAAGTGAAGTAGAACAGCAGGTCAGCGAAGATACTGTTATCACTTCCAATACTTCAACGATCCCAATCAACTTACTGGCGAAGTCTCTTAAGCGTCCTGAAAATTTCTGTGGTATGCACTTCTTTAATCCAGTCCACAGAATGCCGCTGGTTGAAATCATTCGCGGTGAAAAGACCTCGGATGAAACCATCAATCGTGTTGTTGCTTACGCCGCGAAGATGGGTAAATCACCAATCGTGGTCAATGACTGTCCAGGTTTCTTCGTTAACCGCGTGCTATTCCCATACTTCGGTGGTTTCAGCATGTTGCTTCGTGACGGTGCAGACTTCACCAAAGTCGACAAAGTCATGGAGCGTCAGTTTGGTTGGCCAATGGGCCCAGCTTACCTGCTAGATGTAGTAGGTATTGATACTGCTCACCATGCCCAAGCGGTGATGGCACAAGGCTTCCCTGAACGCATGGGTAAGTCAGATCGCGATGCGATTGATGCTCTGTTCGACGCCAATAAATACGGACAGAAGAATGGCAGCGGTTTCTACAGCTACAGCGTAGATAAGCGCGGTAAACCGAAGAAAGCCTTCACCGACGAAATTCTACCTATCCTGTCGGAAGTCTGTAGCCAAACTCAAGAGTTCGATGACCAAACCATCATTCAACGTATGATGATTCCTATGATCAACGAAGTGGTACTTTGCCTACAAGAAAACATTATTGCCTCTCCACAAGAAGCCGATATGGCATTAGTGTACGGCTTAGGCTTCCCTCCATTCCGCGGCGGGGTGTTCCGTTACTTAGATAGTGTGGGCATTGCTGAATATATCGCGATGGCAGAACAGTACCAAACGCTCGGTGCTATGTATCAGGTTCCACAAATGCTGATTGATATGGCTGCTAAAGGTGAAACCTTCTACGGCACTCAGCAACAAGGTTCTATCTAAGGAGATTCCCACATGGCTTTACAAACAAGAAACGTCGTTATCGTAGATTGTCTACGTACACCTATGGGTCGCTCTAAAGGTGGTGCATTCCGACATACTCGTGCTGAGGACCTATCAGCACACCTAATGAAAGGCATCCTAGCGCGTAACCCTCAGGTTAATCCAAGTGAGATTGAAGATATTTACTGGGGCTGTGTTCAGCAAACCCTAGAGCAAGGCTTCAACGTAGCACGTAATGCAGCCCTACTGGCAGGCCTGCCGATTGAAATTGGCGCGGTGACGGTTAACCGCTTATGTGGTTCCTCGATGCAGGCGCTACATGACGGTACTCGCGCTATCATGACAGGTGACGCTGAGATCTGTCTAATTGGTGGTGTTGAGCACATGGGCCACGTACCGATGAACCATGGGGTAGATTTCCACCCAGGTATGTCTAAACATGTCGCCAAAGCAGCAGGCATGATGGGTCTGACAGCCGAAATGCTGGGTAAGCTGCACGGCATCAGCCGTGAGCAGCAAGACGAATTTGCCGCACGCTCTCATGCTCGCGCTCGCGCTGCTACGTTGGAAGGTCGCTTTAAGAATGAAATCTTACCGACTGAAGGTCATGCAGCGGACGGTACCTTATTCACTCTTGACCATGACGAAGTCATTCGTCCAGAGACTTCTGTAGAAGGCCTGTCTCAGTTACGTCCAGTATTTGACCCTGCAAATGGTACAGTCACAGCAGGTACGTCATCGGCGCTTTCAGACGGCGCGTCTGCAATGCTGATCATGAGTGAAGACAAAGCAAACGAACTCGGTTTAACCATTCGTGCCCGTATCAAAGGTATGGCGATTGCGGGCTGTGATCCTTCTATCATGGGCTATGGCCCAGTACCTGCGACGCAAAAAGCACTAAAACGTGCTGGCCTGTCCATTGAAGATATGGATGTGATTGAGCTTAATGAAGCTTTTGCTGCACAATCTCTACCGTGTGCAAAAGACTTAGGCTTGTTGGAAGTGATGGACGAGAAGGTTAACCTGAATGGCGGTGCAATTGCACTAGGCCATCCGCTAGGCTGTTCTGGCTCACGCATCTCAACCACACTGATCAATCTAATGGAATCGAAAGACGCAAAATACGGTCTCGCGACTATGTGTATTGGTTTAGGTCAAGGTATTGCAACGGTATTCGAACGTCCGTAAAGTGCCGATCGTAAGAAAAGCAAAGCGCCAGTAAGAACTGGCGCTTTTTGAACCCCTCATCTTGCTTGCAACCAGTCTTGATATAACTGCTCACTGGATCCTAGGTAGTCGACCATCCATTGAATCATCTTATGATTTTCATCTTTGCGCCACACTAAGCAGCAATGGCTCAAAGGTTTCTCTTCAGGAAGAATTTTTTCCACCAACAACCCTTCAGCAATCAAAGGGCGCGCAATATGCCGAGGCATATAGCCCACCCCCACACCGTTTTTTAGGCACTCTATCGCACTGTACCAGTTGGGTAGCAGCAATCTGCGCTGCTTGGGATAATGCACTGTGTGTCTCTTGGGTAATAAATTGGAAGTATCATCTAAGCAGATTGCAGGATACTGACTGACGTACTCTTCACTTAATGCCTGCTGTTTCACACACGGATGGCTGGGAGACATGACAAACGCCCAATCTAAAATACCCATTTCACGAACTTCAAAATCTCCTCCAACGGGAATCGCTGCTGTCGCACCGATAACGATATCAGCGCGACCTTGTGAAATCGCTTCCCAAGAACCATTAAACACTTCCATATTGATTTGTAATTCAGCGTAAGGAAAAGTCTGATAGAAATCTTCAATGAGAGGTTTGAGTCGCTCAAGCTTCACCACATTATCCAACGTGATCTTGAGCGTTTTCTGCCAACCATGGGCGGCGCGTCTCGTTTGCGCTTTCACTTCTTCCATCTGACGTAACATAGCTCTGGCTTGATCCAAAAACAGTTCTCCAGCCGCTGTCAGTTCTACTTTTCTTGGAAGACGACGAAATAGCACCACATCTAGCTCTTGCTCTATCTGACGAATACTATAACTAATCGCAGACGGCACCTTATGCAGCTCTTCCGCTGCCGCAGTGAAACTGCCCAACCGAGCAACAGTGTCCACCAGCTCTAACGATGTTTGCGAAAACACACCCACAATAATACCTTTCAAAAATTTTGATTAATAACTGTAAATTTTAGCGTTTCAATTTCATGAATATGAAAAATAGAATAGCAAAGTTAATAAAAAGGTTGGCGCCAACTTATAACAATCCGTGAATTTTTTTGAATGGAAAGATGATGAAAATCTCTAAATTACAACTTTTTTATTTAGCCTCGTTATCAATGCTAGGTTTTATTGCCACAGATATGTACTTACCTGCTTTCAAGGTGATGGAAAATGACTTCGCCACAGGTCCAGAACAAGTCGCATTATCGCTGACCGTCTTTTTAGTCGGTATGGCAATGGGTCAGCTACTCTGGGGGCTGGCCTCTGATAAATTTGGCCACCGTAATACTCTTGCCGTAGGTTTAGGTTTATTTACTTTGGCATCTTTTGGTCTCGCCTTCAGCGATCAAGTCTGGCAATTACTGACACTTCGCTTCGTTCAGGCCATTGGCGTCTGCGCTCCCGCTGTGATTTGGCAAGCCATGGTTATCAAGCGTTATTCCAGCAGCAGCCAACAAATCTTTGCCACCATCATGCCCTTAGTCGCACTCTCTCCCGCGTTAGCCCCCCAACTGGGTGTCGTACTGGCAGATAACTTTGGTTGGCACAGTATTTTTGTCACTCTGACCTTAATGGGGCTATTTTTGGCAGTGACAACAATGGCACAAAGCCAGGAGAAGGCACCAGCCAAACAAACAAGCATAGGTTCAGACATCAAAGCGCTAGTAGGCTCAAAGACTTATTTGGGCAACGTCATGATGTTTGCTACCGCATCAGCGGCCTTCTTTGCTTACTTAACTGGGATGCCAGAAATCATGGCTCAGCTTGGTTACGAAGCCAAAGATATCGGTCTAAGTTTTATTCCACAGACGATCGCCTTTATGGCTGGTGGTTACCTAGGGAAAAAAGGGGTAACCAAATTTGGTGACGAAAAAGTACTGCGCCAGTTGATTGGTTTATTCAGTGTCGCTTCACTACTGGTGTTTATCGCCTCACAATGGCAGCTAACGTCTATCTGGCCGATTCTTGCACCCTTCTGTTTAATTGCGGTTGCGAACGGTGCGCTTTACCCGATTGTCGTCAACCGCGCATTGGCCAGTGCTAAGCAGAGCCCAGCCACTGCAGCAGGACTGCAAAACAGTTTGCAGATCTGCATCAGCAGTCTCGCCAGTGCATTAGTCGCGGCGATGGCTAGCCAAGCTCAAGTCATTACAGGTGTCACTATTCTGATCTGTATGGGTGGGTTGTGGATAGGATTTGTTGTCTCTAATCGTCAATTGTCTGAGCACTTTACAACTCCAGATAATTCACGAGTGGTAAGTGACGAATAAACGATAAAAAGAGCCGCACAATGCGGCTCTTTCCTATTCAAAGCACTTACATGCTTGTAAGTCCCCATTTTTCAGCGGTTTTCTTAAAGAAGCCCTGAGTTTTTTTCAGTTCCACCCAATGGTTAATGTAATTAATCCATACCTGATCATCCTGAGGCAGCAACATCGCAATCGGTGTCGGTTTACGTGGCTGTTTTACAGGGACAATCGCAAGCTGTTTAAATTTCTCCACCAGTGTTGCAGCTTCAACATTGGAGGTGACTGAAACATCTGCACGACGAGCCAATAACTCTTGGAAATCGCGAGCGGGCGCTTCAATGACGATGTGCTTCGCGGAAGGAAAAAACTCTTTGACCATCTTTTCTTGGACCGTACCTAACGTTGCGGCCACTTTCACATCCTCTTTATTGAAATCGCTCCAATCCGAGAATTTTTGTAGATCCTTTTTCTGTACGACGGGTACAAACGCCAAATAGAAATAAGGTTGACTATAACCTGCCACTTTCGCACGTGACATATTCAATGATGCACTTCCCGTTATGTCATACTTGTTTGCTGTAATGCCATTGACCAAGGTTTTCCAGTCTGTCGCCACGTATTCAATTTTCACACCTAAGTCTTTAGCCAGTTCAGTGGTAACATCAATGTCAAAACCACGATAGCTGTTCGTTGCTGGGTCTTTCATCGTCATCGGATTCCAGTCCCCAGTCGTCCCTACTCGTAATACTCCGCTGTCGAGAATATCATCAAGTCGGCTAGTGTCAGCCGCCGATTGCCCAATCGATAAAATACACAGTCCGAGTGCGAGGATGAACTTGTTCATTTAACCTTCCTTAAAGTTATTACGCTCTGTGATTGTTCACTGCTAACATAGCAGCAACAAAGCTATTTTTTTAGACAATACAGGATGTAATGTGACCTATCGTTATTTCTGGCTGGCAACACTTCTGCTCCTTACTGGTTGTAGTGACTACCAATGGGGCTGGTATGTGCTCGATCCAGCGACAGAGCAAGGCCAAACCAATCTGAAGTTTCTCAGTGCAGGGTTTTACGACACGATCACGATTTCTTTGTTGAGCATGGTTCTCGCCATGTTAATAGGCTTGATGGTTGCTCTGCCCTCATTATCGAGCTCAACATGGCTAAATGGCTTTAACCGGGTTTATGTTGAAGTGATTCGCTCAATTCCTGTGCTTGTTCTGCTGCTGTGGGTCTACTACGGCCTACCAACACTATTGGACATCTCCCTCGATCACTTCTGGGCAGGTGTCATCGCTCTTACCATTGCCGAAAGTGCTTTTATGGCGGAAGTGTTCCGTGGCGGTATTAAATCTATTACCAAAGGACAGCATGAAGCAGCTGAGTCACTTGGCCTGAACTATTGGCAAAAGATGCGCTTAGTGATCCTTCCACAAGCATTTAGGCAAATCCTACCACCGCTCGGCAACCAATTTGTCTATATCCTAAAAATGAGTTCACTGGTCAGTGTGATTGGCTTGAGTGACTTAACAAGGCGGGCCAATGAGTTGGTAGTTAATGAGTACTTACCACTCGAGATCTATACCTTCTTGGTGCTGGAATATCTGGTATTGATTCTACTGGTATCACAAGCTGTCCGGTGGTTGGAGCAACGAATAGCGATCCCAAGTAACTGAATACAAAAACGCCGCCCTAAGGCGGCGATCCTTTAATTACTTCGGACTACTTCTTCTTGACGGGACGCTGCCAGCCTGTGATTTTGCGCTCTTTCGCACGGGTAATCACTAACTCTCCTTCAGCGACATCTTTGGTTAATGTGGTTCCCGCTCCAACCGTCGCACCGTCAGCGATGCTTACTGGCGCCACTAGCTGGCTGTCAGAACCAACAAATACATCATTACCGATAACCGTCTTAAACTTATTTGCGCCATCATAGTTACAGGTGATCGTGCCTGCGCCGATGTTTGTACGTTGACCAATTTCCGCATCACCTAAATAGGTCAGGTGATTCGCTTTAGAACCCTCGCCAATACGCGCATTCTTCACTTCAACGAAGTTGCCTACATGAGAGTCATTACGCATCTCTGCCCCCGGGCGTAAGCGAGTGAACGGGCCAACCGTACAGTCTTCACCCACCGTTGCACCTTCAATCACGCTGTAAGGACGAATGACGGAATTATCATCAATTTCACAGTCTTTTAGCACGCTACCTGTGCCAATGATCACGTTATCACCTAAGGTGACTTTGCCTTCAATGATCACGTTGGTATCGATCTCACAATCCATTCCGCATTGCAGTTCACCACGTAGATCAAAACGAGCAGGATCACGTAGCATAACGCCTTGCTCTAACAGCTTTTTCGCTTGCATTGATTGGAAAGCACGCTCTAAGCGAGCGAGTTGAGCACGGTCGTTAACGCCTTCCACTTCAATCGGATTCACTGGATGCACAGCTTCTACAGCACGACCTTCGTCGTGAGCCGCAGCAATGACATCCGTCAGATAGTACTCACCTTGGGCATTATTGTTATTTAGACCAGATAGCCAGCGTTTCAGATCACCACCTGTCGCGACCATCACACCAGTATTGATCTCTTTAATCAGCTTCTGCTCTTCAGTCGCGTCTTTCTGTTCGACGATAGCTACTACAGGGCCATTCTTACGCACAATGCGTCCATACCCCATAGGGTTATCCAGAACCACGGTCAGTAACGCAATACCACCAGTAGGCTGCGCATCCAATAGGCTTTCGATTGTCTCTTCTGAGATCAGTGGTACATCACCATAGAGCACTAAGATCTTTTCATCATCCTCAAATTGACAAGAGGCTTGATCCACAGCATGACCTGTACCTAATTGATCCGCCTGCAGCACCCAGTTGACTGACTCTTCCGCCAACTCTCTCTGCATCTGGTCGCCACCATGGCCGTACACCAAATGAATATTTTGCGCACCTAAACTGGCACATGTATCAATCACATGCTTTGCCATAGGTTTGCCCGCCAAGGTATGCAGTACTTTGGGCTTGTTCGAGTACATGCGAGTCCCTTTACCCGCTGCGAGGATCACCGCGCTAAATTTCATTCAGTAACCTTTAAATGTGCTGTTTTTAAACTGAGAGGTATTCTAGACACTTATCCAAGATTAGTTAATTGCTCTGGAAAAATTTCTATTAAAAATTAAGCAAAAAGGCGGTCATAAGACCGCCTTTATCATTTTTAAAACACCGTAATAGGATTAACGGCGTTTCTTTGTCAGCTCGATAACACGTAGCTGAGCAATGGCTTTCGCCAGCTCACTGGCCGCTTGAGCGAAGTCCATATCGCCGTGCTGATTCTGGATACTCTCCTCAGCGCGACGCTTGGCTTCTTCTGCCTTCGCTGCGTCTAGCTCTTCACCACGGATAGCAGTATCAGCCAGTACAGTCGCTGTACCTGGCTGAACTTCCACCATACCACCAGAAACATAAATGATTTCTTCGTGGCCGTGCTGTTTCACAATACGCACCATACCAGGCTTGATAGCGGTCAGTAACGGAGTGTGGCCGTGGAAAATACCCAGCTCACCTTCGCTACCGGTCACCTGAAACGTTTCAACGCGACCAGAGAAGATTTTCTTCTCAGCGCTTACTACGTCTAGGTGAAAGGTTATTGGTGCCATATCGCCTCCTAGTTAGCCTTATAGCTTCTTCGCATTCTCGATAGCATCGTCAATTGCACCACAGTACATGAACGCTTGCTCTGGAATGTCGTCGTAATCACCAGCTAGTAGACCTTTGAAGCCACGTAGAGTCTCTTTAAGAGGTACGTAGATGCCTGGGTCACCAGTGAATACTTCCGCTACGTGGTAAGGCTGAGTTAGGAAACGCTCAATCTTACGTGCACGAGATACAACTTGCTTATCTTCTTCAGATAGCTCGTCCATACCTAGGATCGCGATGATGTCTTTCAGCTCTTTGTAACGCTGTAGAGTAGACTGAACGCCACGCGCAATGTCGTAGTGCTCCTGACCTACCACTAGTGGGTCTAGCTGACGAGACGTTGAATCCAGTGGGTCGATCGCTGGGTATAGACCCATCGCTGCGATGTTACGGTTAAGTACAACCGTTGCATCTAAGTGCGCGAACGTGGTTGCTGGAGAAGGGTCAGTCAAGTCATCCGCTGGTACATATACCGCCTGTACAGACGTGATAGAACCTTGCTTAGTTGACGTGATACGCTCCTGTAGTACACCCATCTCTTCTGCCAGTGTAGGCTGGTAACCTACTGCAGAAGGCATACGACCTAGAAGTGCTGATACTTCCGTACCTGCTAGCGTGTAACGGTAGATGTTATCAACGAACAGTAGAACGTCACGACCTTCATCACGGAAACGCTCTGCCATTGTTAGACCAGTTAGTGCAACACGTAGACGGTTACCTGGTGGCTCGTTCATCTGACCGTAAACCATTGCTACTTTTGATTCTTCAGGCTTCTCAACGTTTACAACGCCCGCTTCCTGCATCTCAAAGTAGAAGTCGTTACCTTCACGAGTACGCTCACCAACACCAGCGAATACTGACAGACCTGAGTGCTGTAGTGCGATGTTGTTGATAAGTTCCATCATGTTAACGGTCTTACCTACACCTGCACCACCGAATAGACCGATTTTACCACCCTTAGCGAATGGACAAACTAGGTCGATTACTTTAACACCAGTCTCTAGTAGAGCGGTTTCGTTTGATTGCTCTTCGTAGCTTGGTGCTTCACGGTGAATAGAGTAAGACTCTTCTGCACCGATTTCACCACGCTCGTCAATTGCGTCACCTAGAACGTTCATGATACGACCTAGGGTCTTAGTACCTACTGGTACTGAAATTGGAGCGCCAGTATTTACCACTTCCACTCCACGACGTAAACCATCAGAGCTACCCATTACGATACAACGAACTACGCCACCGCCTAGCTGTTGTTGAACTTCAAGAACTAGACGCTCTTTTGAGTCCGTTACGTTTAGAGCGTCATATACACTAGGTACTTCGCTCTGTGGGAACTCTACGTCGACTACCGCACCGATGATCTGTACGATCTTACCTGTAGCCATCGTTAATCCTCTAAACTATTTCGTTTTACCTAAGCTTAAACCGCTGCAGCACCACCAACGATTTCCGATAGTTCTTGTGTAATCGCAGCCTGACGGGCTTTGTTATACACAAGCTCTAGATCTTCAATCAAGTTGGTCGCATTATCAGTTGCAGCTTTCATCGCAATCATTCGAGCCGCTTGCTCACAAGCAAGGTTCTCAACCACACCTTGGTACACCTGAGACTCTACGTAGCGCACTAACAGTGCATCAAGCAGAGGTTGTGGCTCAGGTTCATAGATGTAGTCCCATGAATGCTCTCGCTGCATCTCTTCGCTGTCCGATTTAGGCAAAGGTAGCAATTGATCGATCGTTGGTTGCTGAACCATAGTGTTAACAAACTTGTTGAACACTACATACAGACGGTCCAGTTCACCTTCATCGTATTTCTTCAGCATTACGCTTACAGAACCGATTAGGTCTTCAAGGCTAGGGCTATCGCCCAGACCAGAAACCTGCGCAGCGACTTTAGCGCCACTGTTGTTGAAAAAGGCTGTTGCTTTCGAACCGACGACTGCCAGTTCAACCTCAGCACCTTTCTCTTTCCAAGCTTGCATGTCTGTTACAGCTTTCTTGAACACGTTAATGTTCAAGCCGCCACACAAGCCGCGGTCTGTAGAAACGATGATGTAACCAACTCGCTTCGCTTCACGCTCTTCTAGGTACGGATGACGGTACTCTAAATTCGCGTTTGCCACGTGACCGATCACTTTACGCATTGTTTCAGCGTATGGACGAGAAGCTTCCATTGCATCTTGAGAACGACGCATTTTTGAAGCTGCTACCATTTCCATCGCTTTCGTAATTTTCTGAGTGCTTTTCACACTACCGATTTTATTACGTATCTCTTTTGCGCCGGCCATCGTTACTCTCCATTAGTTGGTGGCATTACTGCCACCGACCTATTACCAAGTTTGGGTTGCCACGAAATCATCAACCAGCTTCTTAAGCTGAGCTTCGATTTCATCGTTGTACGCACCCGTCTTGTCGATCTCAGACGCTAGTTCAGCGTATTGACCGCGAGCATACGATAGTAGAGCCGCTTCGAAATCTAGCAGTTTGCTTAGTTCAACATCTGCTAAATAGCCGCGCTCTGCCGCGAAGATCACTAGTGCTTGGTCAAAAACAGACATTGGAGCGTACTGCTTCTGCTTCATTAGTTCTGTTACTTTCTGACCATGGTCTAGCTGTTTCTTCGTTGCTTCATCAAGATCAGACGAGAACTGAGCAAATGCTGCAAGTTCACGGTACTGAGCAAGAGCAGTACGAATACCGCCAGAGAGCTTCTTGATGATTTTCGTCTGAGCTGAACCACCTACACGTGATACCGAGATACCTGGGTCAACCGCTGGACGAACACCTGCGTTGAATAGCTCAGTTTGTAGGAAGATCTGACCATCGGTAATCGAGATTACGTTAGTCGGTACGAATGCTGAAACGTCACCAGCTTGAGTTTCGATGATAGGAAGAGCAGTCAAAGAGCCCGTCTTACCTTTCACTTCACCATTAGTGAACTTCTCTACGTATTCTGCATTTACACGAGCAGCACGCTCTAGTAGACGCGAGTGAAGGTAGAAAACATCACCAGGGAATGCCTCACGGCCAGGTGGACGTTTTAGTAGTAGAGAGATCTGACGGTAAGCTACTGCCTGTTTAGATAGATCATCATAAACAATCAGTGCGTCTTCGCCGCGATCACGGAAGTATTCACCCATCGCACAACCTGCGTATGGCGCTAAGTATTGTAGCGCTGCAGATTCAGAAGCTGACGCAACAACAACAATAGTGTTAGCTAGCGCGCCATGTTCTTCCAGTTTGCGTACTACGTTAGCAATAGTCGATGCTTTCTGACCGATAGCTACGTAGATAGAGAAAATACCAGAGTTTTTCTGGTTAATGATTGCATCGATCGCCATCGCTGTTTTACCAGTCTGGCGGTCACCGATCACAAGCTCACGCTGACCACGACCGATTGGGATCATTGAGTCAACAGATTTGTAACCAGTTTGCACAGGCTGATCAACCGACTGACGGTCGATTACACCCGGTGCAATCACTTCTACAGGTGAAGTCAGTTTGGCTTCAATAGGACCTTTACCATCAATAGGTTCACCTAGCGTGTTTACTACGCGACCTAGTAGTTCTGGACCAACTGGTACTTCAAGAATACGACCTGTACCTGTAACTTTCATGCCTTCCTTAAGGTCAGCATATGGGCCCATTACAACTGCACCAACCGAGTCACGCTCAAGGTTAAGTGCTAGTGCATAACGGCCACCCGGTAATTCAATCATTTCACCTTGCATCACGTCCGCTAGGCCGTGGATGCGGATGATACCATCGCTTACCGATACGATAGTACCCTCATTGCGAGCTTCACTAACAACTTCGAAAGATTCGATACGCTGTTTGATTAGATCGCTGATTTCCGTGGAATTAAGTTGCATGCTCCAATCCCCATTAAGACTGCAATGCATCGCTCAGGCGGTTCAAACGTCCACGCGCTGAGTCATCGATGACTAAGTCTCCGGCTCGAATAATCACCCCACCAAGTAGGGCCTCATCTACACTGCAATTCAGCTTAACTTTGCGCTCAAGACGCTGCTCAAGTTTGCTGCTGATACCTGCAAGCTGTTCATCAGAAAGGTCAGTAGCGGAAATCACTTCCACATCCACTTCTTTCTCATGCTCTTTTTTCAGAGCAAAGAACTGTTCACAAACATCAGGAAGGGCCGCTAATCGACCATTCTCCGCCATTACCTTCAGAAGGTTTTGGCCATGAGCATCAACTTGTTCGCCGCAAACTGCTACAAATACTTCTGCGAGTTTGTCCGCAGAAACTGACCCCGTTAAGAGTTCGTGCATTTGTTCGTTTTTAGCGACTTCAGCAGCAAAAGAAAGCATTTGACCCCATTGGTCCAACGCGCCTTTTTCTACTGCAAAGTCGAAGGCTGCTTTAGCATAGGGGCGTGCGATAGTAGTCAAATCAGACATAGGCGCCCCCAGACTTAAAGTTTTGCAGTAATGTTGTCGAGAATATCTTTGTGCGCATCTTTATCGATGGAACGCTCAATGATCTTCTCAGCACCAGCTACAGCCAGAGTTGCAACTTGTTTGCGCAGCTCATCGCGTGCACGGTTACGTTCAGCTTCAAGTTCTGCTTCTGCTTGCGATAGGATTTTCTGACGTTCAGTCTGAGCTTCCTCGCGAGCTTCATCTAGAATTTGAGCTTTGCGCTTATTCGCTTGCTCGATGATCTCAGTTGCTGTGCGCTTCGCTTCTTTCAACTGATCAGAAGCGTTGGCTTGTGCTAGATCCAAGTCTTTCGCAGCACGTTCAGCTGCCTGCAGACCGTCAGCAATTTTCTTCTGACGCTCTTCGATCGCTTGCATCAACGGTGGCCATACATACTTCATGCAGAACCACACAAACAGTGCAAACGAGATTGCTTGACCTAGCAGAGTTGCGTTTATATTCACAACAGCTACCCCTTCTATTCGGACTTAGTGTTAATCAATAACAAGCTAATGCTTGTCGAAAGTTAAAAGCGATTAACCTAGTTGACCAACGAATGGGTTTGCGAAAGTGAATAGAAGTGCGATAACGATACCGATCATTGGAACCGCATCAAGTAGACCCGCGATGATGAACATCTTAACTTGTAGCATAGGAGCCATTTCTGGTTGACGTGCTGCACCTTCAAGGAATTTACCACCTAGAAGTGCGAAACCAATCGCTGTACCAAGAGAAGCAAGACCGACGATAAGACCTACGGCGATTGCAGAAAAGCTCAGTAAAGTTTCCATTACTATCTCCAATTTATAGTTGTTGGCTAGTTGCCCAAATAAAAAGCTTTAAAAAAATTAATGATCACTGTCTTCGTGTGCCATTGACAGGTAAACAATTGTCAACATCATAAACACGAAGGCTTGAATCGTGATAACCAAGACATGGAAGATTGCCCACGGTAGTGAACCCATCCATTGCAAGTACCATGGTAGCATTGCCGCACAAAGAATGAATACAACCTCACCCGCGAACATGTTACCGAATAGACGCATACCAAGAGACAGAGGTTTCGCCAGTAGCGAGACCACTTCAATCAGTAGGTTAAACGGGATCATCAGTGGGTGATTGAATGGATGTAGTGCTAATTCTTTAGCGAATCCACCTAGACCTTTCACTTTGATGCTGTAGTAAATCATCAGAGCGAATACGCCTAGAGCCATAGCCATGGTGATATTCACATCAGCAGACGGTACAACCTTAAGATAAGGGATACCAAGCCAATGCTCTGCTGGGTAAGGTAAGAAGTCGATAGGCACTAAGTCCATCAAGTTCATTAAGAATACCCAACAAAAGATAGTCAGTGCTAAAGGTGCGATCAGTGGGTTGCGTCCATGGAACGTGTCTTTGACGTTTTCCGCGACAAATTCAACGATCATTTCTACAGCACACTGAAGCTTACCTGGTACACCCGCTGTTGTTCTCTTTGCTACCTTGTAAAAAATTCCGAGGAAAATTAAACCAGTAAACCAAGAAAAAAACAGGCTATCGATATGTACGTTCCAGAAACTTGCCTCCTCCGCTACAAGACCTAACTTATAAGTAGAAAGGTTTGTAAGGTGGTGGGAAATGTATCCGGACGCAGTTAGCGCTTCACCTGGCGCAGCCATAACTCATCCTATTTTTTGTTGTTAATGAATAGCACTGGCGCACAGATATTAATACCTAGAGCCAGCAAATAGGTTAGCTTAAGGGGAACAAGTTCCACCTGTATATACATGTAGGCAACGGAGAAAAGCGCCACCGTGATAAGGATTTTCAGTGCTTCACCGGCATAGAAAGAATTCGCGATCCGCTTTGCGGCGCGAGCTCCACCATACATGAAAGCAAACAATGCGAACACCGCATTCGCAACAACAAAAATGCCGCCGCCAATCAGTGCTGAAAGCCCCCATTCAGCATTCACAGCCACTGCCATTCCTGCCGCCATTAATGTAACCGCGCCGAACTGGATCATTAACAATCGCTTTGCAAGCTCTCGTCCTGGTCTAGCTAACGCAGCTACCATGTATTCGTACCTCGAGTAAAATCCACAGCGTTACTACCTCGGTGCTGGGAAATTGGCGAAAATTATACGGTGAGTCCTATTGAATGCAATTAAAACACCGCAAAAAGTTACAATTTTGTTTACAAACCGACAACTTCCGCACAAAAATTCGTTTTTTTACATAATTGACGGAGATCAATTATCTCATTTAGCTTTCGAGCTTGGCAATCAGTTGCTCTAATTTGTGAGGCTCATCAAGACTAATCGTCACTTTAGAAGCGCCATTCTTAGCTCGTACGATTGCCACTTTAGCACTGAGCATTTCACTCAATTTTTGTGACATTTGTTGTGCCTCCGTGTCTTGGGACTCATTTTTCTCTTCAGATTGCGGCTGGAGACACTTTTTCACTAGCTGCTCCGTCTGACGAACCGTCATACGCTTCTTCGCAACCAGCTCAGCCACTTCGACTTGTTGCTCACCTTCAAGCGCTAATAGTGCACGAGCATGCCCCATCTCAAGCATTTTTTCAGAAAGCAGATACTTTACATCCATTTCAAGCTGATTGAGTCGCAGTAAGTTACTCACGGTAGCGCGCGACTTACCAATCACCTCAGCCACCTGTTGGTGAGTCAGAGAAAATTCCTCTTGAAGACGATCCAAAGCAACCGCTTCTTCGATCACATTCAGGTCTTCACGCTGGATATTTTCGATCAAAGCCATGGCAATCGCAGCACGATCCTCAACATTCTTGATCACGCAAGGTACCTGCTTCAGGCCCGCTTTACGAGCCGCACGCCAGCGGCGCTCACCAGCGATGATTTCAAACTTATCGTTTTCAACCTGGCGAACCACGATCGGCTGAATGATGCCCTGAGACTCGATTGACGCCGCTAGCTCTTCAAGCGCTTCGGGCTCCATATCTTTACGTGGCTGATAAACACCAGGTTTAAGACTGTTAATGCTTAAATCGGCCAGCTCCCCATCAGAAGAAAGCTCTTGGCTGTGTAATGCACTTTGCTGTTTTTCACGTGCAAGCGAGCTCGTCGAGAGCAGAGCATCAAGCCCTTTACCTAAACCACGTTTAGACATGAGACAAAATTCCTTTGGTTGGGTTATGCAGGGACTTCATCGCGGCGAAGCATTTCTCCAGCTAAAGCCAGATAGGCTTTTGCGCCTGCGGAGTATTTGTCATAGTACATGGCAGGTTTACCATGACTTGGCGCTTCGGCCAGACGAACATTACGAGGAATAACAGTGCGGTACACCTTGTTACCAAAGTGCTTTTTCAACTGATCGGAAACTTCATTGGATAAGCGGTTGCGAGGATCGTACATGGTTCGTAGTAAACCTTCGATTTTAAGGTTTTCATTCACCACCGCTGCCAACTTACTGATGGTATCCATCAATGCTGTTAAACCTTCCAGCGCAAAATACTCACACTGCATAGGTACCAAGACCGAATCTGCTGCGGCCATGGCATTGATTGTAAGAAGGTTTAGAGATGGAGGGCAATCAATAAAGATGAAATCATAGTTATCGCGAACTGCAGCCAAAGCATGTTTGAGGCGAACCTCACGCGCAAACACTTCCATTAGTTTAATTTCTGCCGCCGTGACATCACCGTTAGCTGCGATCAGGTCATAATTTCCTGATGTTTTACGGCACACAACATCATCAAAAGCGACATCCTCAACCAGCAGTTCGTACGCTGTTGCATCTACCTGATACTTGTCGACCCCACTGGCCATAGTGGCATTGCCTTGCGGATCGAGGTCAATCACCAATACCTTACGCTTAGTCGCAGCCATAGACGCGGCTAAGTTGATGCACGTTGTTGTTTTACCAACTCCACCTTTCTGGTTGGCGATTGCTACGATTTTTCCCACGATGAACCTCGCTTTTATTCCTTGCGGGATAAGATTACTAGATGACGCTCACCTTCCAATTCAGGAACTTGCAAAGCTTTGATGTCGGTCACAGAACACCACTCTGGAAGCTGCTCAATCTCATCCTGTGGTAATTGGCCCTTCAGGGCCATAAAACAGCCTGTATGCGCTTTAGGTAAGTGATGACACCACTCGACCATGTCCACCATAGAGGCAAACGCCCGGCTTAACACGCCATCAAATTTGTCTTGTGGCTGAAACGCTTCAACACGGCTTTGAATCGGCGTGACATTGTCGATCTTAAGCTCGTGCAACACCTGTTTGATAAAACGAATGCGCTTGCCAAGGCTATCAAGCAAAGTAAATGCCATATCAGGGTTCATAATCGCCAGAGGAATGCCAGGTAAACCCGGACCAGTTCCGACATCAATAAAGCGTTGCCCTTGCAGATGTGGGCTGACCACTATGCTATCGAGAATGTGTTTCACCAGCATGTCACCGGGATCGCGAACGGAGGTCAAGTTATAGGCCTTGTTCCACTTGTTAAGCATTTCTACATAGCCAACCAGCTGTTCTCGTTGATGTTCGGAGACGTCCAGCGAAGTTTGAGCGATCAAAGCGTCTAATTGTGTTCGTAAACCACTCATTTATGCTTCCTCGCCTTTTTTCAACATGCCATGTTTTTTGAGGTGAACCAGCAGAATCGAAATCGCGGCAGGCGTGATACCTGAAATACGTGACGCAATACCAATTGACTCAGGTTTCGACTCATTCAATTTCGCTACCACTTCATTGGACAGCCCTTTCACATTGGTGTAATCCAGATCCACGGGCAACTGGGTATGTTCATGACGAAGCGACTTTTCAATCTCGTCTTGCTGACGTTTAATGTAGCCTTCGTATTTGACTTGAATTTCTACTTGCTCAGCCGCCTGTTGATCGTCCAGAGCAGGTGCAAATGCGTCCAGTTCAGTTAGTTGGGAGTATGTCATTTCCGGACGGCGCAGCAGATCTTCACCACTTGCCTCACGGGCCATTGGCGTTTTGAGATGCTTATTCAGCTCATCAATACCCGCAGATTTAGGGTTCATCCACGTGTCTTGCAATCTTTGACGTTCTTTCGCCATGTTTTCGATCTTTTGATTAAAGCGAGCCCAGCGTAGATCATCAACTAATCCTAACTCGCGCGCTTTTTCTGTCAGACGAAGATCCGCATTATCCTCACGCAGCAGTAAGCGATACTCTGCACGAGACGTAAACATGCGGTATGGCTCTTTTGTCCCCATTGTCGATAGGTCATCAATCAATACTCCCATGTAAGCTTGATCTCGACGTGGACTCCATCCATCTTTGTCCTGACTATACAGGCTAGCATTCAAACCTGCCATCAGACCTTGCGCCGCGGCTTCTTCATAGCCTGTAGTTCCATTAATCTGGCCAGCAAAGAATAAACCACTAATAAACTTCGTCTCGTAGGTCTGTTTTAAATCACGTGGATCAAAGAAATCATATTCAATGGCGTATCCTGGACGAACGATATGTGCGTTCTCAAAGCCTTTCATTGAACGAACGATTTGCACTTGAACATCAAACGGCAGGCTGGTTGAGATGCCATTTGGATAGAGCTCATGCGTGTTCAGTCCTTCAGGCTCGATAAAGATCTGATGGCTGTTCTTGTCGGCAAAACGCATCACTTTGTCTTCAATCGATGGGCAGTAACGTGGGCCAATTCCCTCGATCACACCGGCATACATAGGGCTACGATCTAAGTTTTTTCGGATCACTTCATGTGTTTGATCATTGGTATGAGTGATAAAACATGGGATCTGTTGTGGATGTTGATCCCTGTTGCCCATAAAAGAGAAAACTGGTGTTGGGTCATCACCGTGTTGAGCTTCAAGTACTGAAAAATCAACAGTACGTGCGTCAATACGCGGTGGCGTGCCCGTTTTTAGGCGATCAACACGAAACGGTAATTCACGTAAACGATCCGCTAAAGCGATCGAAGGTGGATCACCTGCACGACCTCCAGAGGAACTTTCCATGCCTATATGGATTTTACCTCCAAGGAAGGTTCCTACGGTCAACACAACAGCTTTAGCATGAAAGCGCAGCCCCATTTGAGTGATCACACCAACCGCTTTGTTCTGCTCAACAATCAAGTCATCTACAGATTGTTGGAATAGTGTTAGGTTCGGGGTATTTTCTAACGCCTCACGTACATAAGCTTTATAGAGTGCTCGATCAGCTTGAGCTCGTGTAGCACGAACAGCAGGCCCTTTAGATGCATTAAGAGTCCTAAACTGAATACCAGCGTGATCGATGGCTTGGGCCATTAAACCACCCATGGCATCCACTTCTTTGACTAAATGACCTTTACCGATCCCCCCAATTGCAGGGTTACATGACATCTGACCTAAAGTGTCGATGTTATGTGTCAGTAACAGTGTTTTTTGTCCTGTACGAGCTGATGCGAGTGCGGCTTCCGTTCCTGCATGTCCGCCACCAACAACAATGACGTCAAAGTTTTCGTGATAAAGCATGAACTGACCTCTGGTATTCAAATAGAGAGATGGACAGATAAAAAGAGCGCTATTCTACCTGCTTTCCCATGGATAGAAAATCGCTTTTCGCGTTTTTAATTTAAGCCTCTGACAAAGCTTATTTCTATAGGATCTCTATATATGATCTTTTATTGGATCTATTATTAGGATCGGCGATCTCTGTGGATAAGTGAAAAATGATCAACAAGATCATCGTTCTTGAACGGATCATATGATGTGATCTTACCTTGATCAGTGTGAGGATTTTCTGAGATCAAAAAGGCTAGTTATGCACAGGTAAAAATAAAACTCAAAGTTATTATTGGGATAACTATAGGTTAATCACCGGATAGATCTTATTTTATCCACAGGAGGGAGAAAAAGGATTTTATGAGTTGTGGAGAGAGGAAGTGGCTGATGGCACACTTCCTTAAAGAGTAAGACTACAGCTTGTTGATATGCTCGTTTAGCCACACCTCTGCGGCATCTTCAGGAACATCGTGGCTGAGAACATCGATGGTTAGACAATCCGCCACTGGTGTCGCTCCAATGTCGGCTAGTAGGGCATGGGCGTGCTGGCCTGCGGCACAGAATGTGTCGTAGCTAGAGTCGCCAATGGCAATGACCGCATATTTGACGTCAGACATACGCGGCGGTGTATCTTGCAAGGCTTGAATAAACGGTTGAATGTTATCTGGATACTCACCCGCACCGTGAGTGGATGTGATGAGTAGCCAAGTACCCTGTGCTGGTACTTCTTCCAGTACCGGTTGGTTGTGGATACAAGTCTTAAAGCCATTTTCAATCAGCAGATCACTCAGATGATCACCCACGTATTCAGCGCCACCTAATGTACTGCCTGTGATTATTTGGATCATAGAATTTCCTTTTACCTAAAAACAGCGCGACGGGAAACGTCGCGCATGTATGATTATTTGCCGATACAGAATGAGGAGAAAATGCGCCCGAGTAAATCATCCGAGCTAAATTCTCCGGTAATTTCGCTCAGATGTTGCTGCGCAATTCTCAGTTCTTCAGCGAGGATTTCTCCTGCCATATAGCCTTCAAGCTGCTGTTGGCCAATATCAAGATGCTCTGCAGCGCGTTCCAGTGCTTCCAAGTGAC
The DNA here is from genome assembly GCF_024449095.1 of Vibrio coralliilyticus. NCBI lineage: Bacteria > Pseudomonadati > Pseudomonadota > Gammaproteobacteria > Vibrionales > Vibrionaceae > Vibrio > Vibrio coralinecrosis. The sequence continues at coordinate 3,298,322 of NZ_CP024627.1, forward strand.
GACGGCGAGCCATAAAGCCACCTTCGCTCCCTCCAGAGAAGCCCATGCACTCTTTAAGGTGCGTTCGTAGCGATTCCACACCATGCCCCGTTCGTGCTGATAGGCGAATCAATGTGGGATCGTTGACATGACAAATGCCTAATTCTTCATTGGTTTGATCGACTTTATTGCGGATCACTGTCATGCCGATATTGCTCGGCAATCGATCAACGAAGTCAGGCCAAATCTCTTTTGGATCAGTGGCATCTGTAGTGGTGCCATCGACCATAAATAAGACGCGATCGGCTTGCTCGATTTCTTCCCACGCACGTTCGATGCCTATCTTTTCGACCTCATCCGACGCATCACGCAGGCCTGCGGTATCAATGATATGCAGTGGCATACCGTCAATATGAATGTGTTCACGCAGAACGTCACGAGTGGTGCCTGCAATATCAGTCACAATGGCTGATTCTTTACCAGATAAGGCGTTTAGCAAGCTCGATTTGCCCGCGTTTGGACGGCCGGCGATGACGACTTTCATCCCTTCGCGCATGATAGCGCCTTGTGTCGCTTCTTGGCGCACGGCAGTTAGGTTATCAATAATCGTCTGTAGGTCGGCTGAGACTTTACCATCGGCGAGAAAATCAATTTCTTCTTCGGGGAAGTCAATTGCGGCTTCGACGTAGATACGCAGGTGAATCAGGGATTCGACTAAGGTTTGGATTCGGTTTGAGAACGCGCCTTGAAGTGATTTTAGGGCCGATCTTGCCGCTTGTTCTGAGCTGGCATCTATTAAGTCCGCAATCGCTTCGGCTTGGGCTAAATCGAGCTTGTCATTGAGGAAGGCTCGCTCTGAAAACTCACCCGGGCGAGCAGTGCGGATCCCGGGAATTTGCAGGATGCGCTTGATCAGCATATCCATTACGACTGGGCCACCATGGCCTTGCAGTTCTAGGACATCTTCGCCGGTAAAGGAGTTCGGATTAGGGAAGTAGAGCGCGATACCCTGATCGAGCTCTGTGCCATCCTCTGCAGTAAAGGGGAGATATTCCGCATATCGAGGACGTAAGGTTTTGCCTGTTACCTCAGAAGCGACTTTGGCCGCAAGGGGACCGGATACGCGAATAATGCCGACACCGCCTCGTCCGGGCGCAGTGGCTTGAGCGACAATGGTCTCTGTAGTCATAGTGGTAGCCTGTGCGATGCATACCCTGTGAGGGTAAATAGTGAATGAGATGAATTGTAATCAGCCAAAAACAAAAAGGCGACCTTTTGGTCGCCTTTCTCGATTATTTACGCCGACTCGTTATTTTGAGTGCAGGCCTTTCTTCTCCAGCGCCTTATAAATCAGCGTCTGTTGGATCAGAGTCACGATGTTCGATACTAACCAGTAAAGAACCAGACCTGATGGGAAGAACAGGAAGAAACCAGTGAACAGAACAGGCATGAACGTCATGATCTTCTGCTGCATTGGGTCTGTTACTGTGGTTGGGCTCATCTTCTGGATCAGGAACATGGATGCACCCATCAGTAGCGGCAAGATGTAATAAGGGTCTTGCGCTGACAGGTCAGTAATCCAACCAAAGAATGGTGAGTGACGCAGTTCCACCGATTCCATTAGTGCCCAGTAAAGTGCAATGAAAATAGGCATCTGTAGAAGCAGAGGTAGACAACCACCCAATGGGTTTACTTTCTCTTTCTTGTACAGTTCCATCATTTCTTGGCTCATGCGCTGGCGGTCGTCGCCAATACGCTCACGCATTGCTTGCAGCTTAGGCTGTAGCATGCGCATTTTTGCCATTGAGGTGTATTGTGCTTTTGTTAGTGGGTACATAGCGCCACGAACAATGAACGTCAGTGCAATAATAGCCAGACCCCAGTTAGAGACAAAACTTTGAATGAATGACAGTAAGGTATGCAGTGGTTTAGCAATGAACCATAGCCAGCCGTAATCCACAACCAAGTCTAGATTTGGTGCAGTTTCAGCCATTGCATCTTGCAGTTTTGGACCGACCCAAAGTGTCGCATTGAATTGTGCGGAATCACCTGTTGCGATGGTTTTATTTGGGATACGAACACCAATATCACCTAGGTTGCCAATCACGCGAGTGTACAGGTTTGTGCCTGGCTCGTTGCGAGGGATCCATGCAGACGCAAAGTAGTGTTGGATCATTGCTGCCCAACCTTGACCGTCTGGTAGAGTGATAGACAGGTTACGATCCTGCATGTCGTCAAAACTGTATTTCTTGTAACGTGTTTCTTCTGTTGAATACGCACCGCCACGGTAGGTTGGCATAGTGATGCTGCCGCCCGCATCCATCAGGTTTTGGCGCAGGTGAGCGTACATACCAAACGTCGCGTTGTTACCTGAGTTGTTGACCACATCGTATTCAACGTCAACTGCGTAGCTGCCACGCTTAACAATAAATGTTTTGGTGTACTCAAGGCCATTCGCTTGGTATGTCATTGGGATGCGAAGTTCATCCTGACCGTCTTCCAGAGTGAAGCTATCTGCATTCACTGAGTAAGCCGGACGATTTGAGCTGCTCAGATCGATACCTTGAGGGCCCACTAGACCACTTTGCGCAATGAATTGGTGACCTGGCTCGTTCTTCAATAGGACGAATGAGTCTGATGAATCCAGTTCTGCAGAGTATTGGTTCAGGTCTGCAGCGATCACATCACCACCAACCGTATCAATCGACAGAGTCAAGACGTCAGTTGTCACGGTAATCGTTTTAGCAGACGCTTGCTGCGCAGGTGCGGGATCTAAATCATCCGCAAGAGTAGGGGCAGGTAGGGTACTGCTTGATTGTGCCTGTTCAACCGGCTGTGGTGCTGGGTTCTTTGCGACTTGCCATTGTTGAAACAACAAGAAAGAAACCAGTGCTAGCGCGATTAACAGGATATTACGTTGAGAATCCATCGTTATTTATCTCTGTCTTGTTTCTGGACTGGTGGAACGGGATCAAAACCGCCCTCATTCAAAGGGTGGCATTTTAATAGACGTTTGCTTGATAACCAACACCCTTTTACAAAACCGTGAGCTTTTAGTGCTTCTATGGCGTAAGTAGAGCAGGTTGGAGTAAAACGACAGCGTGGTCCGATAAGCGGACTAATGAGGCCTTGATAAAGACGGACGAATCCGATTGCTACCCACGCGAAGGGCGAGACAGGCGCTGCCATAACTTATCAAACAGTTTGAACATTTCTTCATTGCTCAGATCTTGGGCGCTTTTTTTTGCAATCACAACAAAATCTTTGTGAGCAAGTTGATGCTGATTGTTACGAAAGCTTTCACGAGCAAGGCGTTTAAAACGATTACGACCAACGGCGGTTTTAATCTGTTTTTTGGGAACGGCTAAACCTAATCGAGGGTGAGATAGGTTGTTATTGCGAGCAATGATGGTGAAATGTGGTGAGCCAGCTCGATGAGCTTGCTGAAAGACATTTTGATAATGCTCGGGAGTTAACAAACGTAACTCCCGATCGAACGCGTACGTTTTCAAAATAATCGAAGATTACTTAGAAAGACGCTTACGGCCTTTTGCACGACGTGCATTGATTGTTGCACGACCGTTCTTAGTAGCCATACGTGCACGGAAACCGTGAGTACGCTTGCGCTTTAGAACTGAAGGTTGAAAAGTGCGTTTCATGATAATTACCTTTACTGATCAGTAGTTTTAGGTTCTTAGTTAACCCGGCGTGGGCCATTTGGTCTTCTTTATATAGAAAGAGGACAAACCGACGCCTCTCAACAAAGAGGCGGAATTGTAATCACAGTCACACAAAGTGTCAATCATTGAGCAACTGCTAAATTCCGGCCGGGCGATTATACGTAGTGTGAGCAAAATCTCAAGGATCAAGCGATCTTCTTTGGTGATCTTTACTCCGCGCCTACTTGGCGAAGGAACTTTTGTAAGCGAGGATCCTGTGGATTATTAAAGATATCCTGTGGAGAGCCTTGCTCAACGATATTGCCTTCCGCCATAAAGATCACCCGATCCGCTACTTCTCGGGCGAACTGCATTTCGTGTGTGACCACCAGCATGGTTTGGTGTTTAGTCGCTAACTCCTTCATTAATTGAAGAACTTCGCCGACCCATTCGGGATCCAGTGCTGAGGTCGGTTCGTCAAACAGCAATAATTCGGGTTGCAGTGCCATCGCTCGTCCGATACCCACACGTTGCTGCTGGCCACCAGACAGCGCTGCTGGATAACTGTCTCCTTTATCGCCAAGGCCGATGTCGTCAAGAATCTGCTGAGCGCGTGCCAATGCTTGGTCTTTCTTCCAGCCGCGAACGGTGATGAGGCCTTCAGCAATATTCTGACGGGCCGTCATATGAGCAAACAAGGCGTAGTTTTGGAAAACAAACCCTGTCTTACGGCGCAGAGCTAATACTTCCGCTTTGGTGTGCTTTTCACTATCCACGCTTACGTCATCAATGGTGATGACGCCTTTGTCGGCATTTTCTAGAAAATTGACCGTGCGTAGCAGGGTGGACTTACCCGTACCGCTAGAGCCGATAATGACAATAATCTCGCCCTGTTTGATATCGAGATCGATGCCTTTAAGGACTTCTGTGTCACCAAAACGTTTGTGAATGTTACCTAACTTGATCATCTTACGTATGCCTTATTCAACTTATCTTCTGCCCAGATTTGTACGCGAGTCAGTATCACTACAACGCCCCAGTAAATCAGAGCGACGGCAAGGAAGGCTTCGAAAAAGCGGAAACTGGATGAGGCTTCCATTTGCGCTTTTGCCATGATCTCTGCAACACCTAGCGTAAATGCCAATGAGGTAGACTTGATCATATCAATGAAGTAGTTCATCAATGACGGCAGAGCCACACGCGTTGCCTGCGGCAAGATCACTCGGCGCATCGCTTGTGTCGTTGTCATGCCCACCGACAGACTAGCTTCCATCTGGCTACGATCGATACCAATGATTGCGGCGCGGATACTTTCCGCCATGTAAGCGGCAAAGTGCAGGGTCAAACCAATCACCGCGGCGCTGAATGCATCCAGACCGACTAGGAACGGAAAAATTTGCGGTAAGCCGTAGTAAAGTAGGAACAGCTGAACCAGCAGTGGTGTCCCACGAAAGAAGCTGATGTACAGCTGGCTTAACTGATCAAGAACGGGAACGCGAAATACACGGATATTTGCTAAAATGACGGCCAAAATCAGTGAAAATACTAAACCCCATGTCGCCATTTCCATGGTGGTGCCCAGATACTTGAGCAGTATCGGCATCAGGTTCAGCATGTAGTTAAAATCGAATCCCATAACGTATCCCAGTTAAAAATAAGCTTCTATACAAAAAGCAAAACCCACTGCAAAGGAAGGAAAGCAGTGGGTTAAGAGCAAATCCGGTTGAGTGCCTCAACCGGACGAGCAATACTCAACAGTGGTTATTTAGTGATATCAGCACCAAACCATTTCTGAGAAATTTTCTCCAGTGTACCGTCAGTACGCATTTCAGCCAGTGCTTTATTCACTTCAGCCTGAAGCTTTTTGCCGTTGTCATTGTCAACGAAAGGCCAAGCGTTTTGAATCGTCTCAAACGGTTCGCCAGCAAGTTGCAGTGGTAGACCAGTTTTTTTGATCAGCTCAAGTGCTGATAGACGGTCCATAACAAACGCGTCTGCACGACCAAGTGCCACATCGTGTTCGATACCTGTATCGTAAGTCTTGATGTTGATCTTGCCGTCTTTGTCGTAGTTGCGTAGCAGCTGCTCAAAGTTTGAACCTAGGTTAACCGCTACCGTTTTGCCTTCAAGATCTTTAATACCTTGGATGCTGTCGTTGCCTTTACGAACAGTGATCTGCGCACCATCAACAACGTATGGGTCAGCAAAAAGGTATTTGGCTTTACGAGCATCCGTCATGGTGATCTGGTTTGAAATCGTATCAATACGACCTGTCTCTAGCAGACCAAACAAACCAGAAAAGTTTGCCGTAACGTATTCCACTTTGTAATCGTTACGCTTACCAATTTCATCCCATAGGTCCACTTCGAAGCCTTGCAGCTTGTCTTGCTGAACGAAAGTGAATGGGAAGTAGCGGCCAGACATACCGACTTTAACTTCAGTCGCGGCTTGAACCGTCGCAGCAGAAAGCGCAATTGCTGCTACAGCAGCTTTAATCCAGTTTTTCATAGTACAACTCCATAATTTTATAGGCACAAATACTACTGTCACTTTAGTTAATTAGATAAATAACCAAGAGCAATATCCTAGACGTCTGTGGAATAAGCTGCCGTAGCAAAAGTGGGCAGTTTCATGTCAAGCACTGCAAACAATCCAAAGCAGAGATCGGAATAAAACCACATCTTGCGAAAGCTTGATTCACAGACTTATCACCAGATGATGGATCTGTGAGAAATGGCTCAAATGTGGATCA